>DYJB01000139.1:6746-7585 GCA_020723365.1 Candidatus Aquidulcis sp. | reverse complement strand
GAACTTGCCTGGGAGGCTGACCAGCAGGCCGCCGTCCGTCGGCTCCATTCGCACGGCGGCGGTCAGCAGCGTAAGCGCAATCAATCCGAGCGTGATCCCCGTCCAGCGAGTGAAGCCGTCCAGCACGCGTTCGAACCCGCGCCAGGCCGAGAGCCCGATCAGGACGAGCAGCCCGATCAGGACCACGCCCTGCACCGTCACGCCTTCCTCGCCGCGGCTGGCGTCGTATGGAACCAACCGGTAGAGCGCCTGCTCCAGACTCTGGGCTCCGGCGATCGGGAGGTCGAACTGGGCATAGGTGTTGGTCAGGAGGCCGATCTTCAGCGTCCCGGAGAGCAGCAGGGCGATGAGGATCAGCAGAAAGACCACAGCGGCTGGACGGATGGCGCTGCGCCCGGCGAAAAGGTCATCCGTCTGACGATCGTGTTCGACGTCGGCGCGGCGGAAGATGAGGGCCATGATCAGGCCAATGCCGATGCCGAAGGCCAGCGAAAGGGATAGGCGCGCCAGGGCCAGGTCGGCGCCGATGGCCACGCCCGTATAGGCCAGGGCCAGGATGTTGCCGGCCGGGGCGAAGAACAGGAACGTGATGGCCGGGCCGATGCCGGCGCCCTTCTTGTAGATGCCGGCGAAAAGCGGGACGATGGTGCACGAGCACACGGCCAGCACCGAGCCGGCCAGGGCCGAGGCGGGGTACGACACATAGCGGGGCGCCTTGCGCCCGAGGAAGCGGGTGATGGATTCCTTGGGGACAAGCGCCGAAAGGCCGCCGGCGATGAAGAACGCCGGGACCAGGCAGAGCAGGACGTGCGCCGCCAGGTAGGCGGCCAGATTGCCGA
>DYJB01000139.1:0-6736 GCA_020723365.1 Candidatus Aquidulcis sp. | reverse complement strand
GGCTTCCAAGGCTCGCCTCCCGGTGAGGGCCGGCGGAGCGCCGACCAGCGAGGACTTGCGGACCGCTGAGCCATCATCGCGATCCCTTGCTGGCGGCGGCTGTCGAGCGAGGTCGGCTGTGCATGGCGCCGGCGAGGGGCTGTCCCAGGACGACGCAACGGGGGCACGAACAGGCCGAGGGATTGGGCTCCCCGACGCCCAGGTCGGGAGACCCCGTGGACTTGCGGACAAGTTCGATCAGCTCGCCCACCTGGGGATTACGGGCGCGGTAGTAGATGTAGGTGCCCATGCGGCGCTCGGCGACCAGGCCGGCCTCGCGCAGCACGGCCAACTGCTGCGACAGGTACGCTTGCCGCATGCGCAGCCGGGCCTCCAGGTGGCAGACGCAGGCTTCTTCGTGGGCCAGGATCCACAGGATCTGCAGGCGAACGGGGTGGCCGAGGGCCTTGAACAGATCGGCTTCTCGGACGGGCATGCGGCGGGACGGCATATTCACTCTCCTGCATGTATTGTCGCACAGAATCGCATCCGCAGGGGCGGACGGATGTCATCCTCGGGCCGCGACGAGTGGCACGTGCAGGAGGGCGGGGGGAACGGAAAGGCCCCGGGAGCCGGGGCCTCAAGGCTGGGGGTCGAGGATTCGAACCTCGGCATACGGATCCAGAGTCCGCTGTCCTACCACTAGACGAACCCCCAACGCAGGCGGCATTCTACCATAGCCGCCGGGGCCGGTCCAACCTCACGCCGCGAACGCCTCCAGCCGCGAGGCCAGGGCGGCCACGCGCTGGAGCACCGTCGGCTGCCCGATGATCGCCATGCTCTCCAGCAGCGCGGGGCTCACCGGCTGGCCGGTGACGGCCAGCCGCAGCAGGCCGAAGAGCGCGCCGGCAGAGAGCCCCAGCTCGTCGGCCAGGGCGCGCAGCGATGCCTCCAGCGCTCCGTCCATGGCTCCCGAGGCGCCGATGAGCGCCTGAGCCCGGGACAGAGCCTGGGCGGCTTGCCGCGCCGTCAGGTCCTTTCCCGGCAGCAGGTCATCCGCCGGGGACACGTCGTCCCGGAAGAAGAAACCTGCCAGCTCGATCGACTCCTCCAGCGTGCGGATGCGCTCGCGGATCAGGGGCGCCAGGCGCCGCAGCTGATCGGCCTCCGCCTTCAGGCCCGCCTGCGCGAAGTAGGGCGCCACGCGCCGGGCGAGTTCGTCATCGGGCAGGGCCCGGATGTACAGGCCGTTGAAGTGGTCCAGCTTCGAGTAGTTGACGGCCGCCGGGCTGGGCGTCAGCTTGGCCAGCGAGAACTTCTCGATCAGCGACGGGCGATCGAAGAGCTCGGTGTGATCGTCATAGGACCAGCCCATCAGCGCCAACCAGTTGACGACGGCTTCAGGCAGGTAGCCGTCAGCGCGCATGTCGAGCGGGAAGATCGAGGCCACGCCGCCCTTTCCGTCCACGGCGTGGCGCTTGCTCATCTTGCCCTTGCCGGAGGGATTGAGGAACACTGACAGGTGGACCCAGACCGGCTGCGGCCACTCGAAGGCCTGGTAGATCAACACGTGCAGTGGGAACGTGGGCAGCCACTCCGAGCTGCGCAGGACGTGCGTGATGGCCATCTCGCGGTCGTCGACCATGGCCGCCAGGTGGTAGAGGGCCAGGCCATCCGACTTAAGGAGGATGTAGTCGTCCAGGTCGGCGTTCTCGACCGTGATCGGACCGCGGATCAGGTCCACGGCCGTGGTCTTGCCCTGGCGCGGCGTTCGCAAGCGGACGACGTGCGGCTCGCCGGCGTCGATGCGCTTCTGCGCCTCGGCCGTGGCCAGGGAGCGGCAGGTGCCGTCGTAGCGCGGCGGCTGCTTGCGCTTCTGCTGCTCCTGGCGCATCTGCGCCAGGCGCTCGGATGAGCAGAAGCAGGTGTAGGCGTGTCCGCGTTGGACCAGGTCCGCAGCGTAGCGCTGGTAGATGGGCTTGCGTTCGGATTGGCGGTAGGGGGCGCACGGGCCGCCGATGTCCGGACCCTCGTCCCAATCGATCCCCAGCCATCGCAGGCTGTCCATCAGCTCGCGCTCGGCGGAAGGGTCGAAGCGCTTCTGGTCAGTGTCCTCGATGCGCAGGATGAACTGGCCGCCGGTCTGGCGGGCCAGCAGGTAGTCATAGAGCGCCGTGCGTGCCCCGCCGATGTGGAAACGGCCGGTGGGTGAGGGGGCGAAGCGGGAGCGGGCGGGCGGGGTGGACGGCATGCGGTTCTCCGGAAGCCTGCAGCGGCTAGAGTTCGATGCGCTTGTGGCGCAGGATGACGCTCTCAACCATCCCGATGCCCAGCAGGCTGGCCACCAGCGACGAGCCGCCGTAGGAGAAGAAGGGCAGGGGCAGGCCGGAGACCGGCAGCAGCTGCAAGTTCATTCCGACGTTGATGGCGGACTGGAACAGCAGCAGGATGGCGACGCCATAGCAGATCAGTGCGCCGAAATGGTCGCGCGCCAGGCGGGCGGCCCGCAGGCAGCGCGCGATGATGAACATCAAGACCAGCAGGAGCGTGGCCGCTCCCACGAATCCGAATTCCTCCGACAGGGCCGAGAAGATGAAGTCGGTGTGGCGGACCTTGAGGAAGCGCAGCTGCGTCTGGGTCCCGTGGGCGTAGCCCTGGCCGAACCAGCCGCCTGAGCCGATCGAGATCAAGGCCTGGTTGACGTTGTAGCTCTCGCCGTAATGCGATTCGGGATCGGGCAGGATGAAGGACACAATGCGCTGCATCTGGTAGCGCTGGACGAAGAAGAAGTCCTCCCCGGCCGGATAGCCGGTGGTGAAGTAGTTGACGAGCAGGGGAGACAACAACAGCAGCAGCAGGGCGCCGATGCTGAGCAGGATCAGGAAGTGCCGCAGGCGGGCCCCCGAGGCGAACACCAGCGCCACCCAGATGACGCCCAGCACGATGGCCGTGCTCAGGTCGGGCTGAAGAAAGACCAGCGCCACCGGCACGGCCGTCAGGATGAGGCTGCGGATGAAGATACGGAACTGGCCGACTTCGTGCTGATGCCGCGCCAGGTAGTCGGCCACGACGATGACCATCAGCATCTTCGAGACTTCCGAAGGCTGGATGAGGACGATGCCGACGTTGAACCAGCGCGCCGCGCCGAAGCCGACGAAGCCGGCGGCCAGGATCAGGCCCAGCAGGACAAGGACGACGACATAGATCGGGCGCGCCACCGCCGACCAGAATCGGTAGTCGATGGCGGCCATCACCAGGATGACCACCAGCCCGAGCAGGGCATAGATCATCTGGCGCGGTACCAGCTCGGCCAGGTTCTCGTTCCCGGCAATGGCCGACTGGATCATGGCCACGCTGGCGATCGTCACGGCGGCGACGGCCGCCAGGAGCCACACGTCGAAATGACGCCAGACGCGAGCGGAGACCTGCACGCCTATCCCGCTCCCCGCCGCCGGGCGCGCGAAGGCGCCAGCGGGATATCCGCCACCAGCCGCTGCTGATGGCGATCCTGGGTCAGCGAGATGTTGACCTTGCGCACGTCGATCTCGATGTGGCGCGACAGGGTGGCGATGAGATCGTCTTTGAGCGCCTCCAGCTTGCCGGGCGGCAGATCGGCCCGGTCATGCACCAGCACCAGCTGGAGGCGATCCTTGGCCGTCTGGGCGCTGGGCCGCTCGCCGCGCAGTCGCTCGAAGAAGTTCATCACGCGCCTCCTGGCCGGACCATACGGGAGATGCGCCCGAAGAAGCCGTCCTTGGATTCCAGGCTCTCGAAGGGCACGTCCTCGCCGTTCATGCGGCGGGCGATTTCGCGGAAGGCCTTGCCGGCGCGGCTGCGCGGATCGAGCGCCGCTGGGCTGCCCTGGTTGGTGGCCACGGTGACGATCTCATCCTCGGGGACGACGCCAATGAGCTCGATGGCCAGCACGTCGAGGATATCTCCCGTCGAGAGCATGTCGCCGCGCTTGACCATCTCGGGCTTGACGCGGTTCACGATCAGCTTGGGCGGCCCTTTTTCCTCGGCCTCCACCAGCCCGATGATACGGTCGGCGTCGCGTACGGCCGAGACCTCGGGGTTGGTGACGATCAGCACCAGGTCGGCCGGGGCGACGGCGTTGCGGAAGCCGCGTTCGATGCCGGCCGGCGAGTCGATCAGCACCCAGTCGAAGTCGGGCTTGAGGTCCTTGACCACGCGGATCATGTCCTGGGGCGAGACGGCGGTCTTGTCGCGCGTCTGGGCGGCCGGGATCAGGTACAGGTCGGACAGGCGTTTGTCCTTGATCAGCGCCTGGCGCAGCTTGCAGCGGCCCTCGATGATGTCCACCAGATCGTAGACGATGCGATTCTCCAGCCCCATCACCACGTCCAGGTTGCGAAGGCCGATGTCGCCGTCGATGCAGACGACACGGAAGCCGGCCGAGGCCAGGGCGACCCCCAGGTTGGCGGTGGCGGTGGTCTTGCCCACGCCTCCCTTGCCGGACGTGATGGTTGCGATTCTCGCGGTCATGCGCAGCTCCCCGGTTGTGAGTGCCTAGCGGCGGTGCTCGTCGATCCACTTCTCGGCCACGAGTTGCCCGTCCCGCAGCCGCGCCATCTCGGGTTGGGCGGCGCCGCGGCGTTCGGGCGAGACGGCGATCTGGCCGGCGATGCGCAGCTGGGTCGGCGCCAGGTCGAGCGCGCACACGACCGAGTCCTGGTCGCCGCCGGCGCCGGCATGGACGACGCCGCGCAGCCGGCCCCAGACGATGACGTCGCCGCCGGCGATGATCTCGGCACCGGGATTGACGTCCCCCAGCACCACGACGTGGCCGGCGAAGTGCACATGGTGCCCCGAGCGCAGCGTGCGCCGCACCAGAACAGCGGCGTCCCCGGGCAGCTCGGTCTCAATCGGCTCGTCGGGCTGCATCGCCCGCTGGCTCGGCCGCCCCATGTCGAGCGCCAATCCCAGGTCGGCGGCGGCGGAGCGGGTCCCCTGGGCGGTCGCCAGGACTGCCCACAGGTTGACACCACGTTCGGCGAGCTGATCTCGCAGCCGGCCGAGATCGGCCGCTCCCAACTCGCGGTCCTCCAGTTGCAGGCCGAGCTTGGCGCCGTGGAAGAACTCGCCGCCGTCGACCACTGTCTGGAGCAGCGACGCCAAAACCTCATCCCACGGCCCGGCCGGGACGTGGATCAGCAGGCTCTCCCCGACGCCCTTGACTGCCAGTCCGCTGTTCATACGACCTAACTGTGGGATTATAGCACGCCTGTCGGCTAGCCTTGGCGGGCGGCGTCGATCGCCTTGAGGTTGAAGTAGGCCTCGAACACCTGCTTGACGATCGGGCCGGCGGTGACCGCCCCTTCGGAGCCATTGTAGACAAAGGCCACGACGGCGATCTCCGGGTTCTCGTAGGGGGCGAAGGCGGCGTACCAGGCATGCGATGGCCAGGCGCCGGGGATGCACAGGCCGCGCTCATCGGAGAGCTTGTCGCAGAACTCGCCTGTCCCCGTCTTCCCGGCCGAGGGGATCAGCTCGGGATCGCCGGGCTCCTCAGCCCCGATGCGTGCGTACTGGTATACCGTTCCCTCGTAGCCGTTGGCGGATTCGTTGGCGGCCACGACCTGGCGCATGCCGGCGCGCACAAGCTCCAACACCTCGGGAGGCACATCCAGGTCGGGACTGAACTCGCGGACGTCCAGGAACTCCGAGACGCTTGTCGGGAGATCGCGGCAGGTGCCGATGTCTTCGAGGGGCGTGATGACCCCGTCCGTCAGATCCCACAGAACGCACGGCTCGACCTCCCGCACAAGGTTGCCTTCTCCGTCCAGGACCCGCTCGACCAGGTGCGGCCACATGACCCTGCCGCCGTTGGCGATGGTCGCGACGGACGTCAGCACCTGCAGCGGGGTGGCCAGGACGAATCCCTGGCCCGTGGCGGTGTTGTAGGTGTCCCCGGTGGACCAGCTCTCGCCCAGCGTGATGCGCTTCCAGTCGCGGCTGGGGATCAGCCCGCCTTCCTCGGCCGGAAGCTCGATGCCCAGGGGGGCGCCATAGCCGAGGGCAGAGGCGTAGCGGAAGAGATTGTCGATGCCAAGCCCGCCGTCGCGGATGGGTTCGCCCGGATAGCCGCCGCCCACCTTGTAGAAGTAGACGTTGCACGAAACGGCAAGGCCCTTCAGGAACTGCACGTTCCCGTGACCATCCCGCTTGTGGCAGAAGAACTCCTTCGTCTGGCCCGGGTCGTTGGGGTAGTAGGCGTTCAGGATCGGGATCACGCCCGGGTCGAAGAGCGTCGTTGACGGGGTCACCACGCCTTCCGTCAGCGCCCCCACGGACGTGACCAGCTTGAAGGTCGAGCCGGGCGGGAAGGTGGATGAGATGGCGTGATTGACGAGCGGCTTCCCGCGCTCGTCGGCGGTCAGGCTTTCGTAGTAGGTGGCCGAGCTGAGGATGTTGTTGTTGCTGTACGTGGGCAGGGTCGAGAGTGCCAGGATCTCGCCCGTCTGCGGGTTCATGGCGATGACCACCCCCAGCGGCGTGCGCACCTCGTGCGCCATGATCGCGGCCATCTCGCCGACCACGGCGAGCTTGCCGGCGCGCACGATCTGTTCGCGCGAACGTTCCAGGGCTTCGAGCATGTCGACGAAGGCCCGATCCAGTTCGTTGACTTCGGCGATGCCGGTGGCGATGGCCATTGTCATGACGGGCGGGCGGGCGCGCTCGTCCTTGCGGAAGCTGCGCGTGAATTCGGTCAGGCCCATCAGCGGTTGCGCGATGC
>DYJB01000138.1 GCA_020723365.1 Candidatus Aquidulcis sp. | reverse complement strand
GCCGCGGTAGCGGTCCTTGTCCCCGTCGCGCAGTTCCAGCGCCTCGTGGACGCCCGTTGAAGCGCCCGAGGGCACGATCGCCCGTCCCCAGCTGCCGTCGACCAGGACGACTTCAACTTCCACCGTGGGATTGCCGCGCGAGTCCAGCACTTCGCGCCCGTAGACCGACTCGATCGTTGTTGGCATGATGTGACTCCTCTTGTGAACTCCGGAACGATTATACGCCACGGGTATCCGCCACCTTGGGTGATGAATGTCCCGAATGTGTGGGAAGGCTAACGTCGGATGGGGCGTCTGGTCTCCCAGGCCGTCGCGAATCGCCCGCATGCTAGAATGGCGGCATGGCTCCCGCGAACGTGTATCTCGACCACGCCGCCACGACACCGGTCGACCCGCGCGTCCTGGCCGCCATGCTCCCCTACTTCAGCGAGACCTACGGCAATCCGTCGTCGGTCCACGCCTACGGTCAGCGCGCGGAGGCGGCGCTGGAGTCCGCCCGCGAACAGGTGTCCCGCGTGCTCGGCTGTCGCCCTGCGGAAGTGATCTTCACCGCCAGCGGCAGCGAGAGCGACAACCTGGCGCTGCGGGGCGCAGCGTTCGCCGAACGCGAGCGTCGAGGGGCGGACACGATCCTGGTGAGCGCCGTCGAGCACCCGGCGGTGCTGAAGACCGCCCGGCAGCTCCAGCAGCAGTTCGGCTTCCGGCTCGTCGTCCTTCCCGTCGACGCGTGCGGCCTCGTCTCCCCGGCAGATTTGGCCGAGCACCTTTCGCCCCAGGTGGCAGTCGTATCCATCCTCTATGCCAACAACGAGATCGGTACGATCCATCCCATCGCCATGCTGGCGGCGCAGTGCCGCGATCTCGGGGTCGTCTTCCATACGGATGCTGTGCAGGCCGCCAGCCAGCTGCCCGTCGACGTGGGGGAGCTCGGGGTCGACCTCCTGGCCATGGGCGCGCACAAGTTCTATGGCCCCAAGGGCGTGGGCGCCCTCTACGTCCGGAACGGGATCGGCCTGCTCCCGTGGCTCACCGGCGGTGGGCAGGAGCAGGGCCGGCGTCCGGGGACGCACAATGTGCCGCTTGCCGTCGGGCTGGCGGAGGCGCTGGCGCTGACAGCCGCCGAACGCCAGAGCCGTAACGCCCATCAACAGCGGCTGCGCGACCGGATCATTTCGGCTGTCGAGCAGACCGTCGACGGGGCGCGCCTGACCGGCCATCCGTCAGAGCGACTTCCGAACCACGCTTCCTTTGTGTTCCCGGATGTCGATGGCAATGCGCTCCTGGCCGCGCTCGACGCGCGCGGCTTCGCCTGCTCGTCCGGCTCGGCCTGCAAGTCGGGCACGCCGGAGCCTTCCGAGACACTGCTGGCCCTTGGCCTGCCGCGCCGGCTGGCCCTGGGCTCGCTGCGCGTCACCGTCGGCAAGGACACCGACCCCCAGGCCGTCGAGAGGTTTCTGGATATCCTGCCTCCGGTCGTTGCCGCGCTGCGCCGCCCAGCGGCGGGCGGCAAATGACCTCCCGGCGCCGCATTGCCGTCGCCATGAGCGGCGGCGTCGACAGCTCCGTAGCGGCGGCCCTCCTGCGGGACGCGGGCGAGGACGCCTTCGGGCTGATGCTGCGTCTCTCCGGCGAGGACGCTGGGCCTGCAAACCGCTGCTGCGCACCGGCTGACGTCGCGGCCGCCCGCCAGGTGGCAGGTCAACTCGACTTCCCTTTCTATGTTGTCGATGCCCGCGAAGCCTTCGAACAGTCGGTCATCTCGCCCTTCTTGAGTGGCTATGCGCAGGGGCTCACGCCCAATCCGTGCATCGAATGCAATCGCTCTATCCGCTGGGGCGTCTTGCTTGAGCACGCGCTCGCCTTCGGCGCCACCCACCTCGCCACCGGGCACTACGCCCGCGTTGAGCACCTGGACGGAGGCCACATCCTTCGCACCGGCCTGGATGCCCGCAAGGACCAGTCCTACGTCTTGCACGTACTCACGCAATCCCACCTGGCTCACGCCATCTTCCCGCTCGGCGAATTGACAAAGGAGCAGGTTCGCGCCCACGCCCGGGACCCCCGCCTGCCGGTCGCCGATCGACACGAGAGTCAGGACCTGTGTTTCGTCGACGGCGACTACCGCGCCTTCCTCGCCGCGCGCGGCGTGGCGCCCAACCCCGGCCCGATCCTTGGCCTTGAGGGCGAACACCTCGGGCAGCACAGCGGCCTGGCGCACTACACGCTCGGGCAGCGCCAGGGGCTTGGCATCGCCTCGCGCCAGGCGCTGTACGTGGTCGAAAAGGACCGCGCCCGCAACGCGCTGATCGTCGGACGGCGCGAGCAGGTCGGCCGCCAGCGGTTCGATCTTGCGCACGTGAATTGGATCGCAGGCGCGCCGCCGGCGCCAACGTTCGAGGCCCATGCCCAGGTGCGCTACCACGCCGTGCGCCTGCGAGCCCGCGTCGAGTGCAGAGCCGATGCTCGGGCAGCCGTGGAGCTCGAGGCGACCCAGCCCGATGTCGCCCCCGGCCAGTCCGCTGTCTTCTTCGCCGGCGACATCTGCCTGGGAGGCGGTATCATTCAACCATGAGCCTCCCCGGCCTCCTGCTCGCCTTCCTGCTCGCCACCGCCGGCGGGCTGGCCTTCCACCTGATCCGCGGCGGAAGCCTCGTGCGCATGGCCGCCTACGTTGTCACGGCCTGGGTGACCTTCTTCGCCGGGCATTCGCTCGCTCAGGCCTTTGGCTGGACCTTCGGCCGACTGGGCAGCATCAATCTGGTCGCCGCCACCGTGGCCACGCTCCTGAGCCTGTTGGCCGTGTCCGTCCTTGCCCGGCCCGAAGGCAAGCCGCGCGACAAGGTGCGCAAGCCGCCTTCCACCGAGCCGCCCGCCTGAGCATCGGAAACCGCATGCGCCCAACGGCAAACCTTCACCTCATCCCTCGCTACCTGGCTGCGGTCCTTCTCCCGATGATGCTCAGCGTGTCCGGGTGTCAGCTTCGGCCGCAGCCCGCCGCCATCCCAACCTCGCCGGCGCCGTCGCCGGCCCTTCCGACCGACACGCGGCCTCCGCAGACACCCGGCGTGATCATGGTGGCTCCCGATGAAGCCCCGGCGAGCCTGGCGCAGCAAGTGGAGGCGGCGCTGCAATCGCTCGCCTCATCGGCAGAGATGGAATTCGTGCGCCAGGCCGCCCTGCCGGACGATGAACTCAACGCCATCGCATTGCTGGTGGCGCTGCCACCCGATCCGGGCCTTCAGGCCTGGGCGCAGGCACACCCTGAGGTCACGACCGCCGGGATTGGGATCCCAGGACTCCAGACCGCGCAGAACCTCTCCGTCGTCGCCCCGGACGGGCTCCGCTACGATCAGCTTGGTTTCGCGCTGGGCTATCTGGCGGCGCTCCTCACACCGGAGTACCGCATCGGGGCACTGGCGCGCGATGCGTCACCGCAGTCCTTGTCGCTGGCGCGTGGTTTCGTCGCCGGCGGAACGTACTACTGCGGTCTGTGCCGCCCGCTTCACCCGCCCTACTTGAGCTATCCGGCGCTGCTCGATTCAGCGCCCATCGACCCGGCGGCGGCGGGGATCAGTGCGCTGCTCCTGGCGCCCGCGCCGGCCGCGGCAGCGGAGGCGGGCATCAGCGCAGAGGCGGGTTTCGTCTTGATGGGGATGGGCGAGCCGAGCGCGCAGCTTGAGCCCCTTTGGCTGGCATCGGCTGACTTCGACGTGGCGGGAACGCTTGCGTTGCTGTGGGAAGCCACTCAGACGGGTGCGGGGAGCGTTTCGCTGCCTCTGGGCATCCGCCTGCACTCGGTCGACACGCTGCGGGTCTCGCCAGGGCGCCTGGCGCTGACCGAGAGGCTGATCGCCGAACTGGTTGCCGGCCGCGTCGACACGGGCATCGACCCGGCTACCGGGCAACCGCGCTAGGATTCGACGACCTCCACGATCGTCCCTCCGGGCATCGAGACCGTCACATCGCCGGGCTTCGCAGCCACCTCGGGCGTCGTCCAGCGAAAGACCCAGCGCGCGTCGTCCGGGCTGGCGTTGACACAGCCGTGGGACCGGGTCTCCCCGAAATCGTTGTGCCAGAAGGTCGAGTGGATGGCAACCCCGTCCCCGCTGAACAGGCAGGTCCAGCCGATTCCCGGCAGATCGTATCCACCGCCCGTCGTGCCGCCGCTCATGTGAAGCGAGAAGACCTTGCGCCAGATCGGATGCGGACCGAGCGGCGTCGACCACTTGTCGACGACATTCCCCTGGGCGTCGAACTTCGCGCCGGAGGAGATGCGGCAGAAGTAGACTTCCTGTCCCTGCTCCAGGCAGGCCATCGTCTGGTAGGTCAGGTCGATGATGACGCGCTTGTCCTCGACGTCCGGATGGATCGGCGCCCAGTCCTCCTCCGTCAGGGGGCGGAAGGCTTCCGCCGCCGCCCACAGCAGGTCGCCATACCCGTAGCGCTCATTGATGCGATACAGCGTGCGGCCCGACTCATCCTGCCGTATCTCGTCGATCCACAGGATCTGGCTGTAGTACAGGCGCGGGTACTGGCTCTCGCGCAGGTAGGGCGAGCGGGCGGGCGGGTTGCCGATGACCACGTCGACGTAGGGCACGCTGACCTCGGCCCACATCCCGCGCTCGCCGTCCGTCTCGGGGAGCACACCCAGCGGAACGTTCGGATGATTGCGGACGGGCTGCAGCTGCGGAGACCAGACATGCCCGCGTTCGGTCTCGACCCAGCGCTGATTCCGTGTCAGGCCGGCGGGACCGACGCGCTCGCGCAGCCACTCGACGACGGCATCATCGTAGAGGACCTCAACCGTCTGGCTGTCGATGTCCGGACGAGCTTTGACGTCAACCCGGCCTCCGACCACCCGCCCCAGCCGCTCCGCCTCCGGGAAGGTCGGCGCCTGAGTCACGCGGCTCCATCGATCGCCCCGGCCTGCAGGAATCCCCTGCGCCCCAACCCCGCGCCACTTCGTGGATCCTTCATGCGGTCGCTCTCCAGGCAGGCATTATGCCACAGCGCCGGCGCCCAGATCCGCTGTGCTATAATCGCCGCATGACCGAGGGCCTCCCTGTCGGCGAGAGCGACCTAAAGGATTCGCCAGCGCTCGACTCGCGCCGCACCCGGGCGTATGCCATTGGCGGCGGCGTGCTCCTGCTGGTGATCCTGATCCTGGCCGGCGTGGCTGTGTGGGCCATGCTGCGCAATCCTGAGCAGACCGAGACCATCCGCGATGTCGTCATCGTTTTCATGGCGGCTGAGGCGCTCCTCATCGGCCTGGCGTTGGTGCTGCTCATTGTTCAGCTCGCCAGGCTGACCGCCCTGCTCCAGAACGAGATCCGGCCGATCCTGATGTCCACACAGGAAACGCTCGACACCGTACGCGGCACGACGACGTTCCTGGGCAACAACCTGGTCGATCCTGTCATCAAGGCCAACAGCTCGCTCGCCGCCGTGCGGCGGGCGCTCAACCTGCTCCGGCCCGGTCGGGGCACCTAGCGCAGCTACCTGCGAGGAGAGGACAGCATGTCAGACCGAGACAGTGATATTGGGGCATTCCTGGCCGGCTTCGTCGTGGGCGGGCTTGTCGGCGCCGTCGCCGCGCTGCTGCTCGCTCCCCAATCCGGCGAGGAGACACGCACGCTGATCCGCGACAAGAGCATCGAGCTCAAGTCACAGGTCGAGGAGACGGCCGGCGAGGCCCGCGCCAAGGCCGAGAAGCTGGCGCAGGACGCCAAGTCCCGCGCCGAGGACCTTCAGCGCCGGGGTCAGGTGCTGCTGGAAGAGCAGAAAGCCCGCCTGGGCGGCAAGAAGGGCTCCGAAGCCTCGTCCTGACACGGGGCGAGCGATCGCCCGTCACAAGAAACGGCAGGGGCACCCGCGCGGGTGCCCCTGGTGCTTTCCGCGTGAGCCGGGATGCGTCAGCGCAGCTCGGCGATAGAGGGGGCCAGGCAAGCCAGGACATCGCCGGCCAGCACGCCGGCCGAGTCCTCCTGGAGCTCGGCGGCCAACTCACCTGCCCGTCCGTGCACATAGGCGCCGAGGACCGCCGCCCGCCAGGCTTCGACGCCCTGGGCCAGCAGGCCGACGATGGCTCCTGCCAGAACATCGCCGGTGCCGGCGCGTGCCAGCGCCGGCGTGGCGAACGGCAGGACGGCGCAGGGCCCTGCCGGGTCGGCGACGACCGTGTGCGCGCCCTTGAGAACAACCACGGCCTTCCAGCTGGCTGCCGCCTGGCGCGCTGCAGCCACGCGGTTGCGTTGTATCTCGGCTTTGTCCGTCCCGGTCAAGGAAGCCATTTCGCCAGGATGCGGCGTCAGCACGGTTCGATCCGGCAGCAGCTCCCACCACCGCTCTTGTCCCGCCAGCAGCCGAAGTCCATCGGCATCGATCACACAGCCAGGGAGCGTTGCGGTCGCGGGCTTGCCGGCGTCGGCGCCGTGCAGGAAGCCCAGGCTGGCCCTGGCTCCGGTTTCCCCTCGCAGCAGCCGGACGAGAAACGCCTGCGTCGCCGGGTCCTTCCCGAAGCCGGGTCCCAACAGGAGCGCCTGCGTGCTGACCAGCTCCGGCTGCAGCACCGCTGCCCCGCCTTCGCCGATGGCGCCCATCTCGGACGGCAGGAGCAGCCAGGTCGCCTCCGGCAGTTGCGGCGCGAGCATCGATTGGAGGACGGACGGCACGGCCAGCGTGACCAGCCCGGCGCCGACCCGGTAGGCAGCCTCCCCGGCCAGCACGGCCGCGCCCGGGTAGTTGACCGAGCCCGCCGCGACGATCGCCCGCCCGAAGGTGCCTTTGTGAGAATCCCGCCGCCGCTTCGGCAGCCACCTGCGGACGAAATCCGCGTCGGCCACGTCGACCTGCGTGCGCGCCAGCGGCTCGAACCCCTCCGGCAAGCCGATATCGCCCCGCTCCAGCTCCCCGACAAGCTCGGCTCCCGGGAACGTCAGCAGCCCCGGCTTGGCCGCCGCCAGCGTCACCGTCAGGTCGGCCGGAATCGTCTCCGGCGCTACCTCGCCCGTGTCGCAGTCAAGCCCCGACGGACAATCGACGGCCACCACCAGCGGCGAGGTCGTACGCGTGCCGAGCACACCGGCCGCGGCGGCCAGCACCTCCCGCGCCGCGCCTTCCAGCGGCAGCCGGAATCCCGTCCCCAGCACGGCATCGACGACCACATCTGCGGAGCCGATCATGTTGCGCAGGACGCGCGCCCGCTGGTCCGACTCGGCCCCGGCCACGAGCGCGCCGTGCTCCTTGAAGCGCAGCAGGTTCGGGTCGTCGGCGGCTCGGTCGCGCACCAGGTAGGCGGCCACCTGGGCGCCGGCCTCGGCCAGGTAGTGACCGGCCACCAGGCCGTCCCCGCCGTTGTTGCCCACGCCCACCAGGATCGCCACTCGCTTCCCGGCAATCTCCGGAAGGCGCTGCAGGATGGCCTGGGCAACACTGCGCCCGGCGTTCTCCATCATCATGGCATAGGTCAGTCCGCCGGCATCCGCCGCCCGCTCGATCTCCCGCATCTCCTCAACCGAGACTACCTTGAACACACGACCTCCTCAGCGCGGCGAGCCATCCCCCCACAGGTCATCGGCATACTCGTCCAGCCCCAGACCGGTTAACGTGATCGGGGTGGGCTTCCCCGTGACCGGGTCC
>DYJB01000137.1:7099-7640 GCA_020723365.1 Candidatus Aquidulcis sp. | reverse complement strand
CAGCCTGCAGGCACCAGCTCGCGGCGGATGTCGTCCAGGCGTTCGGACAGCGTTCCGAGCACGCCGTTGATGAAGCTCGGCGCGCTGTCGGACCCGAACAACTTGGCCAGCTCCACGGCTTCGTTGATGGCGACCTTGGTGGGTGTCTCAGCGGACACGGCGAACTCCCACAGGCACAGCCGCAGGACATTGCGGTCGACGACCGCCAGCTGCTCGACCGGCCACTCCGGCGCGCTGCGGGCGATCCACACATCGAGAGCGGGGGCATGCTGCCGGACGCCGCACACCAGGTCGCGCAGGAACGCGGCGCCCTCGGCGCTCAACTGGGGCGTCTCGTCCACATGCCGGGCGATGACCGCCTCGGGCGAATGTTCGGTCAGGTCGATCTCGTACAAGGTCTGCAGGGCCAGGGCGCGCGCCCGCCGACGTTCGCGTTTCATAGGCGCACGTTCATTCCGCGGGTTGCGGCTCCTCGAAATCCTCAACGTGAACGTCCACCGCCGCCACGGGCATTCCGACCATGTTCTCGATGGCGCTGGCG
>DYJB01000137.1:0-7081 GCA_020723365.1 Candidatus Aquidulcis sp. | reverse complement strand
TCCCGCACATTCGCCTGGGCGGAGAGGACCAGGAACAGATCGACGTGCACGGTGTCGTCGCTGACCTCGATGCGCACGCCCTCGCTGGCCCCGCGGCGGAACAGGCGGTTCACGCCGCCGGCCACCCTGGCCATGCCCGTCACACCCGGGACACCCAGCGCCGTCAGCCGGGCGATCGTCAGCAGCACCCCGGGGGCGATCGTCGTCGAGCCGATCGGGCGATCCTGCGATCCGTCCATCGTCGTGCCTCCTAGAACATCGCCATGCCGCCGTCCACCGTCAGGACATGGCCGGTGATGTAGGCGGCGTCGTCGGAGGCCAGGAAGGCGATCGCCTTGGCGATCTCCTCCGGCTGCCCCGTACGCCCGAGCGGGATCATCGTCAGCGCCGTCCGGCGGGCCGCTTCCGGAACCGTTGCCCAGATGTCGGTCTCGATGTATCCGGCGGCGACGGCGTTGACCGTGATGTTGCGCGAGGCGACCTCGCGGGCCAGCGCCTTGGTGAAGCCGATCTGGCCGGCCTTGGAGGCCGAGTAGTTGGTCTGCCCGGCATTGCCCATCTGCCCGGCGACGGAGGTGATGTTGATGATGCGGCCGTAGCGCTTGCGCATCATGTGCCGCACGGCGGCCTTCGAGCAGTTGAAGGTCGATTTGAGGTTCGTCGACTGCACGATGTCCCAGTCGGCCTCGGACATCATCATGATCAGTCCGTCGCGGGTGATACCGGCGTTGTTCACCAGGATGTGCAGGTCGCCGAAGTGCTGGACGGCGAACTTGACCAGGCTCTCGGCGGCAGCGAAGTCCCCCACATCCGCCTGGTGCACGGCGGCCCGCCCTCTGGCCGCGACGATCTCGGCCGCCACCGCCTCGGCCGAGGCCGAGTCCTTGACGAAGTTGACCACGACGGCCGCACCCAGGCGCCCGAACTCGAGCGCCGCCGCCCGGCCAATGCCGCGCGAGGCGCCCGTCACCACGACGACCTTCTCCTGGAAACCCATGTGCGCCTACCGCCTCACTGTGTTCGTCCCTGCCCGATTCACCGTTCCGGACAGAGGCCTCACGGTTTGGAGCCGATCGGGGAGGGGGCGTCGGGATTATACCCCTTCAGGCCCGGCACCCCGGCACGCGCCGCCTCGGCCAGCAGTCTCACCGGCTGGCCGCGCAAGCTGCCGGGTTCCCGGCGGCCTTCGACCAGGGCTGTCAGCAGCTCGGTCAGCACGCCATTGGCGGGCGCGGGGATCGTGAGCCGGGCCGCATGGGCGACCACGGCGCCATTCAGCCAGCCGATCTCCGACCGGCCGCGCCCCACGTCGTAGGCGAAGGAGGGCCGCTTCTCGCCTCGCCCCGAGGCCGCTGCCCGGCGAAGGATCGGGTGGGTCAGGATGTCGGGCAGGAAGACCGCCGCGGCCAGCAGGCCGGCCGGCACGCCGGGCAGGTTCACCGGGCGCAGCCCGAGGGCGCGCATGACCCGCACCGTCTCGCGCAGCGCCTCCACTTCGAGGCGGTAGAGGCCGCGGTGGCGGAAGACCGCTTCGGCCGACGTGTCCAGGATGGCCGAGGTGGCATTGGCGACCAGATTGGTGAGCAGCTTCGACCACTTCAGGCCGTCGGCATCGCGGTAGAGCCGCGGCTTCAATCCGGCGACGCCCAGATCCGCACACACGGAGGCTGAAAGAGGATGCCCGGCGTGCAGCCCGATGCCGCGCGCCTTCTCGACCCGCAGCACTCCACCCTCGACACGTTGAATGGCGGACGTCAGCGAGGCAGCAATGACGCGCCCGGAGCCCAGCGCGGCCGCCAGCGTGGCCTCGTTGCCGATGCCGTTGAGGACACACACCACGGGTACGTCGGGAGCCAGGGCTCGCCGGAGCGTTTCGGCTGCGGCGGCGCAATCGTAGGCTTTGACCGCCAGGATCACGACCTCCGGCGGCGGCAGGAGGCGGGCCAGGTCCGTCACCACGGCCGGCGCCGGCAGGTGGCGAGCCACGCCGGCGCGCTCGAGGGTCAGCCCCCGGCGCCCAAGCGATTCGGCCACTTCGGGCCGGTCGTAGAAGGTGACCGGCATGCCGGCCAGGGACAGGCTCGCCCCCAGGTAGCCGCCGACGGCGCCCGCGCCGTAAACCAGATAGTGCATCTCAGTGCCGCAGCCGGTCGACCAGGGCGTTGAGCTCTTCGTCGGAGTAGAAATGGATGATCAGGCTGCCGCCGCGCGCCCCACGGCGCAGCAGGACGCGCGTGCCCAACACCTGCCGCAGCTCGTCTTCCAGCGCCGCCTCCTCCGCCGACCGGCGGGGGGTCTTCGCCGACGTCCGGCGCTGACCGGTCAGGCGGCGCACCAGCTCCTCCGTCTGCCGAACGTTCAGGTCGCGCTTGAGGATGCTCTGGAGGGCGGCGCCCTGGGCCTGCGCTGAAGGAAGCCCCAACAGGGCGCGCGCATGCCCTTCCGTGATTCGGTCCTCCGCCAGCGCCGCGCGGGCCGCCGGCGCCAACTTGAGCAGGCGCAGCGTGTTGGAGATGGCCGCCCGGCTCTTGCCCACCTGCCCGGCGATGGCTTCGTGTGACAGGTTGAACTCGTCCGCCAGGCGCTGGTAGCCTTCGGCGGCCTCGAGCGGGTTGAGATCGGTGCGCTGCAGGTTCTCGATCAGCGCCAGCTCGAGCTGCTGCAGCTCATCCGCCTGGCGCAGGATGGCGGGGACGAACTCGAGCCCGGCCAGCCGGGCGGCCTGCAGCCGGCGCTGGCCGGCGATCAGCTCGTAGCCTCCGGCCGCCACGGGCTTGACCAGAAGCGGCTGCAGCACTCCGTGGGCGCGGATCGAATCGGCCAGATCCTTGAGCCCGCCGGGATCGATGAGATGCCGCGGCTGGCGCGGGTTGGGGCGGATGGCGTCCACCGGCAGCTGGAGCACGCCGCCCCCGGCGGGAGACGTCCGGCTGTCGCCACTGGGGATGAGTGCATCGAGACCCTTGCCGAGACCGTGTTTCTTGGGCATGTCAGACCTTGCCTCGCGCCGAACGCGGGATGGTGACGCCGTCCCCGTGCAGCAGCTCGGCGGCCAGCGCCCGGTAGGCCAGGCCGCCCGGCGACGACGGATCGTAGGCCGAGATGGGCAGCCCGTGCGACGGCGCTTCGGCCAGCCGCACGCTGCGCGGGATGATGCTGCGGAAGACCTTGCCCGGAAAGTGCGAGCGCACTTCGTCGGCCACCTGCTGCGACAGGCTGGTGCGCGCGTCGAACATCGTCAGCACCAGGCCGCGGATCGCCAGCCCCGGGAAAAGGGCGGAGCGAACGCGCCCGAGAGTCTGGACCAACTGAGTGAGCCCTTCCAGCGCCAGGTACTCGCACTGCACCGGGACGATCACGCCGCTTTCCGCGGCCATCAGCCCATTGACCGTCAGCAGGCCGAGGGAGGGGGGCGAGTCGATCAGGACGTAGTCGAACCGCCCGGCGGTGTCCTGGAGCGCCGCGCGCAGAAGCCGTTCGCGCTCGTCCATGTCGACCAGCTCCACCTGCGCCCCGGCGAGCGCCGGTGACGAGGGCAGGAGCGAGAGCTGGAGTTTTGGGTTGTGCAGGATGAGATCGGAAGCCGCCGCGCGCCCGATGAGGGCGTCATAGGTACCCCCGGCAACGGCATCGTGGTCGATGCCCAGGCAGGCTGTGGCGTTCGCCTGCGGGTCAAGATCGACGAGCAGGACGCGCTGACCGAGCTGCGCCAGGTAGGCGCCCAGGTTGATGACGGTCGTCGTCTTGCCGACGCCGCCCTTCTGGTTGACCAGCGCGTAGATGCGGCTCATGAACGCCCTGCGGCGCGCGCCGCCTGGACTTCCTGCCGGGAGGGGACGCTTGCCAGGCCGCGGCGCGTGACGGAGCGCGAGGCGATGGCGGTGGCCAGTCGGGCCGCCTGCATGGGATCGTCGGTTTCCTGGTGCGTGGCGAAGAAGGCGGCGGCAAAGATGTCCCCTGCTCCGGTTGGATCGGCGACGGGGGTGGCCGGGGCGGGGACCATCCGCATTCGGCCTTCCATATACAGGCGCGCCCCGTGCGCGCCATCGGTCACCACCAGCAGCGGGCAGGCCTCGGCGATGCCAAGGACGGCCTTCTCATCGTTGCCGACGTCCTCCAGGCTGAGGATGACGGAGTGCGCTCGTGCCAGCGTGGGCCGCAGAGGCTCCCACGGCCCGACGGTGACTTCCCCCGATTCATCCCAGGCGCGGAACCAGCCCTGCGGCGTCAGGCCCAGGTAGGCCTGCGGGAAAGCCGTCGCCAGCCCCGGGTTCACTTCGGCCGCCACGGGTCCCAGGTGGACGATGCGAGCCGTACGCCACTCCGGGGGTATGTGATCGAGGCCCAAGGGCAGCGCCCGGCCGGTGATGTGCTGGCGGCGGCCGCTCGCCGTGTACTCGTTGGTGAAGGTGGTCGTCTGCTGCGCATGCACGGCGCACAGCCAGACGTCGCCCAACTTCGACATCTGCATATCCGGGCCGAAGGATGTCACGGCGCCGACGCGCAGCCCCAGGGCGGCGGCCGTCAGGCCCGAGTAGGCGACCGTCCCACCGGCTGTGGCACCCTGGGGTGTGAGATCGCGCGTGATGTGGCCAATGAGCAGGTAGTCGATCGGAGGCAGGGGCATGCGGCGATTATAGCCGAGGCGCCAGCAAGAGGAGCTCCAGGGCGCGCAGCCTGGTCGGCGCCGCGCGTCCGGCGCCTATGGCCGGGCATGGGTTGCCGGGCGAGAGCGGCAAGCGAGGTGTGGGGACGCCAGGGGCTCCGGCCGAGGCGCGCTTCGAGCGGTGAGGGACGCCGGTCCCGGTCGTGTGGGTGGGCGCGCTCGGTGGGCCTACGGTCGCGGGATGATGGTCACCTTGCGGTGATCGCCCTCGCCGATGCTCTCGGTGGTGACGTCGGCGTGGTCGCGCAGCTCGATGTGGATGATGCGCCGCTCGTTGGCCGGCATCGGCTCGAGGGCCATCGTCCGCCCGCGCTCGACAGCCTGCTCGGCCATGCGGCGGGCCAGCTGGCGCAGCTGGCTCTCGCGCCGGGCGCGGTAGCCCTCGACGTCGATCAGGATCGGCGCCGGCTGCTGCAGTTCCTTGCCGGCGATCAAACGCGTGATGTACTGCAGGGCGGCCAGAGTCTCGCCCCGGTGGCCGATCAGGATGCTCAGGTCGTCACCGTGCAGGTCGACCAGCACCGGGCGGTGGGCATCCTCGGCGGCGGCCTCGCCCCAGCGTGCCTGAGCGGTGGCCTCCACGCCCATGCGCTCGAGGAGCTCGCCCAGGATCTCCTCGGCCACGCGCAGAGGCTCGTCGGCCTCGTCGGCGCTGCGCGCCTCAGGGCGCGCCTCGGGACGGGAGGGCGGGCGCGCCTCAGGGCGCGCCTCAGGGCGCGCCTTGGGGCGGGAAGCGGAGCGCGCTTCGGGTTGGGAGGGTGCAGGGCGGGGCGCGGCGGCCTGGTCGCGGATGGTCAGGCGCACGCGCGCCTGGCGCAGCCCCAATCCAAAGAGACCCTTCCCGCCTTCGTCCAGCACCTGGACGTCCAGCGCCTCAGGATCGACGCCGAGCTCGGCCGCGCCCTGGGCGACGGCTTCCTCGGTTGTCGGGGCGATGATCTCGATGCTGGTTCGGGGGTCTGCCATACCGTCATCCATCCCTGGCCGTCCCGGGCAACGTCCACCCGGGATCGCCCATTCGCCTAGCGTTTGGGTTTCGCCGCCGCGCTACCGAAGGACAGCAGCTTCTTGAAGTCCACCTTGCCTGTGGCGGCATACTGAACGATGGCCAGCAGGTTGGAGGCCACGAAGTACAAGGCCAGCCCGGAGGCCAGCGTGTAGGCGAAGTAGCCCAGCAGCAGCGGCATGTACAGCGCCATGATCTTGGTCATCTGCGCCCCCTGAGCATCGGCCGAGGGCGGCGTCATCAGCTTGTTCTGGAAGTAGGTGCTGATGACCACCAGGATCGTCAGCACCGGGATGCCGATGTTTGGCAGGAAGGGCAGGTAGAGCCGCTCCGGCTGACCGAGGTTCATGTACAGGAACTGGCTGTTGAGCGGGATGATCGAGCTCGGGATGAACTCGTAGATGTGCTTCGAGAGCTCGAGCAGCTGCGTCGGCGTCGTGGCCAGGGCCCGGATCACGGCGCCGTACAGCCCGAAGATGATCGGAAGCTGGATGAGCGTCGGCAGGCAGCCGCTGAGCGGGTTGAAGCCGACTTCCTGGTAGAGCTTCATCTGCTCCTGCTGCAGCTTCTGCTTGTCGTCCTTGTACTTCTTCTGCAGGTCCACCCAGGCTTTGGACTGCTGCATCTCCTGCATCTTCTGAGTGCTCTTCTGCTGCTGCAAGGTCAGCGGCAGGGTCACCAGGCGGATGAGGGCGGTGAACACGATGATGGCCAGCCCGAAGTTGTCCCCCAGGAGGTCATAGATCCAGAGCAGGCTGTTGACCATCGGGTTGAGGATGACGGTATCCCACATGGCTCACTCTCCCGGCTACTTCGCCGGCGTGTAGGTCCAGCGCGAAGCGCCGGTGGCCGAATCAAGCGCCGCCAACAGCACATCCCCGGTCGAGACGCCGACCAGCAGCACGTCCCCGGCCAGCACCGGGTCGGAATTTGCCGGGCCGGCAAGGAGAACCTGCCACAGGGTGCTGCCGTCGGCTGTGCTGCGCGCGTGCACGCCGCCAAGCTCGTTAGTGAAGTAGACGATGCCGTCGCCCAGCGCCGGGCTGGCCACCAGGGCGGCACCGGCCTCGAAGCTCCACACCGTCGATCCGTCCTTCAGCGACACGGCGCGCGCCGTGCCGGCCAGATCGCCGAAGTAGGCCAGCGCCTCATCCGCCAGCGGGCTGCCCCACACCCACCCCTTGGTGGGGACGGTCCAGGCGGCCGCGCCGGTGCGCGGGTCGACAGCCTTCAGGCCCTCACCAAATGTGCCGGCGATCAATCGCCCACCGGCAAGAAGCGGCGTGTCCGAGAGCGCGCCGCTGAGTTCCTGCGACCAAGCCACTCTGCCGGTGCGCGCCTCGAGGGCGTACAGGCTGTGGTCCTGGGACGCCAGGTAGGCCACGTCGCCGTCCACCAGCGGCGCGGCC
>DYJB01000316.1 GCA_020723365.1 Candidatus Aquidulcis sp. | reverse complement strand
CCGCCGATGGCGGAGGCAACTTCCCCACCCACCAGGGCGCGGTACAGCCGCGAGGTCTTATTGGAAAGGCCGCCTCCGAACAGGTTGAGGCTGGAGGCGCCCGCCAGCGCGCTGTCCAGCACCGAGAGCGGGAAGAAGTCGTCGCTCGTGGCCGCCGGGACATGGTAGGCAATATCGAGGTAGGGTGTGTCCCCCGGGCCTTCGATCACCACCGACTTCTCGCCGCGCTGTTCCGGCTCGGCCGGGATGACCGGCTTCTCGGACGGGCGGCCGGCGGGCAGGGCGCCGAACAGCTGGCGCACGCGCTCGAGCATCGGCCCGCTGCGGAAGTCGCCGGCGATGGCCAGCACGGCGTTGCCGGGGACGTAGTAGCGGCGATAGTGCGCCACCAGGTCGTCGCGGGTCATCGTCTCCAGGTCGGCCATGTGGCCGATGACCTCGTGGTGGTAGGGGTGGACGCGAAAGGCGGTCGCCTGCACCTCCTCGGCCAGCCGGAAGGTGGGCTCGTTCTCGTTGCCCTGCCGCTCGGCGATGACGACCGTTCGTTCGGATTCGAACTCGCCGGCCTCGAACAGGCTGTGGACCATGCGGTCGGCCTCCAGGCGCAGGCCGAGGTCGATGCTGCCGGCGGGCATCGTTTCGAAGTAGGCGGTCCAGTCCAGCCAGGTCATGGCGTTCCAGTAGCCGCCGTCGCGCGAGATAGCCTTGTCGAGCAGGCCGGCCGGGAAGCGCGGCGTACCCTTGAACTGCATGTGCTCGACCAGGTGGGAGATCCCGGTGCAGCCGGGGCGCTCGTTGCGCGAGCCGACGCGATACCAGACCCAGGCGCTGATCAGCGGCGCCGAGTGGATTTCCTTCAGGCGGACCTCGAGGCCGTTGCGCAGCCGGGTGCGAAGGATCCCGGCGCTCACCCGCGGGCCTTCTCCGGCGACTGGTTGTACCCCCGCCCCACCCCGCGATAGTGGAAACCGTACGAGGCCATCTCGTCGGGATCGTAGATGTTGCGCCCGTCAATGACGAGAGGCTGGCGCATGCGGTCGTGCAGGCGCTGCAGGTCGAGGTTCTTGAACTCGTTCCACTCGGTGCATACG
>DYJB01000136.1:6219-7686 GCA_020723365.1 Candidatus Aquidulcis sp. | reverse complement strand
CCTCCTCCAGCGTGTACGAGCGCCCGTTGTGTAGCCCGAAGCGCAGGCGCAGGATGCGCGCCTCGCGCGGGCTGAGCGTCGCCAGCACGTCTTCGATCTTCTCGCGCAGCAGGTTCTGGTAGGCGGACTGCGTGGGCGTGGGGGTGGTCTCGTCCTCGACGAAGGCCCCCAGCTCGGAGTCCTCTTCCTCGCCCACCGGCGTCTCGAGCGACAGCGGCCGCCACGAGACGCGCATCATCCACTGCACCTTGCGCGAGTCGACCTCCATCTCGCCGGCGATCTCCTCCGGCGTCGCCTTGCGGCCCTGGGACTGCTCGAGCTCGCGGGCGACCTTGTACAGCCGGCGGATGCGGTCGGACATGTGGACCGGGACGCGGATGGTGCGCCCCTGGTCGGCGATGGCGCGGGTGATCGTCTGGCGGATCCACCAGGTGGCGTAGGTGCTGAAGCGGAAGCCGCGGTGGTAGTCGAACTTCTCGACCGCCTTCATCAGCCCCAGGTTGCCCTCCTGGATCAGGTCGAGGAAGGGCACGCCGCGGCCCATGTACTTCTTGGCAATGCTGACCACCAGGCGGGTGTTGGCCTTGATCAGGTGGTCGCGGGCGCCGCGGGCGTCCTGGATGTGGCCCTGCAGTTCGGCGCGCTTCTTGGGCGGGCAGTTGCCGTTGTAGCGCGCCAGCCTGACCTCGCCGCGCCGGCCGCGCTCGATGCGGGTCGCCAGGTCGACTTCCTCTTCGGTCGTCAGCAGCGGGACGCGGGCCATCTCCTTCAGGTACAGCCCGACGGTGTCGTCGGACGAGATGGCGCTCAGGTCGAAGGCGTCCGGCCCATCGGCCTGCTTGGCCTCCGGCCGCAAGTGGGCCGGGATCTGCAGCGGGTCGTCGAAGACCTCGATGCCGGCGCCGCGGAAGAAGGCCAGCATCCGTTCGAGCCGCTCGGCGGCGTCCTCGACATCGGGGAAGACGGTGACGATGTCCTCGGTGGTGATGTAGCCCTGGTAGTCGCCCTTCTCCAACAGAGCCGCGAAAGCTTCCCGCTTTTGCCAGCGCTCCTTGGCAACAACGCCCATCCAGGCCCTCCCGGTGGCTCCGCAGGCCGGTCGGCTGCGGCTCAACTGTGGCGCCCTTCGGCGAGCGTCAGTCCTGGGACAGCAGCGACTGAAGCCCCGCCAGACGCGGGTCGATGTCGGTTGACGGGTGGCGGCAGGTGCTCTCGTTCAGGTTGTTGCCGCACTCCGGGCACAAACCCTTGCAGTCCGGCCGGCAGACCGGCTGCAGGGGCAGGTCGAGCAGGAAGTACTCCCGCAGGATCGGTCCCAGGTCTAGAATCGCCGTCTCCGGGATGGCCAGCAGCGGGTCGGTGGCCGCCCCGGGCGGATAGAAGAACAGGTCGTCGACCCGGGCCGTGATCTCCTGCTCGTAGGAGGCCAGACAGCGCACGCACTCAAGCGTCGTGGAGACCTGCAGG
>DYJB01000136.1:3095-6209 GCA_020723365.1 Candidatus Aquidulcis sp. | reverse complement strand
CCCCTGTCCGTACAAGCCCTGCGCCGTGCGCGTCAGGCGCAACTGGCCGCGCATATGTGAAACGTCCAGGTCTTCACTTACCTGGACGGAGGGGAGTTCGAAGTCGAATGTCCGGCTGTACCCGACGCTCTCGTGAAGCAGGAAACCAACGTTGAGGCGCAACGGGTGCCGGTTGTTCAGGTTCACACCGCCACCTGGCAATCCAGTTTCCAGCAAAGCCATTTGAGTATAACATAGATAGAATCGACGGTCAAGCTGGGAGGCGTTCGGTCTACATAACCGAACGGTGCAATCAAGATGACCCCACATGTGGGCGTCGCAGGCGATTCCGTCCCAATTTGTGCTACCTGGGTCCTGTTCGAGTAGCCATCCATGATTCAATCGCCGTTGCTGGTCGTAGCGACGAGGAACGCCGGCAAGCTGCGCGAGATGCGCTCGCTTCTGGCCCTCCCCGGCCTGCGGGTCGTCTCGCTGGATGAGCTGGCGATCGCCGACGAGGTCGAGGAAGGGCCGGACTACGCCGAGAATGCGGTGCGCAAGGCTTCGGCTGCCTCCGGGGCGACCGGGCTGTGGGCCGTTGGGGACGACAGCGGGTTGGAGGTGGACGTCCTGGACGGCGCCCCCGGGCCGCACTCCGCCCGCCTGGGCGGCTTGATGCACACGGACGCCGATCGGCGGCGGACCCTCCTGACGCTCCTCGCCGCTCACCCTCGGCCGTGGACAGCCCGCTTCCGCTGCACGATGGCGCTGGCCTCCCCTCAGGGCACGATCGATCTGGTCGTCGGGGTCTGTCCGGGCCAGGTTATCCCCGAGGAGCGCGGCGCGGGCGGCTTCGGTTACGACCCGATCTTCCTGGTCGAGGGGAGGGTGGAGACGATGGCGGAGCTCTCCGAGGTGGAGAAGAACAGGCTCAGCCACCGCGCCCGCGCCGTCCAGGCTCTGCTCCCTGTCCTGCAGAGCCGCCTGGGCCTCGACGCCGTGTGAGGCCTCAGTCTCCCGACACCAGGACCACCTGCGTCGTGAAGGTGAGCAAGTCGTCGCCCACGCCGGCAGTCACCTGCCAGCAGCCGGCCGAAGGAAAGACCAGCGCCGTCGCCTGGAAACCGCTTTCGCCATAACCTTCGGTGATCTCCCCCATCATGGCCGGCGCGTCGCCGTCCAGCCGCTCGCCGGTGATGTGAAGCTCACCAACCACGCCCTCGCCTCGCCAGAAGGGGAACTTCATCGCCAGGCTGCCGTCGGGACGGATCTCGCCCGGGCCGCCGGGTTCGAAGACCACCTGGCCATCGGGCCACAGCACCGTCCACAGCCGGTCGTTTCCCAGGTAGTCGGCTGAGGCCGCCTGCTCGCCAGGAGGCAGGCTGCCGTTGGGCGCCGTCACGGGGCACTCCGCCTGCCGTGCGGGGCTGCATCCAGCTAGAGCCATCGTACCCGCCAGAAGCGCAAACCATCTCCAGTTGTTCATGATCCCCTCCGCTGTGGCCCCCTCGGACCCCCATCGGCGGGCCGGGAGACGCGCTGGCCCTACGTCTGCGCGGGCTGGCCGCCT
This sequence comes from Candidatus Aquidulcis sp., assembly GCA_020723365.1. Lineage (GTDB taxonomy): Bacteria > Chloroflexota > Anaerolineae > Anaerolineales > E44-bin32 > DYJB01. The sequence continues at coordinate 4,660 of DYJB01000136.1, read as the reverse complement.
CCGACCAGGCGGACATCCCGGCGCGGCACGCCCGCCCGCAGTCCGGCTCCCGGGAGCCGCCGCATCACCTCGCGCCGCACCTGCCCCTCGACCCGGCTCTGGCGGAAGAAGTGCTCCAACTCGATGTCGTCCACGTAGAAGAAGAGGGCGTACTCCTGCACCCCGTTCGAGACGCCCCGGAAAGACACACCGGAGTGCTTCCAGCCGGGGGCCGGCTGCTTGAAATCGTCGGGGATCCAGGCCGCCAGGTCGTCCAGGGCGTCGTCGAGGCGCTGCTCGAGGCTGTCGGCCCGCGCCAGCCGGCGATGCAGTCCATCGACGCGGCGCAGCAGCGCCAGCACCCGGCCGGCCCACTGCGCACGCAGCCGCTCGGCATCCTCGCTTCCTGCCAGGTCGGGATCCTGCGTCCACACGTCGACCCAGTCCCAGGTTCGCGCCGCCAGCGACTCCTGCGGCAGCTCGGCCACACAGGCCTGGATGAACTCCTCCAGCCCCCCGCGGTGCCCATCCAGGCGTTTGTCGATGCGCTCGATCCGGCCCAGCGATGCCGCCAGGGCCTCATAGCTCGAAAGCAGCTCCGCCCGCTCGGCCCGCGACAGCCCTCCGCGCTCCCGCCGGCGCACCGCGCGCGCCAGGTCCCGCAGCGCCTGCGCGCTGGCCGTGACGGCCTGGTTCACGCTCTGCTCCGCCCGCAGCCGCACCAGCCCCTGCGTTCGCTTCTCCGCCTCCAGGATCTCGAACTGATCGACGCGCTCCAGTTTGCGGGCGATGTCGCCCACCAGGTCGGGGTGCCCGTCGAGCACGTCGGTGAGCAGCGCCCGCGCCTGCTCGACGTCGGCGTCGCCCTGCAGTTCGACCGTGACGGTCGAGACCAGCTCGGGCGTCGGCTGCATCAGGTTGACCAGGCGTTCGTTGGCCAGCTTGCTGTTGGGCATGTAGATCAGGGCATGGGCGTAGATGTCGTACAGCTGCGTGACCCGCACGCCGATGCGCACGACCTGGCACACCTTGCCGTCCTCCAGCATCACCAGGTCGCCGTACTTGAAGGGCGTGTCGACCAGCAGCGACAGGCCGCTGAAGACGTTCGACAGGATGTCCTGCAGGGCGAAGGCCAGGATGAAGGCCGCCCCGCCGATGGCCACCAGCAGCGCGTCGAGCTTGACGCCCAGGTACTGCAGGATGATCGTCCCGCCCACCAGCGAGAAGACCAGCGGGGCGAACTGATCGACGATCGGGAGCAGCACGTCGTCGACGCGCGTCTCACTGCGCCGCGACAGCTCCTGCCCGTAGTGCACGACGACTTCCTTCACCAGCTTCCAGGACCAGTAGGTGACAATGGCGATCACCACGGCGATCGTCCAGCGGTGCACCACGTCGGAGAGCACCTCGTGCAGGCCGAGGTGGTCGAGCGAGTTGACCATCCCCAGCAGGACGATGACGAGGGTCAGCGGCCGGCGGCTGACCTGGATGACGACATCCTCCCAGTCGGTCTCGGTCCGGCTGGCGATGCGCCGGAGCAGGCCGAAGACGATCAACTGGACGATCAGCGCCACCGCCAGCCAGAA
>DYJB01000136.1:0-3085 GCA_020723365.1 Candidatus Aquidulcis sp. | reverse complement strand
TCTGGAGGCTGAAATCAAGGCACTCAAACCGGCCGCCACCGCCAGCCAGAACAGGAGCGTGCCGACGGCGGATCCCAGCGGTCCGGCCAGCGGCTGCAGCGCCGGCGGAAGCGGGACTTCCCAGACCCAGATCTGAATCATGCGCGCCTCGTAGTTCAGCGTGGCCAGACGGCCATTGCCGGTTATTCTAGTCCATATTGACCAGATTCGACCAGCTTAGCCTGCGTGAGGAAACGCCTTGAGCCTTCAGGCCGCGGGGAAGGTTGTCCGGAGCCAATCCGACAGCACCCGCTCGACGGCGGCGGGCTGCTCGAGCATCACCATGTGTCCGGCGGCAGGGATGATCTCCAGCCGGGCGCCGGGGAGGTTCTCGGCCAGGAAGCGCGCGTACTTGACCGGCGTCATGCGGTCGTCCTCACCCACCACGACCAGCGCCGGTCGCTCGGTCAATCCCAGCCGCTCCATGACGTCGAAGCCGTCGCAGGCGGTGAGGTCGGCGTGCAGCACAGTCATGTTCGTGGCTGCCACGGCGCGCGTCGCCAACGCCTGAAGCCGCGGCGGGGCGTTCGGCGAGTACCACCACGAGACCAGCGTCGCCAGCCTCTCGGTGGGCATTCCGCCGGAGGCCGCAGCTTCCAGCAGCAGCGGGTGGACGCGCAGCCGGGCGCCGCTCCCTACCAGCACGATCCCGGCCGTCCGCTCCGGCGCGTCGAGGGCCAGCGAGAGCGCCAGCGCCCCGCCCATCGAGTGCCCCACCACCACCGCCGGAGGCAGATCCAGGGCCCGCATCCACTCGACGATGGCCTGGCGGTAGCCTTCGATCGTTGATTGCCAGGGGCCGGGCGCCTCGCCATGGCCGGGCAGGTCGAGCGCGTACACGTCGGCCCCGGGGAATCGCCGCAGCGTGGGGGGCCAGTGCAGGCGCGTTCCGCCGGCGCCGTGGACCAGGACCAGCGGCGGTCGTGCCGCCGCCGGGGTCCCGCCGCTGTGCCGCCTGTAGCCTACTCCGGCTGCGTGCGGCATGCTCTACTCGCGCGCCGCCAGCCAGCGCTCCAGGCTGATGGCCGCCGCGCAGCCCTGCCCCACCGACGAAGCCATCTGGCGAAAGACCGGGTCCTGGATCTCGCCGGCGGCGAAGACGCCCGGGACGCTGGTCATCATCAGCCTGTCGGCGATCAGGTAGCCGTGATCATCCATGGTCAGCTGGCCCTTGAACAGCTCGGAGTTCGGGTAGTGGCCGACGAAGATGAACACGCCGTCGGTCTGCAGCTCGCTGGCGGCGCCGGTCTTGACGTTCTTGATCCGCACGCCCTCGACCTTGCCGTTGCCGCGCACCTCTTCGACCACGCTGTCCCAGATGAAGCTCACCTTGTCGTTGGCGGCGGCGCGCTTCTTGAGCGTCTCGCCGGCGCGCAGCTCGTCGCGGCGGTGGATGACCCGCACGCGCGTGGCGAACTTGGTCAGGAACAGCCCTTCCTCCAGGGCGCTGTCCCCGCCGCCGATGACGACCACGTCTTTGCCGCGGAAGAAGAAGCCGTCGCAGGTGGCGCAGAACGAGACGCCCCGCCCGATGAGCTGCTCCTCGCCCGGCACGCCCAGCCGGCGCGGCGACGAGCCGGAGGCGATGATCAGTCCTTCCGTCTCGTAGCTTTCCGCGTGCGTCTTGAGGCGGAAGGGCGGCCCGCCGCGCAGATCGACCTCGGTCACCTCGTCGATCAGCACGCGGGTGCCGAACTTCTCGGCCTGTTTCTGGATCTTCTCGATCAGCTCCGGACCGGTGGCGCCGTCGGGGAAGCCGGGGTAGTTCTCCACTTCGCTGGTGATCGAGATTTGGCCACCCAGCTGGTTGCCCGAGATGACCAGCGGCCGCAGGTCGGCCCGCGCCGTGTACAGCGCCGCCGTCAGCCCCGCCGGGCCCGAGCCGATGATGATGACCTTCTCCTTCGTCATGGGCGTTTCTCCGTTCCGGGATCCAGGAAGCGCGTCAGCGGTCCAACCGTTTGCCGCAGCCACCACAGCGGGGCGCGTGTTCGCACCTGCCCGGCGGCATCCACCAGCGGCCGTCGGCAGGGATCGTCCGGGTCGCCGGGGCGGCAGCCCAGGCGCTCCAACCCGCAGCGCGGGCAAACCCCCGCCGAGGCCTGCGAGTCAAGGCAGCGGGGGCACAGGTAGACCTGATCGACCGTCGATCCAGCCATCTCTCTCCCACCTGCGAGGTGACGATTGTAAGCCACAACGGACGGGGCGCCCGGCGGCCGGGCACGTTCGGCCGCCAGCCCCGCGCCGGCCAGCCCGGCCAGCATCCCGGCCCCCGTCCACGCCGGCCACACGCTCAGCACGCGTCCCAGATCCGCGGCGGTGAAATCGGGGACCGGGTGCGCGTGCAGCGAGGTCTTCACCAGGATGAGCAGCGCCGCCAGCGGCGCGACGCTCGCGCCGGCCACCACTCCCAGGAGGGCGCCGCGCACAGCGGCCGGCCGCCATCCGGCTTGAACCTCTCCCCACCGCGCCCAGCCCGTCAGCCCCAAGGCGGCGCCAAGGCAGCCCGCCAGCAGCACGACGGCTGTCAGCCCGCGATCCTCGTAGCCGAGCCACGCCAGCCAGAACAGCCCGGAGAGAAACCAGGCCAGGCGCTGCGGCTGAAAGCGTCGATGGGCAGCAGGCATCGGATCCCTTCACGCTCACGGCAGGGACCGGCGCACGGCTCGCTCGGCAACTCCCGCCAGCCAACACGGGGAGCGACTCCCGACGACCGCCCTGTCCCGCCTCCCCGGCCTTGGGAACTGGCGCCCCGTTGACCTGAACTGGCCGGAAGACGGGCCCGTCGTGTGGAGGCAGCGGCGGGCTGCCAGCCCCGATTGGACGGCGGAGGGGCCCGCTTGGTTACCCGGCGGGCGCCGGCGGCCGGGCGGGCAGCGTCAGCGTCACGGCGGTGCCGCGACCTTCGGCCGACTCGACCCGCAGGCTGCCGCCGACGAGCTCAGCGCGCTCGCGCATGTTGACCATGCCCAGGCTGCCGCGTTGGGAGTAGGTGGCGTCCACCGCGCCGACGTTGAAGCCGACGCCGTCGTCGCGCACCTCGAGC
>DYJB01000315.1 GCA_020723365.1 Candidatus Aquidulcis sp. | reverse complement strand
CCTGGCGTCGGCCTCTCATCCCTGGGAACGTTGGATCCAGGTGCTGAGCACGTCGGCCGCCACGCGCCACATCCCGGTCGTGGCTTTCTCATCCCCCACCGAGTCCGAGGCCCTGGCACACGCCCGGGCCCTGGGCGCGCAGCGCGCTGAGCCACGCGACGCCTTCCTGGAGACGCTCCCCGATCTTCTGGACGACCTGGCGCCGCCCGCTGATCGGGCCGGCATGGATGCGGCCTGCCGCGGGGCCTTGGACCCGGCTGTCATCGAGGGCATCCGGCTCGTCCAACGCGGGGACTACTTCGCCGCCCACGAAGTCCTCGAAGCGGCCGTCCTTCATGCCCGGGGCCCGGAAGCAGGTCTGTACCGCCTCCTGCTTCAACTGGCGGTCGCCTACCTGCACCTGCAGCGTGGCAACCTGCGCGGGGCACGCAAGATGCTGCTGCGCCTGCGCCGCTGGCTCCACCCCCTGCCGGACACCTGCCGCGGCGTCGATGTCGCCCGCCTGCGGGCTCAGATCGCCGAGCTCCAGACGGCGGTCGATGCGGCTGCCGTAGACCCGTCGCGCCCGGTGCCTGCCGCCCTGCTCCGCCCGATCCCGACTCTGGCGAATGGTAACCACACGACCTGAACTGCGCCCCGGGTAGTCATGACCCCGGGCGCTCGGCGCAGCCTGTGTCCTCAGATGGTGAACTTGCCCGAATCGTAGAACAGGTCGCCATCAACCAGGATCTGGCCGCCCTGGCGCATGTCGCAGATCATGTCCCAGTGGATTCCACTCTGGTTCTTCGAGCCGGTGTCGGGGTAGCCGGCACCCAGCGCCAGATGGAAGCTGCCGCTGATCTTCTCGTCGAACAAGATGTCCTTGGTGAAGCGCGTCACGCGGCGGTTGTTGCCGATGGCCCACTCGCCCAGGTAGCGCGAGCCGGCGTCGGTGTCGATCTGGCTCACCAGGTACTCCTGGTTCTTCGCCGCCGTCGCCTTGACCACGCGCCCCTTCTCGAAGGTCAGCTCGACGCCCTCGACCTCGATGCCGTCCGCCACCACCGGATAGGTGAAGCGCACCCAGCCTTCGGCCGAGTCCTCCACCGGACC
>DYJB01000135.1:1052-7880 GCA_020723365.1 Candidatus Aquidulcis sp. | reverse complement strand
CCTACCCGCCGTGCCCGCTCAGCGGCTGAACAGCTTGGAGCGCTGCTCGGGCAGCTTGTCCTCGGCCGGGGGCGGCTCGGCCACCAGCCGCTGCTTGACCAGGCCGACCATATCCAGCAGGTTCTTGGCCGGCGGCTTGCTCTTGTCGCCCAGCATCAGCGGCACGCCCTTGTTGATCGAGCTGGTGATCGTGCGCTCGTCCGCCGGCACCTCGGCGTCGACCGGTCGGCGCAGATTCTCCGCCACCGCCTCCGGCGTGATGCCGGTGCGGCGGTCCATCTTGTTCATGATGAAGAAGATGCGGTCCTTGGGAATCTCGAGCACACCCAGCAGGTCGAACAGGAGCCTCGAGTCCTTGATGGCCGGGATGTCGGGCGTGGCGACGGCCAGGATCATGTCGCTGGTCTCGAGCACCGCCAGTGTGACGTCATCCATGGTCGAGTGCGTGTCGACGACGACGTAGGCGTAGTGGCCCTTCAGGTACTTGAGCAGCGCCCGCACCTGGTCGGCGTGCACCTCGTCGGCCATCTCCGGCCGCGGCGGGGCGGCCAGCACGCGCATGCCGGTCTGATGCGCCATCAGGATCTCGTCGACGTACTCCTTGTCGAGCTCCTCGGCGCGTGAGGCCAGGTCGACGATGCTGTTCTTCACCTGCAGATTCAGGAAGACCGAGACGTCGCCGAACTGCAGGTTGGTATCGACGATGACCACCGGCGTCTCGCCGGTATGCAGCCCGACGGCCAGGTTGGTCGCCAGCGTGGTGCACCCCACCCCGCCCTTGGCCGAGTAGACCGACAGGACTTTGCCCTGCAGCCGGCCCGTCTGTCCCCGCGAGCCGCGCGGGCCGGGCGGGTAGTCCGGCTGCCTCGCCTGGAGGGCGCGCTCCTCGTCCTTCTTGGCCCGGTCCCCCAGGAAGCGGATGGTCTTGATCAGCTCATCGCCCGAAGGGGGCTTGGGGATGAAGTCCTTGGCGCCGGCCATCATCGCCCGGCGCATGTAGTCCGGCTCGCTCTGGACCGAGAGGATGACGACCTGACAGAACGGGACCTGCTCGATCACGCCTTCGGTGGCGGTGATCCCGTCCATGTCGGGCATGTTGATGTCCATCAGGACGATATGGGGCCGGGTCTCGGTCGCCAGCTGGATGCCTTCGGCGCCGCTGCGCGCTCCGCCCACCACCTCGATGTCGGCTTCGAACTGCAGAAGCTTCTTGATGTTCTCCCGCGTCTCGGCGATATCGTCGACGATCAGGACGCGGATGGTGGCGCTCGGTGCATCAGGCATGCGCGCAGCGGCTCCGGTTGCTCAGGCTCTCCCCTAGTTGGCGGCCGGCGTGGGCGCCGGCTTGTCGTTCGGCAGCACCGGGTCGATCGGCGACGTCAGCCGCGGCTCGAGCCCGTAAGGCAGTTTGCTGGGAACCGTGATGTTGTAGTTGTCGACCAGGTACTTCAGGGTGACGCTGGTCGTTTCGGTCGTGCTGTCGTCCTTCGGCCCGCGCAGCGTCAGCGTCAGGTCGATGCCGGACTTGATGGCCCAGTTGATGGTCAGCGCGTCCTGCGGCGTGACGATGAGGGTCACGATGTCCGGGGCCGTCGGTCCGGTGGGCGCGGCGGGGGTGGTCTGAGGCGGGGCGCCGGCCGCCGGCGCGGCAGCCGCCCCAACCGCCGCCTGGTTCTCAGCCCCCGGCAGCGTGAAGGTGCCGACGTGCAGCACAATGGCGTTCTCCACCAGCCGCTGGGTGACCAGCCGTGGCCGCTGCGACTCGGACGGCTTGTTGTACAGCTGCGTGCCGGTGGTCTCCTCCATGTCGACACGGGCAAACGGCGGCGACTCAAGGTTTGTGCACTCCAAGCCCTTGTCGGTGGCCTTGAGCTCGAAGCATGCGTACCCGGTCAAGAGACCACCGTTGTTGCCCAGCAGAATCAGTGTCTGGTTGGGCAGAATGGACTGGAAGTCCGCGTCCAGGTCCACCATGAGCATCGTGCCGATCACATCCACGGCATCCCCGTCGCGCAAGGCATACGCCACGCCCGCCAGCCGATTGAGCGGCACGGCGATGGCCGTGTAGCCTGGCGGGATCGCCACGGCGGCCGTCGAGCCGGTGCCCAGCAGGTCGCCGGCCTGCTTGGTGATCATGCCGGTCGTGATGGGCAGCCCGCGGGCGATATCCTGGCGGGCGTAGCGCCCGATCACCTGGCTGACGTCGTTGGTGATCATCGTCTCCACGACGGCGTCCGCCGGGAAGGGAGCCAGGATGACGGCGTTCTCGGGAATGACCGAGCCGCGCGAGATGTCCTGGGCTGCGATGACCACGTTCTGTCGGTCGAGGGCCGCGGGCGTCGCCTGGGCTCCGCCACCGCCGCCCGATCCCCTCCCTCTGAGAAACAGCCACGCCGCCGCCACCCCCAGAAGCAGGATGAGGGCGATCAGGATAAGCGTGCGGCCTCGGCGCATGGTGCCTCCTCGTCGAACCAAGAGATTGAACAAGCCCGACCGTGCAAGAATGATACCGGCATGCAAAATAATGTCAAGTCGACCACCTGCCGGCGGCCCACCTGACGCCTCCCGGAGCCTCTGACACAAGGAGCCCTATCCAGGATAGGGCTCCCGTGGATGTGGCAGGGGGTCGAGGCCAACCTCGCTCCCCGCCGGCGGCAACTAGATGTTCCCGACGATGTTGCTGAAGACGTTGCCGATGGCGGGCCCGAGCAGCGCAAGAATGACAATCACGACAACGGCGACAAGAACGAGGATCAGCGCATACTCGACCAGACCCTGGCCTCTTTCCTTCGGTGCGAACAGCATAGACTTCACCTCCCTTCCGTTCCAGGATCGCCCCAATTCTGTTGCAGGCTGGCCTCATTATCGGACCGCTCCTGTCGCGAGGCAATAGGACCTCTTTCCGAGGCTCGTCTGGACAGGTCGGCGGGGGGATGGGTCGACCCGCCCCGTCGCTCCCCGGGCGGCCCGGGGAGGCAGGCGGCAGGGTGTTACTCAGGTACCGGCCGGGATGGTGAAGCTGATCCGGCTTCCCGATCCGGGGGAGGCCTCGATCTCGATCGTCCCGCCCAACTGGGTCACCCGGTCCTTCAGGATGCGCAGGCCACGCCCCTTGGCGCTCGGGGACAGAACGGTCTCCGGGTCGAAGCCGCGGCCGTTCTCTTCCACTACCACGCGCACGACCAGGGCGTCGACGTCCAGGATGACCTTGACCTGCGTGGCCTGGGCGTGGTCGCGGATGTTGCCCAACAGCTCCTGCAGGCCGCGGAAGACCAGCACCTCGCGGTGGGACTCCAGCCGCCGCTCCGTGCCCGTCACGACGAGCGAGACGTTGAGCCCCGTCTTCTCCTTGAAGGCGTCGACGTAGCGGCGGGCGGTGGGGATCAGCCCAAGGTCATCCAGCATCATCGGCCGCAGGTCGAAGATGAAGTCGCGCACGTTGGAGAAGGTGGAGGTAGCCGAGCCCTTGAGGTTGTTGAGCTCGGCGCGGGCCTTCTCGGCGTCGATGTCGAACAGGCGCATGGCGATCTCGGTCTGCAGGATGAAGTTCGCCAGCGCCTGCGCCGGCCCGTCGTGGATCAGGCGCGAGATCTTGCGCCGCTCCTCCTCCTGGGCCTCGATGATCTGCTCGATGCTGTTGATGGGCAGGGCCGCTTCGTGCTCGGCCAGCTCCAACGTCACGCCCCCCTCGAGCGTCTGCAGGGTGCGAGCCAGCGTGTCGGAATAGCGCTTGAGGTGCGCCTGATCGCTCTGCAGCTTCTCGAGCTGAGCGCGCATGGTGAACAGGCGCTGCTGGGCATCCTGCGACGCCTCGTAGGTGCTGCGGATGTCCTCGCGCGGCACGGTATCGATATGCGACTGGAGCTGGTGCACGTGGGCGGTGATGGAGGCGTTGCGTTGAACGAGCTTCTCGACCTCGCCCTGGCTCTGCTCCACCAGCAGGCCGATCTCCTTCATCTCGGCCCGCACCTGCTGCAGCTCGGCTCGAATGGACTCGGTGAAGACGTCCAGCGGCGTCTGCTCTTTTTCCTTCTCTTTGGGCTTGTCCTTGGCTTTGGCCGCCTCAGGCATGACGCCTCCCGCCTATTTGCGCGTGTCCTGCAACCGCACCCAGCCGTGCCGCAGCGCGTACACGGCCGCCTGGGTCCGATCCTCGACGTCGAGCTTGTGCAGGATCGCCGTCATGTGGTTCTTGACCGTCTGGTGGCTGATCCCCAGTTTGGCGGCGATCTCCTTGTTGCTCAGGCCGCGGGTGACGAACTGCAGGATCTCCATCTCGCGCGGCGAGAGCGGGGCAAAGGCCTCCTGCTCTCCCTCCAGGTGCGGCCGCCGCTGCGACTCGACCCCGTGGGACAGCCAGTCTTCCAGCCCGGCGGCGTCGTAGACCTGGTCGTGGACCACGAAGAAGCCGCGCGAGACCTGGCGGATCACGTCCAGCAATTTGCCGGCGTGGATGTCCTTCGAGCAGTAGGCGGCTGCGCCGGCGCGAAAGGCGTGCAGGATCTGCTCGACATCGTCGTAGGCCGTCAGCAGCACCACCGTCGTGCTCAGCCGTTCGGCCACGATCTGGCGCGTAACTTGGATCCCGTTCATGCCCGGCAGGTTGACGTCGATCAGGGACACCCGCGGGTTGTGCTCCTTGATCAGCGGAAGTGCCTGGTCGCCGGTCAGGCCCTCCGCCAGGACCTTCATATCGGGCTCGGCGTTGATGACGTTTCGCACCCCCTCGCGGAACAGGGGGTGGTCATCGACAATGACGAGTCCGATCGTCTCCATGGGCCACCTACCGGGGAACGATTGCGGCGAGTATAGCACAGGCACTCGTCGCGGGGGAACGCGGGCCGCTCACCACCCGTACACGGCCATGTTCTCCCCGCCCAGCTCGGGGCTGATGACGGCCGATGACGTGTAGACGGGCACGCGGCCGGCGACCAGATGGGGATACCACCCCGGGAAGGTCATCAGGTAGTCGGCGTCCCGGGCGTCCAGGTAGCCGGCCAGGCGCACTTCATCACGCAGGAAGGGGATGACCTCCGGTGTCACCAGCCCCGCCAGGTCAATCAGCCGGCGCTCGCCGAAGTAGCCGATGGCGCCGATATCATGAGCCGCGATCAACGCGTCCGGCGGCGTGTTGGCGGCGATCCAGCGGGCGGTGGTCACCATCTCGGTGTTGATCACCCCGACATCTCGGGCGTAGGCTCGGCCACCGAGGACGAGGAATGTCAGGGTGACCGCTGCCGCCGCGATGGGCCAGGCGCGTGAAAGCACCCACCTCAGGCGCGCTGCGAACGGGACGAGCGTCCCCAGGAGCCCTTCCCAACCCAGGACCAGGAAGACGGGGATCGCCACCATGGCGTAACGCCCATGCTGATACGTCACCGGCAGGCGGACGGCATAGACGGCCAGGAAGGTGAGCCACCACAGCAGCGGCGCCAGGCGCGCCCAGCGCCGGCGGGCAACATCTTGTCCGATGGTAATCGCCAGGCCGGGTGCGAGCACCGCCCCTGCCCCCACCAGGCCAATTCCCCACTGTTGGAAGAGCCTGAGCGCCAGCGGCTGCTGGAGCAGCGAAGCGTACTCGGCCTGCTTGGCGTAGAAGGTGCTCGGCCAGATCTCCCCACTGAAGCGCAGGTTGAAGGCCAGGTAGGGCACGGCCAGGAGCGCCAGGCCGGCCCCCATGGCCAGGATGCTCAGCGCCGCGGCTCGGAGCGACCTCTGCGGTGCGAAGGCGAGCGACCACGCCACGGGCAGGAGCAGGATAGTGGCGTCTGGGCGAACCCACACGCCCACCCCGACCAGCAGGCCCTGAAGGAACGGGGAGCTGCGTCGCTCGGCGGCATAGAGCACCACGACGACCACCACCGCCTGAGCCAGGGTCTCCATGCCGGAGGCGCCGGCCCAGGCCAGATGCCACTCAAGGACAACCAGCACCGCGACCAGCCAGCTTCGGCCGTGAAGAGAAGGCGCACGGGCCTCCAGCCACTGCCAGCTGACCCATGCAAGCACCGCGAGCAAGACCGCCCCCCAGGCCCACGCCCATCCAAGCGGATCCACTCCCAGGGCGTAGCCGGCGGCAAGCAGAGCCGTCCACAGCGGGGCGGTGGAGCCTCCGCTCGGGGTCCCGCTCACGAAAGCCCATTCACCGCCCTGCCCCAGGTTGCGTGCATACGTCTGATGGATCCAGGCGTCATCCAGCGGAAACCCCAGCCCTGCCAAGGAGCGAGCGGAGGCTGCGTAGGCCAGGATGACGAGCATTGCCAGCATGACCAGGAGCAGGAACTGAATCCACGCGCGCCCGCGCTCGCTCATGGGATGGCGCTCCCGCTCGAGCCCCCGACCTTCAGGAGATAGATCGGCCAGCCGGCGTCATCCTGGACCTGCGCCTCCAGCGAGAGCCAGTCCGTCGAGTCGGGCGCGGCGTAGAGCGGAGCGAGCGCTGCGGGGTGGTTGACGTCCAGCACGACCCAGGCGACGTCATAGCGATGGATGACCTGCTGCAGGACGCTGGCATCGCCGTTCGGTATGACGACCGCAGGCAAGCCGGAGGCCAGGAAGAAACCCGGCGGGTTGTTCACGGCCACAACGGCGGGGGCGGCGCCCAGTTCGCGCAACGCCTGAGCTGCGCGCGCCATGGATCGCTGGGACCGCTCCCATCGCGGCGCTTCGGGCCAGCCCGCGACGGCGCGATCCCAGGCCGCCCACAGACTGACCCCCATGCTGCCGGCGACCAGCAGTGGCGCGAACAGGCGCAGGGCCGCGCGCAGCCGCCGCACGGCGACGCGCATCTGGTGGATGTATTCCGGGTCGTCGCTGTTGATCGCACCGGCA
>DYJB01000135.1:0-1042 GCA_020723365.1 Candidatus Aquidulcis sp. | reverse complement strand
GGGGCGCCAGCCACGCCAGGACGCGCTCGAGCCCGATGGGCGTCAGCGCCCACAGCACCGGCAGGACCGCAGCAGACGAGTGGAAGAAGCCTCCGCGGGCGCCCGAATATGGAAAGGCGAGCGTCATCACGAGGAAGAGCAGGCCCAGGTAGGCCGCGCAGGCGGCGACGATCGGACCGCGCCGCCGTCACGCTCCGGCGACCATGAAGGGGCCAAGCAGGACGCCACCCGTCACGATCACGAGGCCCTGCAGATTCGTCAGAAGAGCGCGGGCGCGCGCAGCCAGGACTGGAGCGAGCCCCTCGCCAATCCAGTCTTGGATCGTCAGGCTCGTGGCCGGATACGAGAACAGCGCGTCATAGGAAGTCAGCCAGAGCGTCCGCCCGCCGCCCGGAGAGAGCGGGCTGCCGGCGACGATCAGGTTGCGCCACAACCACGGCGCCATCACGGCTCCCCAGCCGGTCAGGACGAGCGCGAAAGCCATCCAACGGCGTCCGGGGTTCAACAGGGCCAGGCCGAGCAAGGGCGCCAGCAGGAGCAAGCCATCGGCGCGAGCCAGCTGTCCCGCTCCAGCGATTGCGCCCGCCGCGATCCACTGCCAGCGATGCCCGCTGCGCCCCGCGCCGGCGGCGGTCACGAAGCCCAGGGTGCCGATCCAGGCGAAGAGGGCGAAGGCATCCGTCGTTACCAGGAAGGGAAGGTAGAAACCCGAGAAGGCGGCCAGCAGACCGGCAAGGAGGGCCTGGCGCGCGGCCGCACCCAGCCTCAGCGCGGTCCATGCCGTCAGGACCGGGAGCCCGCCCGCCAGGAGCACGAAGGGCAGCTGCGCGGCGCGGAACCCCGCTCCGAACAAGCTCTGCCCGGCCGCGGCCAGCAGGCTGGAAAGAGGCATCCAGTACAGGTGTGAGGGATGCGGCAGACCGACAGGATCGTCGAGGTAGTTCCACAGGAACGGCTCGACGAATCCCCGGCCCTGTGCCAGTTGAGAGGAGGTGGCGTAGTAGTACTCTGCATCCATGTACCCGGGGAGGCGGACGAAGCC
>DYJB01000134.1 GCA_020723365.1 Candidatus Aquidulcis sp. | reverse complement strand
GTCGCGCGGGTGCAGCCCGATCGAGGGCTCGTCCAGCACGTACAGCACGCCCATCAGGCGCGAGCCGATCTGCGTCGCCAGGCGGATGCGCTGCGCCTCGCCCCCCGAGAGCGAACCGGCCGATCGGTCGAGGGTCAGGTAGTCCAGCCCGACGTCCACCAGGAACCCCAGCCGGTCGCGGATCTCTTTCAGCACGCGATCGGCGATCTGGCTCTGGCGCTTGCCCAGCGGACCGGCGGCGCTCTGCAGCCGTTCGACCCACGCCAGCGTCCGCACCACCGGCCAGCCGGTGACATCGATGATGCCGGCCCCATCCACCGTCACGGCCAGCGCCTCGGGGCGCAGCCGCTTGCCGCCGCAGCGCGGGCAGGGGCGCTCGGACATGTACTCCTGGATCCGGGAGCGCATGTCCTCCGACTGGGTCTCCTGGTAGCGGCGCTCCAGGTTTCCGATGATGCCTTCGTAGGCTGTCTTGAAGGTCGCCTTGCGCCCTTCGCGGCTCTTGTAGCGGACGGCGATCTGCTCGCCCTGCGTGCCGTACAGGATCAGGTCGAGCTTCTTCTTGGGCAGCGAGGCGACCGGGGCGTCCAGGTCGATGTCGTACTCCTCGGCCACCGCCTCGACCAGCTGCCAGTAGTAGCCGCGCCGGTCGCGCCCCTGGTTCGACCATTCGCCGGCGGCCACGGCCCCTTCGGCGATCGACAGCGAGCGGTCGGGGATGATCCGGTCCGGATCGATCTCCAGCTTGATGCCCAGCCCCTGGCACTCCGGGCAGGCGCCGTGCGGGGTGTTGAAGGAGAAGGTGCGCGGCTCGATCTCGGCCAGCGTCGTGCCGTGCTCGGGGCAGGCCAGCAGCTCCGAAAAGAGCAGGTCGGCGCCGCCCTTCGAGCCCTCGCCCTTCTGAGGCGAGACGATCATCGTGCGATTGCCCCAGCGCAGCGCCGTCTCGACCGAGTCGGTCAGGCGCGTGCGGGCCGCCTCGGCCTCCTCGCCGGCGGCGTGCCGCAGCACCAGCCGGTCGATCACCGCCTCGATCGAGTGATTCCTGTAGCGGTCGAGCTCGATCGGATCCTCGATCGCCATCACCTGGCCGTTCACCCGCAGGCGGGCGAATCCCGAGCGGCGGGCGTCGTCGATCACGTTCTGGTGCGTCCCCTTGCGGCCCCGCACCAGCGGCGCCAGGATGAGCAGACGCGTGCCCTCCGGCAGCGCCTCGATGGCGTCGACGATCTCCTCCGCCGACTGCTGCCGCACTTCCCGACCGCACACCGGGCAGTGCGGCACGCCCACGCGGGCGAAGAGCAGGCGCAGGTAGTCGTAGACCTCCGTCACCGTGCCGACCGTCGAACGCGGGTTGTGCGAGACGCCCTTCTGGTCGATCGAGACCGCCGGCGACAGCCCGTCGATCGAATCGACATCCGGCTTGTCGAGCTGTCCCAGGAACTGGCGGGCATAGGCCGAGAGCGACTCGACGTAGCGCCGCTGGCCCTCGGCGAAGATGGTGTCGAAGGCCAGCGAACTCTTGCCCGAGCCGGAGATGCCCGAAAGCACCACCAACTTGTCGCGCGGGATCTCCACCGTCAGGTTCTTCAGGTTGTGGACCCTGGCGCCGATGACCGTGATCTTGTCTTGCGGCATGCCGCCCTTCCTGCCCAGCGAAGTCGAGGCGATGGTGAGCCAATCGCGCATTATATCAGGCGGGTCCCGCAGGGCTCTCCCACGCGCGGGTGATTCCCGTCCCAAACCCACGCGTGGGTCAGCGAAAAACGAAGCGCCCGCATCGGCCGGGCGCTCATCGAACGGGGTGCTCAGGCTCTACGCTTCAGCTTGTGGGAGGCGGGATCGCTTGCCCGCACCAGGGGCAGCGCCCGGCGTCGCTGGCGACGACGGCGTCGCACTTCGGGCAGTGCGTGCGCTTCTCGGCCGGCAGCGCTCCGCCCAGGTCGGAGGCCATGCGGATCACGTCGCTCACCGAAAGCTCGCCGGTGGTCCGCCCGCGCACCACCGGCGCCCCGCTGATACGCAGCCCGCGGGCGTCCTCACTCAACACGTAGCCTTGGTCGCGCAGCGCCTTGGCCATGTCCTCGCGCAGCTGGGCCGTGCCATGCACGCCGGGGGTGGGCGGCCGACGGCGCAGCAGTTGGCGCGCCTCCTCCGGCAGGTCTTCGAGCAGCGCCTCCGGCCAGCTGCCCGGGCGCGTCGCCCCGAACGGCTGCGTCAGCTTCTTGAAACGCGCCGTCGATTGGTCGCGCGCCAGCGGATCGGGCGCAGGCGCCGCCCGCAGCGGGATCAGCGGGGCGTTGGGGCACCGGGGGCACAGCGCCACCCAGCCGTCGCCGTCCAGACTCGGGCGCGGCTCCATCGGCCCGCCGCACAGCGGGCAGATCGGCATTCCAGGCTGATAGTGTGGCAGGCCCATGCGAACCCGACTTTAGCACAGGAGCCCGGCGACAACAAACCGCGCCGGTTGGCCGCCAAGGCGCAGGCCTCGGCTTCCCCCTCGGCCTGCGCCTCAGCGGATCAGCGTTGCTGCGAGCGCTGCGGCTGGAACACGGGCCGATCGCGATCCACGCGCAGAGGACCCCTCCGAACGGGGTGCGAGAAGGATTCTCGGGCCCTGCGATGACAGCGACTCAGGTTGGATCAGGCGACCGGGGTGCGATCCTTCACAGCCACGACGCCGGATAGCGAGCGCGGCTGATTGACCTGCTGAAACTGCTCGGCGTAGCGAGCGTTGCGCCATTCGAAGGCCTGCTCGAGGCCCTGCGAGTCGTCCGGGATCAGCAGCGTCGTGCGGATGTAGCGCGCGTCTTCCGGCGCCGGCAGTCGCTCGGTGCGCCTGAGCAGCAGGGTCGCCGGTAGGGCGTAGCCGAGCACCCCCAGGATCAGGGCGAACAGCGCTGCCGCGCCCATGCCGAGCGTCGCCGGGTCGATCAAGCGCAGTCCCAAGGCGAGGACCAGAAGGGCCAGCGCCACAAGGGCGGATACCAGGTGGGCGTTCAAGCGTGCGTTGTTGGCCTCGGGCGTACGCGTCTTTGCGCGTTGGTAGCAGGCGCGGCACAGCGGCACGCTGTAGCGCGTGAGCCGCCGCTGGCCAACGGCCTGTCCCTGCGCCACCGAGGCGACGACCGTCAGGCGGTTGGGAGCCGGTGAGTGCGTGCAGTGCGCGCACGTCTGCATGGGGAAGACCACCCGCTCGCCGCGTACCTGCACGCGGAAGCGTTGTCCCGGGATGGGATCGGGCGGGCGCGCCGCCGGCTGCGCAGGCGGGGGCGGCGCCGCAACGGGCTTGGGGGCGGCGGCCGAGGCGGGAGCCACGGCATAGGCGGATGGTGGGATGGCTTCTTCGGGTGGTGGTGACGTCGGCATTCGTTCAGGCACCAGCGATCCGGCCCAATCGGACATCGGCTCGGGCTCGGGTGCGCCGGCCATCAAGCGCGAGAGGCGGCCGAGCGGGGCATCACGCTCCAGCTCGGCAGGGATTCCCTCTTCTTCCTCATCCTGCTCCGCTTCCACCTCGAGTTCCTCTTCGAAGTCCAGCGGGACGGCTCGGATGGGCGGAGGGGCGATCTCCGGCTGCGTGGGGATCGGTACGGCCGCCGATGCCGCTGCCCGGAGCGATGCATTGCGATCGATCTCGGGCTCGCTCGGGATCGGCACGGCCACGGGCCTGGGCGACACGGGCGCCGGCCGTTCTGCCTGCGCCACTGCTTCCACCTGCGCCAGCGTCGCCCACTTGCGCAGCGCCAGACTGCGCGCCTGGGGGTAAGCCTCCGGGATGTTGCCGTAGAGCACGCGTTCGCCGCCGTCCTCGGCGACGAACGACGCCTTGCACGCATCGCAGGCCACGTAGTCGGGGAAGGACTTGAGGTGGGCAACCTTCAGCGCCGCAGCGCCGCAGACGGCGCAGGCCGCTCCCGAGGCGAAGTCGTCGGGGAGGGACTGCCGGGGGGTACTCGCCATGCGCCTCCTTGCTGTGCCGCAGCAACGCCACCGTTTGTGCGGCGCTTCTTTCCGAATCTAACACAAGCGCAGGTCGGGGGCAATCAGGACTCTCGTCCCGCTGTCTCCGGGGATGTCGGCCGCCCGCCCCTCGAGCCCGATAGGCCAGCCAGTCAGTGACCTGGTCGCGCTGCGGTCCGAAATACTGGCCGGTCGCAGGGTGTGCGCGTCGCCGGGAGGACGATTCTGCGTGCAGGATTCCGCAACCGCTTCCGCCTGACGCGGTCTGTGAATCCAGGGTGGCGCAGTCGGACTCCGATCCGATGGACGCTCCGTCCAGCCTCCCCGCGCGGGGCATCGTGGGCCGGTCACTCGCCATCCCAAGTTGGATCCCTCGCTCGTCGCCATGGACGTCAGGCCAGCGCGCATGACGCTCCGCTCTCCTTCACCTCGGACTGTCGGCAATCAGCGGTCGCGCCCGTGCGGCGCTTGATGCATGCCCGCATCCAAGGAACGGAAAGCTGCGGAAGTGGCCACGAGATGTGGATTAGAATGGTCGGATATGAGCACGAGTGAATTCCGGTCCGGCTGGCGAGCAATGATCGCGGTGGCGTGCGTGGCCCTTGGCCTCTCCGCCTGCCTTCGGTCCACCGTTCCGCTCGCCGAAGCTCCGACCGCTTACCCCCAGCCCTTGGAGCTCCCCAGCCCCACCTCGACGACCGGCCCGACGCCGAGCCCTACGTCCAGCCGGACGCCGACGCTCCACCCGCTGACGATCGAATCGATGCGCCAGCGAAGCTACCCTGGCAGCGAGATCATCCTCGATGAACGGTTGGATCCCGGTCCCAACTTCGAGCGCTTTCGAGCCTCCTACTTCTCGGAGGGGCTGCGCATCTACGCCCTGCTGACCGTCCCCTTTGGTGAGCCGCCGGCGGGAGGTTGGCCGGCCATTGTCTTCAACCATGGCTATATCCCGCCGGACGAGTACCGCACCACCGAACGCTACGTCGCCTACGTCAACAGCCTGGCCGGCCATGGCTACATCGTCTTCCGCCCCGATTACCGCGGCCACGACCGGTCGGACGGCGAGGCCCGCGGCGCCTACGGCGCGCCCGACTACGTCATCGACGTCTTGAACGCCGCGGCCTCGCTGCGCCGCTTCCCGCAGGCAGACCCTGCGCGGGTGGGCATGTGGGGGCACTCGATGGGCGGCTACATCACGCTGCGCTCGATGGTCATCGACCCGGGAGTGCGCGCCGGAGTGATCTGGGCCGGGGTGGTCGGCTCGTACGTCGATCTGGCGACCCGCTGGCGCCCGACGCCGACGCCGGGAGGCACGCCGGTGCCGACGCGGGGCTGGCGCTTTGGCCTGGCGCAGGAGTTCGGCTCGCCCGAGGCCAACCCCGCCTTCTGGGATTCGATTTCAGCCAACGCCTATCTGCAGGACCTCTCGGGCCCGATACAGCTCCACCACGGCACCGCCGACACCAGCGTGCCGCTGGCCTTCTCCGAAACCCTCTTCGAGCAGATCCGGCAGGTCGGCGGTGAGGTCGAGCTCTTCGTCTACCCGGGCGCCGATCACAACCTGTCGCAGCCGTTCGCTGTGGCGATGCAGCGAAGCATCGAGTTCTTCGACCGCTACCTCAAAGGGTCGTGAGCCTCAGCCGCCGCCTGCGGCCGGGCGTGCGCAACCGCCCCGGCGATACATTCCCTCGCGCGAAGGTGATCATGCCGGCCATTGGTCCCGCTCCCAGGGGCGAAGCGGGCGTCTCGGTGTCCGGCAGGCGGTCAACGCCCGGGCTTCCGCCGCTCACCGGGGATGAGGTCGTCGCCAAGCCCCACCTTGCTCGCGGCGCATGGGATGGAGTCTCCCCCATCGAGCGCACGACCGGTTCTGCCGTAGCCCATACGCGCGCGCCCTCGGAGCTTCTCACCGATTCGTGCCCCCTTCTTGGGCATAGTTCCCCGGCCGGCGGTCAAGGCACAGAGCGGCCTGCCCGGCGGCGCTCCGAGGCGGCGCCGGACCCAGTGTCACCCGAGCGGCAAGCTGGCTTTCGTCCACGCGCATTCGGGGGGAGACGATCGCTGCAGCAAAGGGTCGCCGAAGGGGGCACGGGACCGGAGCCCGCGCGACATTGCGGACCGGCCTTCCGGGGACGTGCTCCCGCCAGCCGGCGTTCCGGATCGCCGGGCGGCGCGACGCACCCAGCCTGCCTTGCTCAGAGTACGGCTTGGAGATCGAGGCCCCGCGCCGCGGCCCGCTTGCGACGCCACTCGGCTTCGTCCAGTGGCGGCGGCTCGGGCTGTTCGCGTCGCACCAGCAGCAGGGCACCTTCGGGGCAGGCCAGGGCGCACACGCCGCAGCCGACGCAGCGGCCCGCGTCGATGTGCACGACGCCGTCGAGGGTCATGGCTCTGAACTGGCAGCGCTCCAGGCACAGGTCGCAGCCGACGCAGTTGTCCTCCTGGACCCGCATCACGAAGGCCGATCGGGCGACCACATCGGCGATGCCCAGCTCCGCCAGGCCGCGCAGGATCCCGCACGAGCATGTGCAGCAGTTGCAGATGTAGCCGACGTCGCGCTGGCTGTTGGACACGGAATGGACCAGCCCGGCCTCGGCGGCGCGTCGCAGAACGGCCTGCGCCTGCTCCAGCGACAGCGCCTGGATGACCGGGTTGCGATCGAAGGCGCCCGGCATCGTGCTGAAGGCCATGCACACGTCCACTGGATGCTCGCACGCCTCGCCGAGGAGCGACTTCTGCTTGCGGCAGATGCAGTCGAGAACTCCCCAGGCCTTCGCCCGGGCAAGCAGTCCGGCGGCGCTTTCGAAGGGGCGGATCTCGATGCCGGCTTCGACCGCTTCCTCGACCGGGATGACTCGGTGGATCTGCGGCTGGCGCGCAAGCTCGCGGCCGAAAGCCTCGCGGTAGTAGTCCTCGAAGAGCTGGGCGAACTCGTGATCGAGTGTCCCGACCTGGTTCTCGTAAATGCCGAAGACGAAGGGCAGGTCGCCGTAGGCCAGACCCTGGTCGGTGCGGGCTACGGCGATCTGGCCGCGCCGGGCCATGTCCTTCAGCCGGTGTCCCAGCTCGCGCGCATCCCCGCCAAGCCGGTCGGCGACCTGCGCCGGTGTCTCCAGCGTCAGGCGCAGCCGGGAGGCGAGCTCGGCATCTTCGGGCGAGAAGATGCGCGCCAGGATGCGGAGCTCGACGCCGCTCTCGGTGAGAGGAAAGCCATTGGGCAGCGCGTCCAGATGGCGGGCCAGGCGGGTGTAGGCGTCCATACGCTGACCTCCTGACTGGTCCCGACGGAAGGGCGCGGTGCGGGACTGGAAGGCCAGTATAGCTCAGCGCGCCGCGAGGCTGGTTCGCGTTGGGGGCCGCGCGGCGATGGGCCGGAAAGCGGCGAGGATCGACTCGAGTCGGCCTCCTGATCGAGGCGCGCGGGGCGTGCGTGGGGTGGATGGGAGGAGACTGGCGCCGGGCGGAAGGGGGTTCGCGTGGGGAACAGCAGCGTGGGCTCGATCACGAGCCCACGCTGATTCAGTGCATGAGGACAGCGCCTGGGCCATACCCGTCGGCCCCGGCCCCTGCAGGATCGGAGGGAGCTAGTCGAGCAGCTCCCGGGGGATATTGCCGCCGTTGGCGGCGATTTTCTGGAGCACGGTCTTGTGCAGCCAGACGTTCATCTTGGCCGAATCGCCCATCAGGTCCGCCGGGCAGCCGAGCTCCTTGGCCAGGTCCTTGCGCGCCTCCAGGCTGCTGTCGATATCCAGCAGCTTGAGCAGGTCGACGATCGAGACCTTCCAGTTGAGCTTCTGGGGATTCTTGGCGGCCAGGCCCTCGAGCTTGGCGACGACGTCAACGACCGGGACGGCCGTCGGCGCGGGCGGCTTGCCGGGCATGTCGAGCTTGTCCCGTGCGGCGGCGGCCGCAGCGCCCGGCGCCTTCCCGGCAGCGGTGCCCGTGGCAGGCTTCGGCGCGGCGGCGGGCTTCTCGTCGGCTTTCTTGATGCCTAGTGCAGTGAGGATCTTTCCAAACAGGCTCATGGCTTCTG
>DYJB01000314.1 GCA_020723365.1 Candidatus Aquidulcis sp. | reverse complement strand
GGTTCAGCGGGGGTCTATGCGGCGGATTGAGTCTGCGGGGCCGTGGCGGGGCCGAAGCGGGTCTTCCATTCGCGAGGGATGAGCTCAGCAATATGCTCGGCGGGATGGGTGTGGATGCGCAGCAGGACGTCACGGAAGTAAACGAACGGGTCGACGCCGGCCAGTTTGCAGGAGACGACCAGGCTGTACAGAACCGCCGCGCTCTCGGCGCCGGCTTCGCTGCCCGCGAACAGCCAGTTTTTACGACCGATCACCAGCTGCTTGATTTGTCGCTCCGAGTGATTGTTGTCGATCGCCAGGAACGGCGCCTCGGTGTAGCGGGTCAGCGCCGTCCAGTTGTTCAGCGTGTAGCCAAGGGCTTCGCCCAGGGCGCCGCGCGGCAACGCGACCAGCGAGAGGCGGTCCAATTCGGCCCGCAGCTGCGCGAGACGCCGACGGGAGTGGCGCTGCCGCCAGGCCAGCAAACGCTCCGGCGCAATCCCCAGCCGCTTCGCACGCCGCTCCACGGAGTACAGCCGGCCGATCAGTCTGAGCACGCGGCGCGCCTCGGGGCCGTGCGAGCCCTGCGCCTCGAAGTACTTTCTCCGGGCGTGCGCCCAGCAGGCCACTTCGGTCACCTCACCCCCAGCGCAGATCCGATTGTAGCCCGCGAACGCATCGGCCTGCAGATACCCGCGGTAGCCCTTCAGGAACGACTCCGGCCCGTCTCGTTTGCGCGAGTTGGTGTACTCGAACACGACGTCGTCCCGGTCCCCGATGTACACCCACATGTACCCCCGCCGCGAGCCGACCGGCTTCACGCTCGGGTCCAGCACTGTGATCGGCGTATCATCCGTATGAATCTTGCGCGA
This sequence comes from Candidatus Aquidulcis sp., assembly GCA_020723365.1. GTDB lineage: Bacteria > Chloroflexota > Anaerolineae > Anaerolineales > E44-bin32 > DYJB01. Next base: position 272 of record DYJB01000314.1, on the reverse strand, counting down.
ACTCCGTACACACGGCTTCATGGCGGCCACGATCGGCGCCAGCGTCGTGGCCACGTAATCCACCCAGCCGCACAGCGTCGAACGCGGCAGTTCCAGGCCGTACCGGCGATAGATCTGCTGCTGGCGGTACAACGGCAACGCGTCCGCGTATTTGCTCGTGATCAGGTGGGCCAGGAAGCCCGGCCCCGGCACACCCTTGTCCAGCGGCCGGGGCGGCAGCGCCCCGACGCTGACGTGTCCCTGGCACTGCCGGCAAGCGTACTTGTAACGCA
>DYJB01000133.1 GCA_020723365.1 Candidatus Aquidulcis sp. | reverse complement strand
ATCGACGGCCGCGAGGTCAGCGTCCCGAAAGGCATGCTGATCGACGACGCCGCCAAGAAGCTCGGCATCGATATCCCGGTCTTCTGCTACCACCCGAAGATGAAGCCTGTCGGCATGTGCCGCATGTGCTTGGTCGAGGTCGGACGGCCGCAGCGTGACCGCGCCACCGGCCAGGTGATCCGCAACGAGCGCGGCCAGCCGGTGATGCAGTTCGCCGGCAAGCTCGAGACGGCCTGCACCACGCCGGTCGAAGACGGCTGGGAGATCCGCGTCGACAGTCCGCTGGCGCGCGAGGGCCGCCGGCAGGTGGTCGAGTTCCTGCTCACCTCGCACCCGCTGGACTGCCCGGTGTGCGACAAGGGCGGCGAGTGCCCTCTTCAGAACCAGACGATGACTCAGGGAGCCGGGACCAGCCGCTTCGTCTACGACGACAAGCAACACCTGGCCAAGAAGGTTCCGCTGGGCGACTTGATCTTCCTGGACCGTGAGCGCTGCATCCAATGCGCCCGCTGCGTGCGCTTCCAGGAGGAGATCGCCGGCGACCCGGTGATCGGGTTCTACGAGCGGGGGCGCAAGCTCGAAATCGTCACCTTCTCCGAGCCGGGCTTCGACTCCGTCTTCTCGGGCAACACGACGGACATCTGCCCGGTGGGCGCGCTGACGACGGCCGATTTCCGCTTTGGCGCCCGGCCGTGGGAGATGAACAGCGCCGCCTCCATCTGCCCGCATTGCCCGGTGGGATGCAACCTGACGCTCAACACGCGCCGCGAGGCCAAGTCGGGCGGGCGCGAAGTCGTCAAGCGCGTCATGCCGCGTCAGAACGAAGCCGTCAACGAGCTGTGGATCTGCGACAAGGGCCGCTTCGGGCATGCCTTCGCCTCAGACGCCGGACGCCTGACGCGCCCCCTCGTGCGCCGCAACGGCACCCTGGTGGAGGCCTCCTGGGAGGAGGCGCTGGCGCGCGCCTCCGAGGGCCTGCAGGCGGCGCACACCTCGCTGGTGGGCATCGCCGGCGGTCGGGCGTCGAATGAGGACCTGTTCAACTTCCGGCGACTGGTCGAAGCCCTGGGCGGAAACACGTTCCTGCATTCGACCATGTCCGGGGGCGAGTGGGTGCAGAAGGTGGGGATGGGCAGCGACGCCGACCTGGGCCGCTTCGGCCGGGGCGACGCCGTGCTGGTGGTCGCCTCGGACCTGCATCAGGAAGCGCCGCTGTGGTGGCTGCGCCTCAAGCAGGCGGCCGAGCGCGGGGCGACGCTCGTCGTGCTCCACGCGCGCCCGACGCGGCTGGACGCCTACGCCACCCACGTCGTGCGCAGCGCCTACGGTCAGTTGGAGTCGACCTTCCTCGGACTGCTGAACGCCGTGCAGGCGCGGCCCGACCTGGCCAAGTACTCGATCGCCGCCGAGGGGAAAGCGGCCGCGGCGGCCCTGGCGACCGCCCAGCGCCTGGCGATCTTCTTCGGCCAGGAAGGCCTCGACTTCGAAGGCACGGAGGCCGTGGCGCGTACCGCCGACACCCTGCTCACCGCCACCGGCCACGCTGGACGACCGGATTGCGGACTGGTGGCCGTCTGGCCGCAGGGCAACGTGCAGGGCGCCTGGGATGTCGGCGTGTGGCCCGACCCTGTACAGGTCCGCGAGGCGCTTGCCGCCGCCAAGGGCGTGCTGGTCATGGCGGCGGATCCGCTGGGCGATGATCCTTCGCTGGCGGCTTCACTCCCGGCGGGCCGTTTCTGGGTGGTCCAGGAGTTGCGGCTGACCGAAACCGCCAAGCAGGCGGACGTAGTCCTGCCGGCCCAATCCTTCATCGAGCGCGAGGGTTGCTACACCACTGGCGAGCGGCGCGTGCAGCGCTTCTACCCGGCCGTACGGCCGGTGGGCGAGACGCTGCCGGATTTCGAGATCCTGGCCCGCATCGGCAAACGCGCCGGGGTCGTCCTCGGCGAGGTGGCCTCACTCGTGCTGCAAGCGCTGGCGGCGGACCAGCCGGACTACGCCGGCGTGTCCTACGCGACGCTGGCGCAGGTCGAGCCGCAGTGGCCGCTGGCCGGCGGGGATGACCTGTACCTGGGCGGGACGGCCTACAAGAACAAGCAGGGGCTGGGCGTGGCGCTCTCGTCGGCCGCCGAACGCGGCGAGCCCCTGGCGGTCAACCTGAGCGAGCCGCAAGCCGCGCGCGGCGCCGCCGCCGGGCTGTTGCTGGTGCCGGTGGCGCGCCTGCTCGACCGCGGGGCGACGCTGCTGCCGTCGACGCTGCTCCAGGCGCGGATGGCGCCGCGTGAGATCCTGCTCCATCCGGACGACGCCGGGCGCCGCGCCATCGAGTCCGGCCACCCGGTGCAGATCGAGCTCGGCGGCCAACGCCACACCGCCACGGCGCGCCTGGACTCGAGCGTGCCGCCGGGGGTGGCGCTCGTGCCGCGCAGCGTCGGCCTGCCGATCGACGAACCCGCCCGGGCCGAGGTCAGTCCGATGTCGGAGCCGGTGGCGCCATGAACACGACCCTGCTCCTCGAGTGGCTCATCAAGTCGGTCATCATCGTCTTCTTCCTGTTGGGCGGCTTTGCCTACCTGACGCTCTTCGAGCGGCGTGTGCTGGCCAAGATGCAGGTGCGCATCGGCCCCAACCGCGCCGGCCCGTGGGGATTGCTGCAGCCGGTGGCCGATGGCGTCAAGCTGATCTTCAAGGAAGAGCTGATCCCGGACAAGGCCGACCGGCTGGTCTTCATCCTGGCGCCGATCATCACCGTCGTCCCGGCGCTGATTGTGCTGGCGGTGCTGCCCTTCGGCCCGGAGGTGACGATCGGGGGCCGGACGATCCATCTGGGGTTGGCCGACGACATCAACGTCGGCGTGCTCTACATCCTGGCCATCGCCTCCATCGCCGTGTACGGCATCACGCTGGCCGGCTGGTCGTCCAACAACAAGTACGCCCTGATGGGCGGCCTGCGCTCGTCGGCCCAGATGGTCTCCTACGAGCTGGCGCTCGGCCTGTCCTTCGTCGGGCCGATCCTGCTGGCCAACTCGATGAGCATGCGCGACATCGTCGAGGCCCAGGCCGACTGGTGGTTCGTGCTGGTGCAGCCGATCGGCTTTGTCATCTTCCTGATCGCCACGCTGGCCGAGGTCAACCGCGCCCCGTTCGATATGCCCGAGGCGGAGCAGGAGCTGACGGCCGGCTATCACGTCGAGTATTCGGGGATGAAGTTCGCGCTGCTGTTCATGGCCGAGTACGACAAGATGATCGCCGTCAGCGCCATCGGGGCGGCGCTCTTCCTGGGCGGCTACTGGGGCCCGTTCGTGGATCAGGTGCCGTGGCTCGGGCCGATCTACCTCCTGGCCAAGGTCCTGGCGATCCTGTTCCTGATGATCTGGATGCGGGCGACCCTGCCGCGCTTCCGCTACGACCGGCTGATGGCCTTTGGGTGGAAGATCATGCTGCCGGCGGCGCTCTTCAACGTCGCCGCCACCGCCGTGGGGGTTGTGCTGCTGGGGTTGGGAGGCTAGGCCATGGTGGTGATCGACCTGGCGCGCGGCATGTGGACCACGCTGCGCAGTATGTTCGAGAAGCCGGTGACCTACCAGTACCCGGAGATCAAGCGCCCGGTGCGTGAGCGCTTCCGCGGCCGCCACGAGCTCAAACGCTACGACAACGGGCTGGAGAAGTGCATCGGGTGTGCGCTGTGCGCGGCAGCCTGCCCGGCCGACGCCATCTTCGTCGAGGCCTCCGAGAACACCGACGCCGCCCGCTACTCGCCCGGCGAGCGCTACGCCAGCACCTACGAGATCAACATGCTGCGCTGCATCTTCTGCGGCTTCTGCGAGGATGCCTGCCCGACCGAGGCCATCGTCCTGGAGCACAACTACGAGCTGTCGTTCACCGAGCGCCGACAGGCGGTCTATCCCAAGGAGATGCTGCTGGTGCCCGTGCCGCCCGGCGGCCGGACGACGCCCATGCCGACCGAGCCCGGGACCTTCGACCGGTCGATCCCAATGATGCAGGACCCGAAGTGAGCCGGGTGCCCCGCCCTCCCTCGAGCGGGATGCCCACGGAGCCTGAGGCGACCCATGACGCCTGACCTGATCCTGTTCCTGGCCCTGGCGCTGCTGGCGGTGGCCACAGCCGTGGCGATGCTCGCCAGCCGCAGCGCCGTCTACTCGGCGCTCTTCCTGGTGCTCAACCTGGTGACCGTCGCCATCCTGTACCTGCTGCTCAACGCCGCCTTCATTGCCATGGTGCAGGTAACGGTCTACGCCGGCGCCATCATGGTGCTGTTCCTCTTCGTCATCATGCTCCTCGGGAGCCAGCAGGCGGCGGTGGGCCCGGACCTGCCGTGGCAGCGAACGGTCAGCCTGGTGCTCGGCGCCGCCCTGGTCGCTTTGATGGGCTACGTCCTTCTGGCCGGCAGCCGCGGGACGCTGCTCACCGCCACGGCCCTGCTGGAGGGCTTCGGCAGCCCGCAGTCCGTGGGCCGGGTGCTGTTCAGCGAGTACATGGTGCCCTTCGAGGCCGTCTCGACGCTCCTGCTGGCGGCCATGGTGGGCGCCATCGTCCTGACGCGCGACGAGCGCACGGAGGGGCGATGAACATTCCGACCAACTACGTGGTGGCGCTCTCGGCCGTGCTCTTCACGCTGGGGGTGGTGGGGGTGCTCATCCGGCGCAATGCCATCATCGCCTTCATGTCCGTCGAGCTGATGCTCAACGCCGCCAACCTGGCCTTCATTGCCTTTGCCCGGGCGCAGCAGCAGGTCAGCGGCCACGTCTTCGTCTTCTTCGTCATCGCCGTGGCGGCGGCCGAGGTGGCCGTCGGCCTGGCGCTGATCGTGACCATCTTCAAGGCCAAACACAGCATCGACGTCGACCAGGTGAGCAGCCTGAAGGGCTGATCGGGGCGGAGGCAGCGTATGCAGTTCAGTGAGGCGGCCGTGAACGGGTGGTTCGGCCTGGTGCCCTTGATCATCGCCTTCCCGGTGGCCGGTCTGCTCGTCAACCTGGTGCTGGGGCGGCGGCTGGGCGAGCGCTTCACCGGCTTCGTCGCCAGCGCCGCCGTGGCGCTGGCCTTCGGCGTGGCCGTCCTGCAGGGGCTGGCGCTCCTGGAGCACCCCGAGGGCGCCCGCGTCCTGGTGGCCGACTGGATCACCATCGGCGAGCTGAGCGTCCCGTGGGCCATCCAGGTCGACACGCTGTCGGTGACAATGATGCTGATGGTCACCGGGGTCAGTACGCTGATCCACATCTACGCCGCCGGCTACATGCACGACGACGTTCGCTTCCAGGGCGACCCGGGGCGCTACACGCGCTTCTTCATCTTCTTCAACCTGTTCGTGGCCGCCATGATGATCCTGATCAGCGGCGATTCGTTCCTGACGCTCTTCGTCGGCTGGGAGGGCGTCGGGCTGTGCTCCTACCTGCTGATCGGGTTCTGGTACGAGAAAGGCAAAGACGGCATCGGGAACGCCCTGGCGGGCAAGAAGGCCTTCGTCGCCAACCGTATCGGCGACTTCGGATTCCTGATCGCCATGTTCCTGGCCTACACCAACTTCCACAGCCTGACCTTCGAGACGGTCTTCGAGCACGCCGAGGCGGCCGGGCCGGAGGCCGGGCTGGCGGTCACGCTCATCACGCTCTTCCTGCTGCTGGGCGCCACGGGCAAGTCGGCGCAGATCCCGCTCTTCGTCTGGCTGCCGGACGCCATGGCCGGCCCGACGCCGGTCTCGGCGCTGATCCACGCCGCCACGATGGTCACCGCCGGCGTGTACATGATCACGCGCACGCATGTGCTCTTCCATCTGGCGCCGGTGTCGTCCTCGGTGGTGGCCCTGGTGGGCGCCGCCACGGCCTTCTTCGCCGCCACCATCGCCGTGGGTCAGTTCGACATCAAGAAGGTGCTGGCCTACTCGACCATCAGCCAGCTGGGATTCATGGTGGCGGCCGTCGGGATGGGGGCCCACGTCGCCGGCATGTTCCACCTGGTGACGCACGCCTTCTTCAAGGCGCTGCTGTTCCTGGGCTCGGGCTCGGTCATCCTGGGCGTGGAGCACGGCCACCATGCCGCCACGCACGGGCATGGGGACGCGCATGGCGGCCATTTCGACCCGCAGGACATGCGCAATATGGGCGGCATGGGCACGCGCATGAAGGCCACCTTCACGGTCTACCTGATCGGGGCGCTGGCGCTGGCCGGCATCCCGCCGCTGGCGGGTTTCTTCTCCAAGGATGAGATCCTGCTGGAGGCGCAGCACACGAACCTGCCGGTGTACGTCCTGCTGACGGCGGCCGCCTTCCTGACGGCCTTCTACATGGGCCGCCAGGTGTTCATGGTCTTCTTCGGCAAGCCGCGCTCGACCGCCGCCGCCCACGCGAAGGAGAACCCGCCGCTGATCGTGCTGCCGCTGGTGGCGCTGGCGGCGCTCTCGCTCCTCGGCGGTGCGCTCAACCTGCCCGGCCTGCACACGCTCGGCCACTGGCTGGAGCACACGCTGGGCGCGGAGAAGGCGCCGGAGTTCAGCTGGCTCGTCGCCGGCGTTTCGACGGCCCTGGCGCTGGCGGCCATCACCCTCGCCTGGCGCATCTACGGGCGGCGGCCGCTGGCGGAGAACCAGCCTGATCCCATCGCCGCGCCGCTGGGCGGGCTGTTCCAGGCGCTGAACCAGAAGTGGTGGGTCGATGAGTTCTATGAGTGGCTGGTCCTCCGCCGCTACGTGCGCCTGTCCGCCTGGCTGGCCCATCAGGTGGACACGATCTTCTGGCACAACTGGTTCCATGATTCGGTGCTGGCCGCCGGCTTCCGCCGGGGCACGCGCTGGCTGGCCGAAGGATTCGATCTGCCGGTGATCGACGGCGCCTCGGCGGCCCTGGCCCGGTGGGTCACCGACATCGGTGGCGGGCTGCGCCGCATGCAGTCCGGCTACGTGCGCAACTACGCCGTCTATGTGCTGGCCGGCGTGGTGCTGATGCTGTCGTTCTTCCTAGTCCGATCTCTGAGCTGAGGCATGGCCATGGATCTCCTGTTCGCCACCCTGAACCTGGTCACCTTCTTCCCGCTGGTCGGGGTGCTGGTGATCCTGCTCCTCCCGCGCGGCGCCAAGAACGGCATGCGCTGGACGGCGCTGGCCGCCTCGCTGGCGACCTTCGGCTTCTCCCTGGCGATGCTGGCGCAGTTCGACGCCTCGAACCCGGCGCTGCAGCTCGTCGTGCGGGCGCCGTGGATCCGCCTGGCGGGCTGGTCGATCGAATACCACCTGGGCGTCGACGGGCTGAGCATTCTGCTCGTGCTGCTGACCACCTTCCTGATGCCGATCGCCATCCTGTCCACCTGGTCAGCGGTCGAGGAGCGGCTCAAGGAGTTCCTGGCCTTCTTCCTGCTGCTCGAGGTCGGCATGGTGGGCGTCTTCCTGGCCCTCGACCTGTTCCTGTTCTACGTCTTCTGGGAGTTCACCCTGGTGCCGATGTATTTCCTGATCGGCATCTGGGGCGGCCCGCGGCGCATGTACGCGGCCATCAAATTCTTCCTGTACACCATGGCCGGCTCGATCCTGATGCTGCTGGCGATCCTGTGGCTGGGCATCCAGCAGGGCAGCTTCTCGGTGCCGGCGTTGGTGGAGAAGGGCGGCATCCCGGCGGACGTGCAGTTGTGGCTGTTCATCGCTTTTGCGGCGGCTTTTGCCATCAAAGTGCCCATGTGGCCGCTGCACTCGTGGCTTCCCGACGCCCACGTGGAAGCGCCTACCGCCGGTTCGGTGATCCTGGCGGGCGTCCTGCTGAAGATGGGCACCTACGGCTTCCTGCGCTTCAACCTGCCGCTGTTCCCCGAAGCCGCCCGGCAGGCCGCCCCGGTGATGGGCGTGCTGGCGGTGATCGGCATTCTCTACGGCGCGGCGGTTTCCTACGCCCAGAAGGACGTGAAGAAGCTGGTGGCCTACTCTTCGGTGAGCCACCTGGGGTTCGTGATGTTGGGCCTGTTCGCCCTCAACAGCCAGGGCATCCAGGGCGGCATCTTGCAGATGGTCAACCACGGGCTGTCCACCG
>DYJB01000132.1:4194-8051 GCA_020723365.1 Candidatus Aquidulcis sp. | reverse complement strand
GTCGAGCTGGCGCCGGTCTTGAGAGCGAGTGAGCTGGTGCGCAGTCCCGACAGGTCGAGGACGCTTTCGCTGGCGCCAGTCTCGAAATCCAGTTCGAGGGGGACGGCGTCCGACAGGCTCAGATCCCAGTCGTACGCGCCTCCGGGGCCCCAGTGCCAGGGGGTGATGAAGGCGACCGGATCGGTCTCTGGACTCAGGTCGGCGTCGAGCAGGTCGCCGGCGCGCCGGGTCTGAGCTTTGAGCCCGCCGGCGAATGAGCCACTGGCCAGCAGGCCCGGGCGAGCGCCCGCCCGGACGTGCAGGCGGCCGGCGCCGTGATGAACGCGGACGCGAGCCCGCGCCGCGCCATCGAGCGCCACCTCCGCCTGACTCACCGGAGGGCGGGTGGTGCGGCGCATCACGCCATAGAGCGTCAAGGCGCCCGCCGCGATCAGCACCAGCGGCCAGAACAGCGCCCAGGCGCGGACCGGCAGAAGCCCCAGGTTGTCGAGCAGGAACAGCCCGCCCAAGGCGACAAGGATGAAGCCCCAGAAGATGGATCCTCGCATCGTCTATCCTTTCATGGTCGATGACCGTGTGCGGCAGCGGGCGCAGGCGCCCACGATTCCGTCTACGCAGACTGGCCCGCCGGGCCTCACGGCTTGCGGCGGAAGAGCCCCTGTCCCAGGATGAGGAGCCCGCCGAGCACGAGCAGCAGCGGCCAGTAGGCCCCCAGGCGGCTGAAGGGCGTCAGGCGTCCGAAGCCAAGGAAGGAACCGAAAACGAAGAAGGCCGCCAGGCTGATGAAGACCAGCCAGGAGGCGGGCCCGAGGGCGGATCGACCCTTGCCCTCCAGTAAGCCGGCGAGAAGCGTCCCGACACCGACGAAGCCGGGGATGAGCGTCCAGGCGTAGGCCCAGCTTTCCCAGTACCCGGTGGCGTTCTGGTAGAAGAGCATGGCGCCAATGCCACCGACGATGCAGCCCGGAATGGCCAGCGGCGGGACACTGAGCGCCACGGCCAGCACGATCAGCACAACGCCGACAGCGATGATGATCAGGGGCCACGAGTCCTCGGCACGCAGCCAGCGCCCCCAGCCCGGCACCCACTGCGCCAGCAGAAAGGCGACCCCGAGCACGATCAGAATCACGCCTCCGACGGGCCCGCTCTTTCGGTTGGTGTTCATGCTGTGTTCCTCCTCGCCGCGCCTGCCCGGGTGTGGGAGGCACGGCGTACCGACAATTGAGTATAGGGCGGATTCTTCTGCAGGAGGTACATGCGGCCACGGTGAGGTGCAACACGCGCCTCCGCTCCAAGCTGCTCCGCCTCCTGCTCGGATGCCGATCGGCAGCCTGGGGAGGGGCGGATCGGGGAGCTCGCGCCAGGGGAGGGCCTGGCCCGCTCCAACATCCCCCCACGGTCGGCGGCGCCTGGCCTCCGGAGCGGCCGGCGGCCTCAGTCTGCCGAGGCGGGGCTCCCCGCCAACGGCACGCGTGGCTTCCATTCGGCCGGGACCGCTCACCGGGCGGATCGGGGCTCAACGGGCCCGCGGGCGCCCCTGGCGCGCGTCCCGCTCGCCACACTCATCGGATTGCGGAGTTTGGCGGGTAAGCCCTGCTCAATTCCCCCCCCAGTACCCTTGACATCAGCTCGGTTGGACGGGATAATCAAACCGACCGGTCGGTTTGATACGATGCCATGAGTCCCCGCACAACCGGACCCGAGACACGATCCCGCCTGCTGGACGCGGCCGCCGAGTGCTTCGCCCGGGATGGGTACGACGCCACCGGTGTGGCCGAGATTTGCGCCACGGCCGGGCTGAGCAAGGGCGGCTTCTACCATCACTTCCCGTCCAAGCAGGCGGTCTTCCTGGCCCTGCTCGACCGTTGGCTGGCGCTGCTCGACGAGCAGCTGCTCCTGGTCTCTCAGCAGTCCGGGAATGCCGCCGAGGCGATGCGCAGCATCGCCGGCCTGTCGCGGCTGGTCTTCCAATCAGCGAGCGGACAGCTGCCGATGTTTCTCGAGTTCTGGAATCAGTCGGCGCACGATCCCACTGTCTGGAAGACAACCATCGCGCCCTACCAGCGCTACCGGGAGTTCTTCGGCTTGCTGATCGAGACCGGCGTCGCCGAGGGAACCTTCCGCGACGCCGATCCGAAAGCCGCCGGGCCGGTGCTGGTGGCCCTGGCAGTCGGTATATTGCTCCAGGGGCTGATGGATCCCGAAGGGGCCGACTGGTCCGCCGTGCTCGAGCACGGCGTGGACCTGCTTATCCGCGGCATGCACAGCGAGGTTTGAGATGAAGGTTCTGCTGACGGGCGCCTTCGGCAACGTGGGCGTGAGTGCGCTGCACGAGCTGCTCTCCCGGGAGCATCAGGTCCGCTGCTTTGATCTGAAGTCGCCCGCCAACGTGAAGCTGGCGCGACGGATCGCCGGCAAGGCCGAGGTGGTGTGGGGCGACCTGCGCTGTCCGGAAGACGTCCGCCGGGCGGTTGAAGGCGTGGACGTCGCCGTGCACCTGGGCTTTATCATCCCCAAGCTCTCCGCCACGGGGATCGAGTCGGAAAGCCAGCCCGAGCTGGCGCGGCAGGTCAACATCGTGGGCACACGCAACCTGATCCGCGCCCTGCGCGCCCAGCCCGGCCCGCCGCGCCTGATCTTCTCCTCCTCCCTGCACGTCTACGGTCTCACCCAGCACCTGCCCCCGCCGCGCACGAGCGAGGATGTGCCGCACCCCGTCGAACACTATGCCCGCCACAAGGTCGCCTGCGAGCGCATGGTGCGCATTTCCGGGCTGCCCTGGAGCATCCTGCGCTTCGGGGCCGTGCTGCCGCTGAGCGTACGCCCGGATCCGGGCATGTTCGACGTCCCCTTGAGCAATCGGATTGAGTTCGTCCACACGCGCGATGTCGGGCTGGCCCTGGCCAATGCCGTCGAGAGCGACGCCATCTGGGGCAGGGTGCTCCTGATCGGCGGCGGCCCGCGCTGCCAGCTCACCTATCGCCAGATGATGAGCTCCATCATGACGGCGATGGGCGTCGGTGCCCTGCCGGATGCCGCCTTCACGGCGGAGCCCTTCGCCACCGATTGGCTCGACACGCGCGAGAGCGAGCGGCTGCTGCACTACCAGCGCCGGACGCTGGTCGATTTCTCCCGCGATCTGGCGGCGCGCCTCGGGCCGCGCCGGCTGCTGGCGCAGATCTTCCGGCCCATCGTGCGCGCCTGGCTGCTGGCGCAGTCTCCGGTCTTGCGCCGGGCGCGCCGCACGCCGCTGGCGGGCCGTGTGGCGGTCGTCACCGGCGCCTCGTCCGGAATTGGCGCCGCCACGGCGCGCCGGTTGGCCTCGCAGGGCGCCTGCCTGGCGCTGGTCGCCCGCCGGGCCGACCGGCTGGACGGATTGGCCGAGGAGATACGGCGCCAGGGCGGGACGGCCCGCGCCTACGCCATGGATCTGACGGACGAGGCCGTGCGCACGCGCCTGGTGCCGGCCATCCACCGCGACCTGGGTCCGATCGACGTGCTGGTGAACTGCGCCGGAACGGCCTGGTACGGATGGGGGCAGGAGATGGGGTGGACGACCGCCCGCGACATGCTTCAAATCAACGCTTCGGCCACGGTGCACCTGACGCTGCTGTGCCTGCCGGATATGCTGAAGCGCGGGCGAGGATCGATCGTCAACGTCAGTTCCGTCGTCGGAGGGTTCCCCAATCAGGGCACGGCCGTGTACAGCGGGACGAAGTCGTTCATCGATTCGTTCACCACGGCGCTGCACCGCGAACTGGTGGGGACCGGTGTCCGGGTGGGCGTGGTGCGGCCGGGGTACGTGGAGACTGAGCTGTCGCAGCGATCGGCCGAGCAGCCCGGCGGCCAGGCCCACG
>DYJB01000132.1:0-4184 GCA_020723365.1 Candidatus Aquidulcis sp. | reverse complement strand
GCCGATCCCCGGCCGGCGCTGGGCTGTTCCACCGGATCAGGTCGCCCGCGCCGTAGCCTCCATGCTGCGCCGGCCGCGGCGCACGATCTACGTCCCTGCCTGGCAGCGCGTGCTGCCGTGGGTCGAGCTGAGCTTCGGGTGGCTGATCGACCGTCTCGGACCCCTGCTGCTTCGCCGGCGGCGGATTGCCCGGCCGGCGCTGGACGCCTGACCCGTCCTACCCTGCGCAACCCCCGGCCAACAACAGACCCCGGCATCCACTGCCGGGGTCGTCGTGTTCGTCCCATGCCTCGAACGTTGAGGTGGCCGAATCAACCGCCCGCACCCAGCCCCCTGAGCAGTACGCCCACGACGTACGCGACGCTGGCGGCGGCGCCGCCGACGATCAGCATCTCCAGCCCGCTCTTGAGGAGGTTGCGCTCCGTCACCAGCACCTTGGCTGCCCCGAGGGCGAAGAGCGCCAGGGCCGAGAGAACCACCGAGGCGGGGAAGGACACGCCCTCGGCCAGGGGCACCGCCAGGCCGAGCAGGTAGACGAGCAGGGGGATGGCGCCGGCGATCAGGAACGCGCCGAAGGTCGCCAGGGCGCTGTAGAACGGATTGCGCTCATCCTGCAACAACCCGAGCTCCTCCACCATCATCGTCTTCACCCACAAGTCCGGCTTCTTGGTCTGAATATCCACCATCTGCGTGGCGTCCGCTTCGTCGTAGCCCTTGGCGCGGTAGGCGGTGATCAACTCGGCGCGTTCGCCGTCCGGGAAGTGCTCCACCTCCCAGGCCTCGCGCTGGTATTCGCGGTTGTAGTACTCCTGCTCGCTCTTCGAGGAGAGGTAGGCGCCCACGGCCATGGAGAAGCCGTCGGCGAACAGGTTGGCCAGGCCGAGGATCAGGACGATGCCGCTGCCCAGCTGCGCGCCGGCGACGCCCGAGACGACGGCGAAGGTCGTCACGATCCCGTCCAGCCCGCCGTAGACCATGTCGCCCAGGTAGGCATGGCTGGCGCCGCCGTGCTCCTCGGTCGCCCCGGCCGCGATGCGGGCTGCCGAGTGCGCCGCCGCCGAACCCTCCAGGTCACCCTTGCGGTAGGCGTCCCGCGCCTGGTCGACGCGCTTCATCAGACTCATGGCGATCTCTCCTTGCCGGCGCGTGGCCGGGCAGGCTAAACGCCAGACGCCGCTGCCTCCGCCGGGGCGTGAGCGCCGGAGCGGACCTCGCGCCGGTGCAGGACCTGGAACATGGCCGCCGAGGCCAGGCCGACCAGAAAGGCGGCATACCACACCAGGCGCGGGTCGGAGCGGTCCATCACCACGCCGGCCATCAGCGGGGCCAGCGCGCTCGGCACGACCCAGGCGAAGCCAAACACCGCCATGTAGCGCCCGCGCATATCCTCCGGCGCCATCCGGGCCACCAGCGCCTGCATCACCGGCGAGACCAGCATCTCACCGATGGTCAGGACGATCATGGCGATGGCGAACCAGGTCGTGGTCGTCGCCGGGCCGTACAGCCCGAAGCCGATGGCGTACAGCAGCGTCCCGGCCACCATCACCTGGAAGGCGGGACGCTTCTCGATCCGGCGAGTGATCCAGAACTGCATCACGACCACCATGGCGGCGTTGAGGCTGAGAAGCAGCCCGTAGCCGCGCGCGGGCAGCCCGTGGATATCCCGCAGGTAGACGCCCAGCGAGCTGTTCATCTGCAAGTAAACGAAGCCCTGCAGCATACAGGCGAGAATGAAGAAGACGTAGGTGGCGTCCCGCAGCGGGACGCCGTAGCCCGCGAACGTCCGGGCCAGCGACTCGCCGGCCTGCGGGCTGATGCGCTGCGGCTTCGTTTCCGGCAGGAACAGGATCACCACCAGGGCGGTGATGCTGCTGGCGACGGCATCGGCGATGAATAGCAGCAGGTAGGAGCGCGTGGCCAGCAGGCCGCCGATGGCCGGGCCGATGACCACCGCCAGGTTGAAGATCACCCGCAGCAGCCCGAAGCCGCTGGCGCGCTGCTCCTCCGGCAGGATATCCGCCACGACGGCCTGGTAGGCCGGCCCGCCGACATCGGCCAGCAGCCCGACCAGCACCGCCAGCACGTAGAAAGCCTGCAGCGAGTCGATGAAGCCCATCATCAGCGTGCTGCCGGCCGTCATCACCAGGCTGAAGATGATCACGCCCTTGCGACCCAGGCGGTCGGCCAGCGCTCCGCCGATCAAGCCGCCGAAAACGCTGGGGACCGAGAACAGCAAGAACAGGATGCCGACCTCGGTCATCCCGACGCCGAACTTGCTCGTGATGTAGAGCGCGAAGAAGGGGAAGATCAGCGCCCCGCCGAGGCGGTCGATGAACGTCACCACCGCCAGCGTCCAGAAGGGACCCGGGTACTCGCGGTAGATTCGGCGCGCCGAGTAGTAGGGCTGCAGCAGGTTCATCCCGTTTCCTTCGACCGCGTGGCGATCAGCATGATCTCGTACTCCTCAGGATCGACGGGGCGCAGCCCCCAGGCGCCGGCGGTACCACCGCCGACATGATCGACGGTGAAGCCCGCTCCGCTGAAGAGCGCCCGCAGATCTTCCGGCCGGTGACCGTGCTCGCGCACCACCACCGCATGGACCTTGTCGCCCTCCGTCCACTCCATCGTCACGCGCTCGGTCAGCGTACTGGGATCGAAGTCGCCCCGGGCGATCGCATCCGGGCCGTAGAGCGCCAGGAAGCGCAGCCCGTTGGAGGCGGTCAGCACCAGGCGGCCGCCTGGACGAAGGCTGCGGGCCAGGTTGCGGGCGATGGCAGCATCGTGCGCCTGCGGGTCTTCGCCGGCACCGATCAGCCCGAAGGCGCCTTCGCACAGACAGATGGCGGCATCAAAGGCCTGCGGCGCGGCAAACCGCGTGGCATCGGCCTGGATCCACGCCACGCGGGCCTCAGTCTCACGCGCAGCGAGCTGTGCCTGGCGAAGCATGCCGCGTGAGAGATCGACACCCACCACCCGCAAGCCGCGCCCGGCCAGCGCAAGGGAGTGCCGGCCGGTCCCGCAGCCCAGGTCGAGGATGCGTGCTCCGGCAGGCAGACGCAGCACGTCGACGAGGAAGGCAACCTCGGCCTGGGTGTTGCGGGTGAAGACGTTCTGCATGTAGACAGGCGCGTGCCCGTCAAAGAAGGCACGCCAGCCTTCGTGGACGCCCATTCGACCTTCTTCCGCAACCTGCGTGGAACAGGGGCCCGGTGGAACGTGCCTGCGGCAGAATCGTATTATCGCATGCCTGTCAAGCGCATCGGCCCGGCGGGACAGCCCAGCCGTCCCCGCGCCCGGCTCCCGCCTCCCCACCCGCCGGGCCGATCGGCATGGGCCAGGCGATCGGGGGAGCCGGCGACCCGGCCGAGCAGCTCCCGGTCCACGCCCGCCCTGCAGGTCCGCTGGCGGGGAAGGTCATCGCCTGAGATTGACTCCCGTGGCAGAGGACCCCTTCAGCTTGTCGTCTGCCTCCAGCCCGCTGGTGAAGTGGCGCCGTAGGGGTGGCAGGCGCCTCGACCCGTCAAGGTCCACCCAGGCTCACCGCGGCGCCATTCTGCTTCTTCCTTGACCTTCGTCCGGCTGCTTCGGGTCGTTTGCGGCGGCTCGTCAGGCCAAGGGGCAGCTTTGAGCGTGCCCATCGGATCTCCTGGGGGCAGGCCCAGTTTTAGGTTGACCTAAATAAGAATTTAGGTTATACTGTGGTTATGGACGATATGCGCACCCAGGCAGAGCAGGACTACCTCAAGGCGATCTTCGACCTCGGCGAGGGGAGCCAGCCGGTGACCACCAGCCGGCTGGCACGCCATCTGGGCGTCTCGCCGGCGTCCGTGACGGGCATGCTGCAGCGCCTGGCGTCGGCCAGGCCGGCGTTGATTGCCTATCGCAAGCACCGCGGAACAACGCTGACGCGGGAAGGCTTGCGGCATGCGCTGCGCGTCGTCCGCCATCACCGCCTGATTGAGTCCTTCCTGCACCGAACGCTTGGGATGGGATGGGACGAAGTGCATGCCGAGGCCCACCGGCTGGAGCACGCGCTCTCCCCGGCCGTCGGTGAGCGCCTCTCGGCCGCCCTGGGTGACCCGAGCCGCGATCCGCACGGTGATCCGATCCCGGATCGGGACCTGCGACTGCCGGTCTTTCCGGAGGCTGCCCTGAGCACGGTCCGGGCCGGGCGTGCGGCGGTC
>DYJB01000131.1 GCA_020723365.1 Candidatus Aquidulcis sp. | reverse complement strand
ATTGCGCGCCGTGTGGTCCACGGGATGGGGAGGGCTGTCCGGCACACGCCTTCCCGAGAGCGTGTTCATGACCGGCTCGGTCCCGCATGCCTGGTTGTTCCCCCGCATGGCGGCCGTGGTGCATCACGGCGGTGTGGGGACGACCGCCGCCGGCCTGCGGGCCGGCGTGCCGTCGATCGCCATCCCGTACTTCGGCGATCAGCCCTTCTGGGGGCGCCGGATCGCCGAGCTCGGTGTCGGACCGAGACCTATCCCGCGCTCGAGGCTGACGGCCGACCGGCTGGCACTGGCGCTGCAGTCGGCGACAACCGACACGGCCATGCAGGCGAGGGCGGCGCGGCTGGGCGAGTCGATCCGAGCCGAAGACGGCATCGGCAACGCCGTGCGGGTGGTCGAGAACCTCCTCGCCCGCGGCTGAGCACCAGCGCCGCCCTGCATGCCATCCGAACCGGCCTGCGCGCGGTCGCCTAGGGAGCGCTCGGGAAGCCGGGCGGCACCGGCGCGCCCAGCCGCTCCCCGGCACGTGGGCGCGTTCGCGGCTAGAATCGCGGCCGGTCAGCTGGCCGCCTGAAGGGTCCCTGATGAGCGTGGTGGACGACATCAAGGATCGGCTCGACATCGTCGAGCTGATCGGCCAATCGGTGAAGCTGCGCAAAGCCGGCAAGAACTACACCGGCTTCTGCCCGTTTCACCCCAACACGCGCACGCCCGCCTTCGTCGTCTTCCCCGACACCGGCAACTGGCGCTGCTTCGGCGCCTGCAACGAGGGCGGCGACATCTTCAAGTTCGTGATGAAGAAGGAGGGCTGGGACTTCCCCGAAGCGCTGCGCCGTCTGGCGGAGCGCACGGGCGTCGAGCTGCCGGCGCGTACGCAGGCGCAGGAGGCGGCCGACGAATCGCACAGCCGCCTGCGCGAGGCGCTCGAGGCAGCGGCGGCCTTCTACCGGCACCACCTGCGCCAGACGGCGGCCGGCGAGCCCATCCTGGAGTACCTGCACAAACGGCAGGTGAATGACTCCGCCCTCGACAGCTTCGAGATCGGCTACGCTCCCCCGACCTGGGACGCCGGCCTGCTGCACCTGAAGGAGCGCGGCTACAGCGAGCAGGAGCTGCTCGATGCCGGTCTGGTGAGCGAGCGCGAAAGCGGAGGCGTCTACGACCGCTTCCGCCACCGCATTCTGTTTCCAATCCGTGATGCGCGCGGCCGGATGGCCGGCTTCGGGGCGCGCATCGTCGATCCCAACGACGTGCCCAAGTTCCTCAACTCGCCCCAGACGCCGCTCTTCGACAAAGGACGCCTGCTCTTCGGGCTGGACAAGGCTCGCCAGGCGATCCGCGCCGCCGATCAGGCGGTGATCGTCGAGGGCTACCTGGACGTCATTGCCCTGCACCAGGCGGGCTACGCCAATGCGGTCTCGCCCATGGGTACGGCCCTCTCGGAAGATCAGCTTCGCCTGCTGAAGCGCTACACGCGGCGCATCGTGCTGGCGCTGGATGCCGATGCCGCCGGCGACAAGGCCACGCTGCGCGGCCTGACGCTGGCGCGTGAGGCCATGGACCGTCAGCCGGATCCGGTCTTCGACGCCCGCGGGCTGGTGCGTCACGAAGGGCGCCTGGACGCCGAGCTGCGCGTGATCACGCTCCCGCCGGGGAAGGATCCCGACGAGGTGGTGGCCGCCGACCCCGAAGGATGGCCAGCGCTGGTGGGCAGGGCGCAGTCCGTCGTCGACTACGTCCTGGACGTGATGACGGCCGACCACGATGTCGCCGACCCGAAGGCCAAGGCGGAGGTCGCCAGGACGCTGCTGCCGCTGATCGAGGACGTGGCCGACCCGGTCGAACGCGAGGCCTACCGCCAGAAGCTGGCGCGTCGGCTGCAGGTCGACGAACGCGCCCTGCGCCCCGGCGGTGCGCAGCCGGCCGGTGGCCGTCGCCGCAAGCCGGCGACGCCGACCGAGGCGCCCGTCCTGCAGGTGCCGGAAGCGTCCGAGGCGCGCATCGAACGCTTCTGCCTCGGGCTGCTCCTGCGCTCGCCGGAGATCGCCTACCGCGTCGACCGGCAGCTCGCCGAGCTGGACCTCGACCGCCTGGGTCCGCAGGACTTTACAGGAACAGAGCGTCAGGTTATCTTTCAGGCCGTTCGCGGTGCCCTGGCTCAGGATGATCAGGACCCCGGCGAGAGCTGGCGCCAGCAGGTTCCGGAAGCGTTGACCGCGTACGCGCAGTCGATGGTCGACGACATACAGGCGCTCTCCCTGGTGACATCCATGGACCTCGGCCAGCCGAAGGTGCTGGAGGAAGTGCTGGCTCGATTTCTGCAGCTACGAAAGCGCGTCCTGGACTCCGACCTGCAGCAGATCCAATTCCAGCTGCTGACCGCGCAAGACGAAGCCCGGGAGACCGGGGCCGAGACCGCCGAGGAGAAGGCGTTGCTGGCGGGCAGAGTGCGCAAGCTGGCGGGGCAGAAAGCCCGCCTCGAGCAGGCTCTGGCCCGGCGCCAGGGAAGCGCCTCGCCCACCCCACCATCATCATGAGCCGAACGGGCAGGAAGTCCGACAAGCCGCTGGATGACGAAGCCCTGGACCTGACCGGCCTCGACGCGCCGGAAGAGGTCGAGGGCGAAGCCGACATCGAGGCTGAACCCGAACTGGAAGCCGAGGAAAGCCCCGAGTCGGTCGAGAGCGAGTCAGTCGACGTCGAGCCCGACCTGGATGAGGTCTACGACGCCTCCGAGGAGGGCGGCGAGGAGGAGCTCGACCTGGAGGAGCTCACCGCCGCCCTCGAGCTGGCCGATGATCCCGTTCGCCTCTACCTGAAAGAGATCGGGCGCGTGGAGCTCCTGGGGCCGGATCAGGAGCTGTGGTTGGCGCTGCGTATGGAGGCTGCCCGCCGGATCGACCTGCTGGCGGCCGTGGGCTCCGGCCGGCGCAAGGCTGGAGACCCTCCCTCCGGATTGCTGCCTCGTCTGTACGACGATCTGCGCACCTCGTGGAAGCGGATGCTGGAGGACGCACGCCGGCTGCGGCAGCGCGCCCCCGACCTGCGCCTGCTGCTGGCGGAGGCGATTCACCTGCGCAGCAGCTGGCAGGGCGATCCCCCCTCCTACCTGCGGGCGTGGCTGGGCAACGGCCTGTGGGGCAGCGACCCCGCCTGGGAACACGTGGCGCGCAACGCCCTCGAGGTCGTCCTGGCCTGTTATCTGTTCCCGGTCGAAGTCCAGCAGAAGCTGAGCGCGAAGCTGGCGAAGGCCAAGAATCTCCCCACCCCGCGCACCTTCCTTGGCTGGTCGCCCAAGCCGCGCGTGCTGCGCGCCGAGTCCGACCAGATCCACCAGCTGGCCGAGGAAGCCCAGGCGGCGCTGATCCGCGCCAACCTGCGGCTGGTCGTCTCGGTCGCCAAGCGCTACATGGGGCGCGGCATCGCCTTCCTCGACCTGATCCAGGAAGGCAACATCGGGTTGCTGCGCGCCGTGGAGAAGTTCGATCCGGCCAAGGGCTACAAGTTCAGCACCTACGCCACGTGGTGGATCCGCCATCAGCCGGGCCATCGCCGACCAGGCGCGCACCATCCGCATTCCCGTTCACATGGTGGAGACCATCAACCGGCTGATGCGCGTCCAGCGCCGCCTGGTGCAGGAGCTGGGGCGCGAGCCGAGTTCGGAAGAGCTGGCGCTGGAGATGGAGCTGCTGGAGCCCGAGGACGTTTCGCTGATCCAGCGCGGCGTCGGCGGGGAAGGCACCATCGACCCGGCCCTCGAGCGCAAGTGGCGCCGGGCGGCCGCCAAGGTGCGGCGCATCATCCGCATCGCCCAGGAGCCGATGTCGCTGGAGACGCCCGTTGGCTCGGAGGAATCGAGCCAGCTTGGGGACTTCATCGAAGACGAGACGATGCCCGAGCCGGTCGACGCCGCCGCGCGCGAGCTGCTCAAGGAGCAGGTGCAGAACGCCCTGTCGGTGCTGACCGAACGCGAGCGGCAGGTGCTGGAGATGCGCTTCGGGCTGCTGGATGGCAAGGACTACACGCTGGAAGAGGTGGGCAAGTACTTCAACGTCACGCGGGAGCGCATCCGGCAGATCGAGGCCAAAGCGCTGCGCAAGTTGCGTCATCCGACGCGCAGCCGCCACCTGCGCGATTACCTGGCCTGAAATCCTGCGGGCGCCGATGAGGCGCCCGCAGCGTACCGGGAGATGCACGATCCGACGCGGCCGGGCGACTAGGATCCGCCCTGCAGCCCCCAGCGCTGCCGGACACGCTGCTCGGCCGGACGGAAGACAGCGTAGTCGGTGAGCAGGCCGATGGCGATGATGACCAGCATCACGGACAGGACGCGGGTCATATCGTTCAGCTCGCGGCCCAGGGTAAGGACCTGGCCAAGTCCGGTCGTGATGTAGATCAGCTCGGCCGCCATGAGCGAGCGCCAGGCGAAGGACCAGCCCAGCTTCATGCCGCTCAGGATGGCGGGCAGGGCCGAGGGGAGGATCACCCCGGCGTACAGCCGCCAGCCGTGGGCGCCCATCGTGCGCGCCGCTCGCAGGTAGAGCGGCGGCGTGTTGCGCACGCCGTCGGCGGTCGAGAGCGTGATCGACAACACGGCCCCCATCACGACCACGAATCCGATGGCGGTCTCGGACAGCCCGAACCACAGCAGCGCCAGCGGCAGCCAGCAGATGCTGGGCAGCGCCTGCAGTCCGAGCACGAGCGTGCCGAGCGTGTCCTGCAGCAGGCGCGTCCGCCCGAGGAGCAGGCCGAGCGGGAGGCCGATGAGGAGCGAAACGCCGTAACCGAGCGCCACGCGCCGCAGGCTGATCAGGATCGCCCGCGGGAGCACCCCGCTGACCAGGCCGTCGACGAGCGAGCGCGCTACGGCCAGCGGAGAGGGGATGACGTAGTCCGGCCACAGGTGCAGCCGGACGAGCACCTCCCAGAGCACGAGCAGGCCGGCGAAGAAGAGCAGTCTACGGCGAGCGCCGCTCACGGCGGGCCTCCTGCTGGGCGGCGAGCACCTCACTGCGCAGATCCTGCATCACGGTCTGTGCCAGGTCGACGAGCGTGTGGCTTTCCATCGGGCGCGGCCGGGGGAGCTCGCAGCGGAACTCACGCTTGACGTGCCCGGGGCGGGCGGAAAGCAAGAGCACGCGGTCGCCGAGCACCAGCGCTTCGCGCACGTTGTGCGTGACGAAGACGATCGTCTTGCGGGTGGCCGACCACAGCGATTGGAGCTCGAGGTGGAGCGCCTCGCGCGTCTGGGCGTCCAGGGCGGCAAACGGCTCGTCCATCAGCAGCACCTGGGGGTTGAGCGCCAGGGCGCGGGCCAGCGCCACGCGCTGCTTCATCCCGCCTGAGAGCTGATGAACGGAAGCGGCGGCGAACTCCTGCAAGTGGACCATCTCCAAGTGGGAGTCCGCCAGGCGCATGCGCTCGCGGTGGGGCACGCCCTGCGCCGCCAGGCCGAAGGCGACGTTGTCGCGCACGTTCAGCCAGGGGAACAGGGCTGCCTCCTGGAAGATCAGGCCGCGATCCGGCCCCGGCCCGCCCACCGGCCGGCCGTCGATCAGGACGTCGCCCTTGTCCGCCTGCTCCAGGCCGGCGATGATGTTCAGGGCGGTCGTCTTTCCACAGCCCGACGGCCCCAGCAGGCATACAAACTCGCCCGGCGCGGCGCTGACGTCCAGTCCCTTCAGGGCGGGGTAGTCGCCGTGCGATGAGCGGAACGTCTTGCTCACCCCGCGCAGCTCGAGCTTCCAGACGGGAGAAGGGGACAGGGGCGTCATGGGATCACGGGCAGCCCGCGCGATTCGAGAATCAGATTCAGCAGCGAGAGGTCGACGAGATCCCGCAGGTCCGGTTCCGCGTCGAGGTAGCCGGCGTGGTAGGCCGCCCAGGCCGAGTCGAGGATCGTCTGGCGCAGGGGATCCCAGGTGACCTGCTGGCGCGACCAGGCGCCGTCAAGCACGGCCTGCGGGAGCGCCGCGCCCGTCAGCTCGCCGATCGCCTCGTTCGCCAGGAGCTTGGCTTCGTCCGGGTGGGCCCGTTCCCACAGGGTGAGCTCGACGTGCGCCTCCAACCACGCCCTCACCAGTTCAGGATGAGCTTCGAGGAAGGCCGTGCGGGCGATGACGACCGCGGTGGTGAACTCGCCGTTTGGCCACAGGTCGCGCTCGTCGAGGAACAGGCTGCCGCCGCCCTCGACCATCAGGCGGGTGGCCCACGGCTCCGGTACCCAGGCGCCGTCGATCTCGCCGCGGCGAAAGAGGTCGAGGATCTGCGGGCTCGGTTGTGCCCAGCCCGTGATCGGCAAGGTAGGCGCGCAGGGCGACGTCCTGCGTGTTGCCAAGCTGAGGGCTGGCCAGGCGCTTGCCGTTGAGATCGTCAGGCGAATCGATGCCGGCCTGTGGGCGGACGATGAAGGCGGCCCCTCCGCTCGTGGCGCCGGCGACGACCCGCAAGGCCTCGCCGCCGCTGCGCACAAAGCCGTTGATGGCCGGATTGGGGCCGATGTAGGCCATGTCGATCTCGCCGGCGTAGAGCGCTTCGATGACGGACGGCCCGGCGTTGAACGCCATGGCCTCGATCGTGGCCTCGGGGCCCAGGGAGCGCTGGAAGTCGCCCCGGGCCAGGCCGATCAAGGCCTGGCTATGGGTCAGGTTGGGAAAGTAGCCGAGGCGCACGCGCGTCAGGGAGGGAGACGCCGGTGCGCAAGCTGCCATGCCGACGACCAGTCCGGCGATGGCGAGGGGCAGGTGGAGGCGGGCGAGCCGTCGGCGGGCCATGCATTCCTCGCGGCGATCGAGCCGAGCGCGGTGGGCGGCAGGCAGCCGGGCGCCCAATCGTTTGGACGAGGCGCCGGTAGACCCATTAACGCATGCGCCCCATCGAGTTGTCAACGTCTGTTGGATTGACCCTCGAGATTGCCTTGTGATAGAATGAACGCACTTTCCTTAGTGGGTCAAAGTTATCGACATCGCAGCGGGGACCACTCCTCGGGGGTGAGGCGCGCATGCCGGCAGACTTCCTTCCCATCCTGGTCCTGATCGTCGTGGCCACCTTCGTGGCGGTGGCCGCCGTCGCGCTGGGGCACCTTTTTGGCCCGCGTCGACCGACCCCGACCAAAGGCTCTCCCTACGAATCGGGAATGAACCCCTACGGACCCGGCCAGCGCCGGGTGCCGGTGCGCTTCTACCTCGTCGCCGTCCTCTTCATCCTGTTCGACATCGAGACCGTCTTCCTCCTCCCGTGGGCGGTCGTGCTGCGCGAGCTGGGAGTGCGCGGCCTGGTGCAGATGGCGGTGTTCTTCTTCGTGCTGCTGATCGGTTTCCTCTACGCCTGGAAGAAGGGAGCGCTCGAATGGGAGTAGAGCAGAAGCTCGGCAACCTGGGCGCGGTAACCACCACCCTGGAGCAGGCGGTCAACTGGAGCCGCACCAACGCCATGTGGCCGATGCTCTTCGGGCTGGCGTGCTGCGCCATCGAGATGATGAGCGCCCAGGCGGCGGACTATGATATGAGCCGCTTCGGCATGGAGCTGATGCGCCCTAGCCCGCGGCAGAGCGATCTGATGATCGTCGCCGGGCGCGTCAGCCGCAAGATGGCGCCCGTGCTGCGGCGCCTATACGACCAGATGCCGGATCCCAAGTGGGTGGTGGCGATGGGCGACTGCTGCTCGTGCGGCGGCGTCTTCAACAACTACGCCATCGTGCCCGGCGTGGACGAGATCGTTCCCGTGGATGTCTACGTGGCCGGCTGCCCGCCGCGCCCCGAGGCCCTGATCCACGGCATCCTGACGCTGCACGCCAAGGTGCGCGGCGAGAAATTCGCCGCCCCGAGCGCGGAGGTGCGTTAATGGAACACCTCGAGTACAGCGCCGCCGTACTGCGCGACAGGTTTGGCGACCGCATCCCGGCCGTCGAGACGTTCCGTGGCCAGACCACGGTCGTCGTCGACCGCGGCGCCATCCGGGCCGTGTGCCAGCTGCTCCACGACGAGCCGCGCCTGAGCTATGATCTGCTGGCGGCGCTGACGGCGGTTGACTTCTGGCCGGAGGAGCCGCGCTTCTCAATCGTCTACCAGCTGTACAGCCTCAAGCACAACGTCTTCCTGGGGCTGCGCGT
>DYJB01000313.1 GCA_020723365.1 Candidatus Aquidulcis sp. | reverse complement strand
GTACCAGGCGCGGCAGCGCCAGCACCACCAGCAGCACCCACACCCCAAGCGTGCCGGTCAGCACCAGGCCGGCAACCACGACGTAGTAGCCGACCATCATGATGACGTTGGCCCACTTGGAAGCCGAAGCGCCGATGAGCACCGGCAGCGTGTGGATGCCCTTGGCCTTGTCGACGTCGAGCTTGTCGATGTGCTTGCCGAACAGCACCGTGGTCACCACCAGCGCGTACGGCACCATCGCCCACCACACGCCGGCCGGGGGCATCTGCCCGGCCGTGACGAAGTACGTGCCTCCGATCATCAGCGGGCCCCACACGACAAAGACCGCCGGCTCGCCCAGGCCGATGTGCTTGAGCTTGATGGGCGGAGCGACGTAGAAGACACTGATGAACAACCCCAGCAGGGCGAAGACGACCACCGGCCAGCCGGTGCGCAGCCACAACACGACCAGGATCGCCAGATCGACCAGGTTGAAGGCCAGGATGGCGTTGCGCAGGCCGGGCTTGGAGACCAGCCCGCCCAGCACCGGGTGCGGAGCGTACAGCGCCCGCGTGTACTCGTCCGTGTCGACCCCGCCCGTCATGTCGAAGTAGTCGTTGGTCATGTTGTTGGCGCCATGGGCAATGAGCAGCCCGATCAGCGCCAGGGCGAAGTTGAGCCAGTTCGGGTTGGCCACCACCGCCACGGCCAGCAGCCCGCCGATCAGCCCCGAGGTGGCGGTCATCGAGAGCACCGCCGCCCGGGTGATGATCAGCCAGCGGCTGACGACGTCCATCTTGCGGTCCGGCGACAGGTTGACCGTGTCGAGGACCTCTTTCCAGTTGCGCAACAGCTCCATAGGGTTACCCTCACCGCGTCACGTGAGGTGAGTGTACCAGCCGACGCCAGAGGCGTACAGCCGTGCCATCGGTTGGCGGAGAGGGCCCTCCGCCTGACCCGACGGCTCACTCCCAGCGGAACAGGCGCACCGCCAGCCCGCCCAGCACGATGACCATCAGGGACAGCACGCCCGCTCGGAGAGATCAGTTCTCCGGCCGGTGTCGGCACAGGACTAGCCATACCGGCGGTGGTCCCATCTGGGTTCCCGCCTAGGGCGAAACCCGATGACGATCGGCACCCTCCTCAAGCGCTTCACCG
>DYJB01000130.1:1606-8133 GCA_020723365.1 Candidatus Aquidulcis sp. | reverse complement strand
GGCCTGCGCGCCTGGCGCCAGGGAGCCGGATGCATCTGGCGCCAGCACGGCGTGTGGGAGCCGGATGGCGCCGCGGGCGCGCGGCTGCTGCGCCCGGACTACTTCACCCAGGTCAATGGCCGCCGCGCCGATTTTCTGCGGGACTACTACAAGCCGTTCGCCCTGCGCTTCACCGAGCGCATCCGCCACGCCCACCCGCAGGCCGCCATCTTCCTGGAGGCCTCCCCCGGACATGGGCCGCCGCGCTGGGAAGAGGGCGATCCGCAAGGGATCGTCTGGGCCCCGCACTGGTACGACGGTCTGACGCTCGCCACCAAACGGCTGATCCCGTTTCTGGGTCTTGAATTCGCCGAGGCGCGCCTGGTGCTGGGCGCGAGCAGGGTGCGCCGGTCCTTCGCCGCCCAGCTGGCTGCTCAGCGGCGTGCCGCCGACGACCTGCTGAATCGCGCCCCCGTGCTGATCGGCGAGATCGGGATCCCGTTCGACCTGGACGACAAGCGGGCCTACCGGACCGGCGACTTCCGCGTCCAGGCGCGCGCCCTGGACCGCAGCCTGGAGGCGCTGGAGGCCAACCTGCTGAGCGCCACACTCTGGGACTACACGCCGGACAACAGCAATGCGCGCGGCGACCTGTGGAACGACGAGGACTTCTCGATCTTCAGCCGGGACCAGCAAGTGGAGGCCTCCGATCCCGACTCAGGGGGCCGGGCCCTGGAGGCGCTGCTGCGGCCCTATCCCCTGGCCGTCGCCGGCGATCCCGAGCGCATGGCATGGAACCGCCGCACCGGCGTCTTCGAGTTTGCCTTCCGGCACGACCCGCTTGTCAACCAGCCGACGGTGGTCTACCTGCCTTCTCTGCAGTTCCCCCTCGGCTGCCGGGTCACCGTGTCCGACGGCGAAGCGACGGTGGACGGGGATGCGCAACGCCTGACGTACCGGCACACGGATTCGGTGCTTCACCACTCGCTCAGGGTCGAACGGGCAGGCTGACCCTTGAGCCCCTGCACGATTGGCGCACGGCCGGGTCCCCGAGCGTAGAGGAGACAGGATGTCAACCAGTCTGACCTGCTATGGCGGGGTGGCGGAGATCGGCGGCAACAAGATCCTGCTCGAAGACGGTGACCGCCGCATCCTGTTCGACTTCGGCAAAGCCTTCGGACGATACGGCGACTACTTCGATGGCGTGTTTGTCAAAGAGCGCGTCAGCCGGGGCCTGCTCGATCCGGTTGCCCTCGGCCTGATCCCTCCACTGCGCGGGCTGCTGCGCGAGGACCTGGTCCCCGTCCTCGATCCCGGGTTGCTCGATGTCACCGAGTTGCCGCCGGAAGGGCGGCGGCGCGTCGTCCACTACGAGGTCGGCGTCAAGCCCCAGGCTTCCGATACCTTCTGGGGTCACTTCGCAGAACGCCTGCCCGGCTCTTTCCGCGACCTGCGCCGCGACTCGGGGCCGGCCGTGGACCTGGTCGTCCTGTCCCATGCGCACCAGGACCACATCAGCGACCTGGCCTACGCCACGCCGGCGCTGGCGGCGGCCTCGTCGCGCATGACGGCCTTCATCAGCAAGGTGCTCATGGATACGGGGCAGGTCGGGGTTGGCGGGGCGCCCTTCGTCCTGCCGCGCGTACCGAACCCTCAGGGAATCCTGATGGCCGCGCGGGAGGAGGAAGCTGCCGCCCGGCCATGGTGGTTCCTGGACGGCGACCCGCAAGGCGAGACCGGGGACAGCCCTCTTGATTCGCCCGCCTCCTTCTGGCACACGGCACCCGCCCGGCGCTTGACGCCGCTGTCGGCGCCGCCGATCCCCGGACTGAGGCTGCGCCACTTCCCCGTGGACCACTCGTTGTACGGGGCGATCGCGGTGGCGATTGAGACCGAGATTGGCTGGGTAGCCTACACCGGTGACCTGCGCTTCCACGGCGGCGGCGGGGCGCGCACGCAGGCCTTCGTTGAAGCGCTGGCGGCGCTGCGTCCAGCTGTGCTGTTGTGTGAGGGCACGCGCCTTCCCGGGGGAGCATCGACAACCGAGGCCGAAGTCGAGGATCGCTGCCTGACCGCCGTTCGGCAGGCGGCCGGTCAGCTGGTGGTGGCCGATTTCGCTCCCCGCAATGTCGAGCGGCTTCAGGCCTTCGTGCGCATCGCCGCCGCCACGGGCCGCCGGCTGCTGCTCCAGCCCAAGGACGCCTACCTCCTGCGCGCCATCGAGCTGGCGGATCCAGCTTCGCCCGATTACCTGGCGATGCCTCAGGTCGGCATCTACGACGACCCAAAGGCCAGCGAGCAGAAGTGGGAGCGCTTGGTGCGCGAGCGCTGCCGCAGCTCGATCACCGGAGCCCGGCAGGTTGCTGCGAACCCCGGCGAGGTGATCCTGGCCTTCTCGCTAACCGACGTTGCCGACATGCTCGACCTGCAGTGGTTGCTGGGTCGGAATCCGGGCGGCATCTACCTGTTCTCCAACAGCCAGGCCTACGACGAGGAACAGATGGTGGACTTGGTTCGGTTGTGGAACTGGGCCGAGCATCTGGGGCTGCGCCTCGTCGGACTCGAAGCATCAGGACGAGGCCCGCGAGGGGAGGTCACCAAGGTTACGCCGGTGCCGGGGTTTCACGCCTCCGGCCACGCCGGGCAGGCGGAACTCATCCAGATGGTTCGGGACGTGAGGCCCCGCGTGCTGGTCCCGATTCACACGGAGGATCCGCGCCTGTGGCTGGAGCTGCTGGGGTCCGACGCGCCATCGATCCACGTCCCGTCCTACGCACGGTCGATCCCTTTGGGGTGATCACGGTGCCGGGAGCCCGACGAGCCACGCTGAAGCGCTGGGCGGCGCTGCCTGGGCGGGTGGTCAGTCCGGCGGAGATACCGGCGGCTTAGGCCGGAGCGGGCTGCGCCTCGGTCGCCGCCGCCGCCAGGCGGGCGCGAGCCGATGAGTTCAGCACCAGGAAGCCGCCTGCGGCGACGGCCGCCAGCATGCCGGCTGCATACCACACCAGGTTGGGGTTGTAGTTGTCGAGGATGATGCCTGCGGCCAGCGGGCCGATCGCCGACGGGATCCCCCAGGAAAGCCCGGCGATGGCGATATAGCGCCCGCGCATATCGGTCGGGGCGAAGCGCGCCACCAGCGCGCTCGAGATAGGAACGACGATCATCTCGCCGACGGTAATGACCAGCATGGCCGCCAGGAAGGCAAGGTAGACGCTCACGAACCCGTAGGAGAGGAACCCGACCATGTAGAGCAGGGTGCCGACGGCCATCATCACCATCGGCGGATAGCGCCGGATACGGCGCGTGATCCAGAACTGGGTCAGCACCACCAGAACGGCATTGGCGCTGGTGAGGAATCCATACCCCTGGGGCGGAACGCCGTGGACATCGCGCAGATAGACCGATAGGGTCGAGTACATCTGCAGGTAGACCAGGTTCATCAGCGCCGCCATCAGCACGAAGCTGACGAAGGCCCCATCGCGCACAACCCTGGCGTACCCGCCGAACGTGGCGGCAAGGGTCTCACGCTGGGTCACGCGGCGCGCCTCGGGGCGAGTCTCTGGCAGGAATCGCAAGACGATGGCGGCGGTGATCAGGCTGGCAAAGGCATCGAGCAGGAAGAGGGAAAGGTAGGATCGCGAGGCCAGCAGGCCGCCGACCGTCGGGCCGATGATCCACGCCACGTTGGCCACCACCCGCAGGATTCCGTACCCTTCGGCACGCTGGTGCTCGGGCAGCAGGTCGGCGACCATGGCGCCGTGGGCCGGCCCGGCGACATCGGATAGCAGCCCCACGAAGACGGCCAGGAAGTAGAACGTCACCAGGCTGCCGACGAATCCCATGGTCACGTTGGACAGGGCGCTGAAGACCAGGCCGAAGAGGACCATACCCTTGCGGCCGAAGCGGTCGGCCAGCGCGCCCCCGAGCATGTTCCCGGCGAACCCCGACACCGAGAACAAGGTGAACAACACGCCGGCTTCCGTCATGCCAACGCCGAAGCGCTGCGTGGCGTACAGGGCGAAGAATGGGTTGAGGATCGTCCCGCCGACGCGGTCGATGAAGGATGCGCCCACCAGCACCCAGAAACGGCTGGGGTACTCGCGATAGGTCGACTGGAGTTGGCGGAGCATCCTGGGCCTCGGAAGGCAGGGTGTCTCTCGGTCCCCTGCGGCGGGAAAGACGGCTATTCTAATCCTGCGCCCGGAGAGAAGCGACGGGTGCGTGGCGCACGCGTGCCCTGGCGAGGGCGTCGCGGCGCAGAGCACGGAACCCCGCCGAACGTATAATCCCCCGTGCGCCCTGCCGGGCGTTGTGTGCGGGGCGTTAAAAGGCGCGACCGGGAGAGGATCACCATGCTGCGGCCAAACGCTAGTCGCGAGGGCGGCGCACGCCGCCGGGGCCTCAGAATCAGCCGAGTGGCTCTGGTTCTGTGCGGCGTGGCCGCGGCCTTGACGCATACTGCGGCTGCGGCCGCCATCGGACGGCAGGCGGAGCCGCGCATGGCCTCGCCGTGGCCGCCTGAACCCGGCGTTCTCTTCGAGCACCTGTCCCTGGCCGATGGCCTTTCGCAGAGCGTCGTCAACTCCATCGCCCAGGATCCCGCAGGCTTCATCTGGCTGGCAACCCAGGACGGCCTCAATCGATTTGATGGAAGCGAGCTCCGAGTCTTCAAGCGCAATCCGGAGGACCCCGCCAGCCTGAGCGCGAACAACATCAATGCGCTGCTCGTGGACCGCAAAGGACGGCTGTGGCTTGGTACGAATGGAGGCGGGCTGGACCTGTACGATCCGGCCACCGAAACCTTTACCCACTTCCGTCATGTCCCCGGCGACGAGTCCTCGCTCAACTCGAATCTCATCTACCATCTGGTCGAAGCGGCGGACGGCAGCCTGTGGGTGGGGACCGACCAGGGATTGGGCCACTTCGATCCCGCCACCGGCAGGACGCGCCGGTACGTCTTCAACTCCTCCGACCCCGCTTCCCTGGGCGGAATGGCCGTTTTCTACCTCTACCTTTCTCCGCAAGGCACGCTTTGGGTGGGGACCTACGGTAGTGGCCTGTCGCGCCTCGACCCGGGCGCCGAACGCTTCGTCAGGTACACGAACGACCCTCAGGATCCCGCCTCGCTGGCCGACAACAGCGTCCAGTGCGTGTTGGGCGATTCCGCAGGCCGGATCTGGGTGGGACTCGATGGCAGCGGCCTCGACCGGCTGGACCCCGCTACCGGAGCGATCAGGCACTTCCCGCCCGACGAAGCCCGCCTCAACGCACTCGCCAGCGGCGACGTCACCGAACTGCTGCTCGATCGAAGCGGTACGTTGTGGGTGGGCACCTCCGGGGGCGGCCTGCATCGGTACGACGAGGCAGGCGACTCGTTCACGCGATTCCAGACAACCCCCGGCGATGCGCAAAGCCTGGCCTCCAATGTGATCCAGTCGGTGTTCGAGGATCGCGCCGGTGTCCTCTGGTTCGGCACCTTCGGTGCCGGCGTTGACCGCTACGATCCGCTCGGGCAGAAGTTCGGACTCCTGCGGAGTGACCCCGAGGGCGGCAGCGGGCTGAGCAACCCTCAGATCTGGGCCATTCTGGAAGACCACGAAGGCGCCTTGTGGTTTGGGACGAATGGCAGCGGGCTGGATCGGTTCGACCGCCAGCGCGGGACATGGACCAACTTCCCGCCAAACCCGGAAGACCCGGATTCCTTGCAGGCATCGTGGGTGCTCGCCCTCTACGAAGACAGCCGCGGCGACGTGTGGGCAGGCACGCTCGGCGGTGGGGCATCCCGCTACAACCGCACGACCCGCACCTTCACCACATTGCCGGACGCGGGCTTCGTCTTCGACATCCTGGAAGATCGCGAGGGCGTGCTGTGGCTGGCGACGGGGGGTGGGCTCGCAAAGCTGAATGCCTCCAGGACCTCCTTCCGCCTGTACAGCGGGACGCCGGACGATCCGCAATCGTTTGCCGACAACGCGCTGATGACGCTGCTGGAAGACTCGCAGGGTCGCTTCTGGGTCGGCTCCGGATCCGGCGGCCTGGCGCTCTTTGATCGCCAAACAGGGCGCGTGCGGCGATACCAGAACGACCCGCAGGACCCGTCGAGCCTGAGCGACAACACCGTCATGTCGCTGCTGGAGGACCAGCGTGGCCGGATCTGGGTCGGGACGACGCTCGGGCTCAATCGCTTCGACCCCGAGGCGGGAACGTTCGTGCACTACCTCGAGAAGGATGGACTGGCAAACGACACGGTCTACGGCATTGTCGAGGATGGAGCCGGTCGCCTGTGGTTGAGCACCAACAAGGGGCTGTCGCGCTTTGACCCCGAGACCGAGGCTTTCCGCAACTACGGCGCGCGCGACGGCCTGCAGGGCGATGAGTTCAACCAGGGCGCCTTCTTCAAGGATCGCGCCGGATTCGTGTACTTTGGCGGGATCGAGGGAATCACCGTCTTCGACCCTCAGGCCGTGCGGGACAACCCCTACCTCATGCCGATTGTCCTGACGGGCTTCGACCTGTTCAATCAGCGCGTGCGGCCGGGACCGGATACG
>DYJB01000130.1:0-1596 GCA_020723365.1 Candidatus Aquidulcis sp. | reverse complement strand
CCCGCGCCGATCGACCAGCTCGGCTCGCTGCGCCTGACGTACCGGGAGGACTTCTTCGCCCTGCATTTCGCCGGCCTGCACTACTCGGCACCGGAGATGCACCGCTACGCCTACCGCATGGAGGGCCTGGACCGGGATTGGGTGGAGGTCGGAGCCCAGCGCACGGCCACCTACACCAACGTTCCGCCGGGGGACTACACGTTCCGCGTACGCGGGGCCAACCGCGACGGCACCTGGAACGAGGCCGGCGCCAGCCTGCGGGTCGTTGTCACGCCGCCGTTCTGGGAGACGTGGTGGTTCCGGCTCCTGGTGGCAGCGGCGGTAGTCGGGGGGATCGTCGGCGGTGTGACGCTGCGCCTGCGTTCGATCCGCGCTCAGAACCGGCGGCTTGAGGACCAGGTTGCGCAGCGCACCGGGGAGCTGCGCGAGGCGCTGGAGGAGGTGCGGGCCTCCAAGGACGCCGCCGAGGCCGCCAACCGCGCCAAGAGCGCCTTCCTGGCGAACATGAGCCATGAGTTTCGCACCCCGCTGAATGCCATTCTCGGGTTCAGCCAGCTGATGCTGCGGCCGGGTGCCCGCCCGGCGTCGACAGGGCACGAACTGACGCCGGAGCAGCGCGAGAACCTGCAGGTGATCGTGCACAGCGGGGAGCACCTGCTGGGGCTGATCAATGACGTGCTCGAGATGTCGAAGATCGAGGCTGGCCGCACGACGCTCAACGAGCAGGGCTTTGATCTGCAGCGCATGCTCGACGGGCTGGAGGAGATGTTCGGGCTGCGCGCCCGGCAGAAGGGGCTGGGTCTGTCGTGCGAATTGGCCGCGGATGTGCCGCGCTACGTGCAGGCGGACGAAGGCAAGCTGCGTCAAATCCTCATGAATCTCCTCGGCAACGCCGTCAAGTTCACGTCCCAGGGAGGCGTCGTGCTCCGCATTCGCCGCCTGAACGACCCTGCCGCGCAGCCTGCCTGCCGGCTGAGCTTCGAGGTCGAAGACAGCGGGCCGGGGATTTCCCCCGAAGAGCAGCAGGCGCTCTTCCGCCCCTTCGCGCAGGCCGCCAGCGGGCAGCGCGCCCAGGAGGGTACGGGGCTGGGCCTGGCGATCAGCCGCCAGTTCGCCCAACTCATGGGCGGAACGCTCGACCTGAGCTCGGAGCCGGGCCGCGGCAGCGTCTTCCCCCTGGTCGTGCCGGTCAAGCCGCTGGACGCGGGTGACCTGCGAACCGCGCTGCCGACCCGGCGCGTCGTGGCCCTCGAACCGGGCCAGCCCGAGTTCCGCGTGCTTGTGGTCGACGACAAGGAGGTCAACCGCCAGCTTCTCGTGCGCTCCCTGACCCCCCTCGGGTTCCAGGTGCGCGAGGCGGAGAATGGACAGCAGGCCATCGAGGCCTGGGAGACGTGGAGCCCGCAGGTGATTCTGATGGACATGCGCATGCCGGTCATGGACGGATACGAGGCCACGCGGCGCATCAAGGCCACGACGCGCGGGCAGGCGACGGTGATCGTGGCAGTCACAGCTTCAGCGCTGGAGGAAGAGCGGGCGGTGATCCTCTCGGAAGGCTGCGATGCGTACATCCGGAAGCCGTTCCGGGAGGACGAG
>DYJB01000129.1:4401-8135 GCA_020723365.1 Candidatus Aquidulcis sp. | reverse complement strand
GCCGGTGGCGCTGTGCCTGCCGGCGCGCCGCAGCCAGCGTCTCCCTCCACGCCTCGGCCGCCGGCGCGCTCGGCTGCGGGGGCAGGCCGTTCATGGCGCCGGTCTGCGCGTCGAGGGCGTGCGCCATCTCGTGCACGGTCACACAGCGGCCGTCGGCGGGGTGGGCGGCGTCGTGCGCCACCTCTTCCCACGAGAGCACCATCACGCCGTGATCCCAGGCTTCCCCGACGCGCACTTCGCTGCTGCGCACCCAGGTGCCCTCCGGTGTCAGTCGCTCCTCCTGCGCCCGGTAGTCGCCGGGGTACAGGATAACGGCCCGCAGGCGCGGCAACTCGGCCAGCGGCCGGCCGAGCAGCGCCAGCGCCGCCTGGCCTGCCACCAGGACGCGCATCTCCTCCGTGATTTCGGTCAGCCCCGCCCCGGGCTCGAATGACCACTCGCCCAGCAGCACCTGCACCAGGGCGCGCAGCTCGGCCTGCTCGACTTCGGGCAGGCAGGCATAGTAGGCCAGGCGGGATTCGAGGGTCGCCAGCCGCTGGCGTGAAAGCGGTTGGCGCCTGCGCCGGGCGCGCCGCCAGGCGCTGCTGCGGCTCAACATGGGGCCTGTCCGATGGCGGGTGCGGCGGAGAGGGCCGCCCACCTGCGAGCCGTACCGTCCGCTGCGAACGAGGCGCCCTTTCGCGAGCGCGGCCGTAGACTGCGCGGCGCGCCGGGGGCCATCAGAAGTTCCAGCCGGACATGTGGACGATCCGCGCCGGCGTGTTCAGTTGGCCGGCGTCGGCGTGGGCGTGATGGTCGCCAGGTAGGTGCCGAGCATCCAACCCTCCTGGCCGGCTTCTGTACGCACCTGCCACCACACCTGCTCGCCGAGGCGCTGCGGGCCGCCGATGATCTCGAGCGGCATGTTGTGGAACAGCCCGGCGACCAGGTTGCCGTTGGGGGCGTCGCGCAGGATGACGCCGGCGTCGCCGCCGCCGAACACGACCGCCTTCGGCGGGAGCGGCGTGGCCGTGCCGGTCTCCGTCGCCGTCGGGCTGGCGCTGGCGGTCGGCGTGGCGGTGCGCGTGGCCGTGGGCGTGATGGTAGCCGTGCCGGTGGCCGTGGCCGTCGGGGTGGCGGTGGGTGTGGGCGTGGGCGTCGGTGCGGCGGCGATAACCGAGGCTCCCAGACCGACGGCGCTCAGCAAGCCCATGAGCCCGACGAGCACGATGGCGGCCGCCAGCGAGCGACCCCCGCCGATCAGCGGCCGGAAACCAAGCACGACCAGCGTGCCCATCCCCGCCAGGACAGCCCAGGTGAGGTGCAGTGCAAAGGTCAGCAGGGCGCCCTGCCACAGCTCGGCGTCGCCGCTGACGATGCCGATGCCGGCCGCGCCCAGCGGCAGCAGGAGTTCGTAGGCCACGGCCACGCTTGGGAGCGGGTGGACCTGCGAGCGGCGCGCCAGCAGGAAGGCCAGCGCCACGCTCCCGCCCAGGAGCAGCCCGAAGTCGATCAGGTTGAGTTTGATGTGGCCGGCGGCCAGGATGGACGACTCGCCGGCCGGCAGACCGAGCCCGCCGGCCAGTCCGGCGCCCAGCGTCAGCAGGGCCAGGCCGATGCCCAGCGAAGCCAGCTCGCGCAGAAAGAAGCGCGCCGATCCGGAGACCGAGGCCAGCGCCAGGCCAACGACGGGCGCCATGGGCGGCGCCACGAGTACGGCCGCCGCCAGCAGGGCGCGCTGGTCGAGGCGGAAGCCGACGCCAACGAACAGCCCGGCGACCAGCAGCAGCAGGTACAGGTCGAAGCCCGGCGTGACCAGGCGCGCCAGGTCTTCGAGGAAGGCCTCGCGCTCGTCGGCGCGCAGCTGGGTGAGCATGCGGCTGGCGCGTCGATTCCGGGCGCGGGTCAGGCGATCGGAAGACAACTGGGATTCGGGCGTGGGGGTGGTCATCGGCGCAAGGTGGCCACCAGCCGCAGGGGCTGGGCCAGCAGGGCGAGGGCCTCGGTGATATTCGGGGCGGCCACATCGGCGGCCATCAGCGCCTCCACCGCCGCGCCTTCCGGACCCAGGATGCAGATCCCCAGCGCGGCCTCGCGCAGCATGCCGGTATCATTAGCGCCCTGCCCCAGCGCCACGACCGATTCGGATCCCAGGCTGCGGACGTAGGCCGCCTTGGCTTCGGCCTCGCCGCCGGCCGGGATGCGGACCGCCTTCAGCCCGAGCTGCCCGTCGATGGCCGCCTGCCGGCCGTGCGTGTCGGCGGTGAGCAGGTGCAGCGTCAGGCGGTCGGACAGCGCCAGCAGGCTGCGGGCGGCGCCGTCGATCAGGCGCCCGTCGACCGCCAGCGTGCCGTTGACGTCGGACACCAGGTGCTGGAGGCGGAAAAGGCCGCGTCCGGGCACGTCGAGCTCGATCATCGATCGCCGCCTCCGCTGCGCGGCGATTATAGCATCGGGGGGAGGACGGGCAACCGGGTAGGAGTCGGTCGCTTCCGCCACATTCGGCGACCGTACCATTCCCGTTGTCGGCACGCCGCGCTGCACGCCCGGGACGGGCGGCCACCACCGCCGGGCAGCCCCTGTGGCGCTTGCCAACAAACCGTATAGGCCAGGCGGGTTCCGTTCGGGGCCATCGCCGACTCCCATCATTCCATCTTGACTAATTCCAGACTACTATGGTAATAATGCGGGCAGTTGCCATCTCCGCGCTCTGCACAGTGGCGTGGAGGTGCCCTCCGCCCAACCGGTCCGGTGAGGGACCGCCAGGGCCATCCGTGTCGATTGAACCGGCAGACTAGGGTCGGGCT
This sequence comes from Candidatus Aquidulcis sp., assembly GCA_020723365.1. Taxonomy (GTDB): domain Bacteria; phylum Chloroflexota; class Anaerolineae; order Anaerolineales; family E44-bin32; genus DYJB01. The sequence goes on along the minus strand of DYJB01000129.1, from coordinate 5,349 downwards.
TGTACTCGTCCTACCCCGCTCGGCACTTCCCCCGCATGGACCCATGCGCTCTGATCCAGCGATGGTGGGAGCATGGTGAACGCCTGTTGCCAACGCTCCACGGTGATCGGCGCCCGGAGCCAGCCTCATTGGGCCGCGCACGGCACGACCTCCCAACAACCTCCACCCCAGCCGCAGCTGTTGCGCCTCGGAGGATGATGCGATGAGCTTGAAGCCTCGCCAGATGGCAGCGAACCCCCGCCACCGGATCCTGCCGGCTGCGATCTCCGGTCTGGCCACGCCTGCTGCAGGCCGTCATGCGACCGCCCCCATCTCCCGGCGGGACTTCCTGCGCGTGCTGGGTACTGCGGCCGCCGGTGCGACCCTGGCCGCCTGCTCACCGGGATCGGCCTCAGGAACTTTGCGCCGCTCGGCAAACGTCCAGCTCGTCTTTCAGGATTGCCGCTGCCGGGGTGAACAACGGCTGCTGGAGCGATTCCACGAGACGCACCCCACGATCCAGGTCTTCTACACACCCGATCCGGAGGACATGGAGTCGGCAATGCTGGCCGACATGCAGGCCGGCACGGCGCCCGACGTCCTGGCCGGATGCTGCGACTTCTTCCCGGTCTGGGCCCAGAAGGGGTACCTGCTTGATCTGCGGCCGTTCGTGGAGGCCGATCTCGATCAGGGCACGATCGGCGACTGGGATGCGGCTCAGTACCGCAGCTTCTTCACCCGAGACGGCCTTCAGTACGCGCTGCCGAAGTATCACGGCGCCCTGGCCTTGCTCTACAACAAGGATCTCTTCGACGCGGCCGGGCTCGACTATCCCGACGGGACCTGGGATCATGCCGACTACCTGCGGGCCATGCGCACGCTGGCGGCGGACCGGGATGGCGACGGGATGATCGACCGCTGGGGAAGCATGGTCGATATCAGCTGGGAGCGGCTGCAGATGCACGTCAA
>DYJB01000129.1:0-4391 GCA_020723365.1 Candidatus Aquidulcis sp. | reverse complement strand
CCGCAGCTGGATGGGCCGGCCGGAGGCGCTGGCGGCCCTGGAATGGGTGCGCGCCCGCATCTGGGACGACCATGTGATGGCCTCCACCCTCGACGTTCAGAACCTCCAGCCGAGACAGGCCTTCATCGATCAGCGCCTGGCGATGGTCGAAGAGGGGTCCTGGGCGCTCAAGGACGTCCTGGAGGGCGCCGATTTTCGCCTTGGCGTGGCACCCTTCCCGGCCGGCCCGGCGCGGCGTGTGACTCTGGCCACGACAGACGGCTTCGCCATCTACGCCGGCACCCAGCACCCCGAGGCAGCCTGGGAGCTGCTCAAGTTCCTCATCAGCCCCGAGTACGGCCGGGCTATGGCGAGGGATGAGCTGCTGCAGCCGGCGCGCGCCTCCCTGGTGGAGGAGTGGGCCGACCTCATTCGGGAACAGTACCCTCACCAGTCGCGGGGGCTGGACCTGGCTGCCTTCGCCGAAGGACACCTGCAGGGGTATTCGGTAACGGCCGAGGTCTTCGCCGACATGGCCAGCGCCCTGAGTGTGGTGCGGCCGGCCTGGGAGGAGATCTTCAAGCTGGGCCAGGCGCCCGTCGACAGCCTGCGCGAGACCTCGGCGCTCATCGAGCAAGCTCAGTTGGGAGGAGCGTAGGTGCGATCATGACTACCGGTCCACGCGCCAACCGCCGCGGCCCTCGCCTCCTGGCCCTGATCCTTTTTCTGTTGTTCCTGGCCATCCTCGGCACCGCCAGCTACACCTTTGTCGCCTATCGGCAGGCCGCCGCAGACCTGGTCATGGAGCGCAGCCGGCAGGTCGCCTACCTTTCGGCCGCCCGCTTGCAGGACGAACTCGGCAAGTTCACCCGGACCCTGGAATCGGTGGCCCGCACCGAGGGAATCCGCAGTCCCTCATCCGGCGCACGACAGGCCATCCTGGAGAGAGAGGCGTTCCGTCTGGCGGATTTCGACGGCGGAGTGGTGCTCCTGGATCAGTTTGGCCAGGTCCTTGCCACGCTGCCACCCAGGCCCGAACTGCTGGGCGCGGACTGGTCCGGTCGAGACCTCTTCCGCCGGGTGCTATCCACGCATGGCGCGGAGGTCGACAACGCCCTTCCAGATCCCACCGGGAGCCATCAGGTCGTGTCCATGGCGGTGCCCATCCTGGGCGAGGGTGAGGGTTTCTCCGGAGCGCTGGTTGGGATGTTCCGCCTCGGCGAACCCACGGTCAGCTCGCTGTATGCCAGCATCGTCCGTTTGCGGCTGGGGCAGGCGGGCAACCTGTACGTCGTCGATGCTGCCGGGGTCATCCTCTACGACTCCAACTCGGTGTTCATCGGCCAGCGCCTCGCCAGCGACGTGATGCCCGGCCTGATGCTCCAGGGTGAGGCGGGGACCATCCGGCGCAAGAACATCCACGGCCGGGAGTTGCTGATCTCCTATGCCCCCATTCCGGAGACACCCTGGATGCTGGTGTCCGAGGAGGATTGGCGCACGCTGACGCAATCCACGCGCCCGTACGCCAACCTGCTGCTGGGCGCCCTGGCCCTCGGCACGGTCGTCCCGGCTGCGGCCGTCGGCGTGCTTGTCCGACAGCGGAACCAGGAAGGGCTGGCGCTGGCGCGGGAGGAGCACCTCGCCCGCACCGTCCAAGAGGTCCACCAGGCGCTTGTGCCCGGCGGGCTCCCCTTGTTGCCCGGCTGGGAGTCGATCGCGCATCGCCCCGCCCAATACGCCGCCGAACACCGGATCGACGATCATCTGCTCTTGCCGGATGGCCGGCTGATGATCAGCCTGCTGCAGGTCACGGGCGGTGGGCTGGAGGCGGCCATGTCGATGGTGACCGGAAGGGCGGCGCTGCGCGGAGCGGCGCAATGCGGGCTGGCGCCTTCCGAGGCATTGCGCCGCGCCAACGACGTCTTGTGCCTCGAGCCCGGAACCGGTCGCCGAATCCAAGCCCTGTACGGCATCCTGGATCCCCAGCGAGGCGAGTTCGCCTACGCTCAGGCTGGCCTCGAGCCACCGCTGCCGTTGCCCGGGATCGAGCCATCGGTCTCCGAGCGGTCCATGGCCGCGCTGGGTGAGACGTTCGAGCCGGAGGTGGCGTCCGGGCAGGTCGCCGTCGTCGAGGGGGGTCTGTTGGTGCTTTCGATCGGGCTCACCGAGGGAAGGAGCCCTACGGGTGAGGCCTTCGGCGTGCAGCGGGCGCGTGCGGTTCTGGCGGAAGGTGGCGAGCTCGATGCAGTGCTGGCCTCGCTCCTGCAGGAGGCGCAGCGGTTCGGCTTGCGCCCGGACCAGGAGCTATTGGTGGTGATGCTGCGGCGGGACCGCAGCGGACGGAATCCATGAGCACGCACGTGGATCGCCTGCGCCGGCGGCTGGCGGACGCCACGACGCCCGTTGACGGGTTGACGGGCAGCGAGACGCTGGATGTGCTGGAGTGGTTCAGCCGCTGGATCACGCTGGCCGCCTACATTGCCGCCGTGATGGTAGGCGTCGCCGCCCCCATCCTGGCCCTCATCTGGAGCAACGTACCCTTCCCCGGGTTCACGGTCGAGCCCACGTTGGTGGTCAACGACGCCGGCGGACCAGGGTGGACCGGGCGTCGCGCCGGCATCGTCTACCCGATGCACATCGTGCGCCTCAATGGCGTGCCGGTGACCACACCGAACGAGTACCAGACCGTCCTCGCCGGGCTAGCCATCGGTGACACCATCCCGATCATCACCCAATCCCCGGACGGGAACCTGGAGCTCTTCCCTTCGGTCGAGCTGATGGCCTTCCCCAGGCCCGATCTGACGCGCCTGTTCTGGGTCCCCTACCTGGTGGGTCTGGCCTACCTGATCATCGGGATCTGGATCTACTCCCTGCGCGGTCGCACGCGCCCGGGGCGCGCCCTGGCCTTCTTCTGTGTGGTGACCGCCCTGGTGTGCGGCCTGCTCTTCGATCTGTCCACCACGCATGTCGGTCACGCGATCTGGACGCTGGCGTTGACCCAGTTGGGAGGCGCCCTCATCAGCCTGGCGCTGCGCTTCCCGCAGGAATGGAGGACGGTCAATCAGCACCCGTGGGTGCTGGGCATTCCGTACGTCATCTCCGTCCTGCTGGGCCTGTGGGGGATGATCGTCCTGCGATTCGCTCCCGACCCGTGGGCCTACATCGATATCTGGGGGATCGGCTACCGCTTCGCAGCCCTGGGCGCGCTGGTGTTCCTGGCAACCATGCTCTACCGGGCACGCGCCAGCGCGGAGGCGGAGGTTCGGCGGCAGGCGCGCATTGTGTTGTTCTTCAGCCTGCTGGCCTTCACGCCGGTTGTCATCTGGCTCACGGCACCGCTGTTCGACCTGAGCATGGCCTTCAATGCGCCGCTGCTCTTGCTTCCGATGCTGCTCTTCCCGCTGGGCATCGGCCTGGCGATCCTGCGCTATCGATTGTGGGCTGTCGATCAGCTGGTCAACCGCACGTTGGTCTACGCCACGCTGACCGCCCTGCTGGCCGGGCTGTACACGGCCTCGATCGGGCTCTCGCAGCGTCTGTTCGTGGCCATCACAGGCGAGAAGAGCGATGCCGCCATCGTCATGACGACGCTGATTGTGGCCTCGGCCTTCACCCCCGCCAAGACCTGGCTGCAGGCCTTTGTCGACCGGCAGTTCAAGGAGGAGCGTCAAGGACATCAGGCGCTGCGGGCCCTGACGCAGCGCGTGCAGGCCTTCACCGAGATGACCGATGCTCGCCGATTGGCGGAGCGGTTGCTGCACGAGGTGGTGAGCGACCTGCAGGCCGAGACGGGCATGGTCCGCCTGAGGGAGGGCGATGTCCTTCGCCGGGTGGCCACGTCCGGCGCGTGGCGCGGCGAGGCGCGCATGAGCATTCCGCTCCAGGAAGGGGACGAGCAGCTGGGGCTGATCCAACTTGGCCCGCGCCGCGATGGGCGGCCGTACGAACGCCAGGAGCTGCAGGCGATCCTGCCGCTGGCCGGCGAGGTGGCGCGCGCCGTGCGCTGGGCCCAGCGCGCCGGCGCCTCCGAGGCCGGGAGCGACCCCGTCACTCCGCCGGCATCCTAGCAGGCGCCAGAGAAGATCGATGAGCCGCGCGTGCCGCTGAAGCGCGCTGGGCGTCGGCTTCCTTGTCGGCTTGGGGGCCGACTGCTATAATGGAAGCCTCAACGGGCGCGTAGCTCAGCTGGTCAGAGCGCACGGTTCACATCCGTGAGGTCGAGGGTTCGAGCCCCCCCGCGCCCACCAGATCGACACCCCTGTCCTCACGGCTGGCCCAAGGTGGGAACCGTGAGGACTACGCTTTCTTCCGGGAGTCTCGCCCGCACTGACCGCGGACCTTACGGGTATTGGCAGCGGATCCCGCTATCACCAGACCTGATGAGATCCCAAGAGTGGGCGCCTACCCCTGTC
>DYJB01000128.1:1340-8197 GCA_020723365.1 Candidatus Aquidulcis sp. | reverse complement strand
TGATTGGGATGACGGCGTCGCTCTGTCGGAGTTCGCTCAGGAACAAGGACAACCCCTGGAGCACCTGGAGGTTGAGGATGATGACGACGGCCGCCCCGACGATGACGCCCGGGATGCTCCCGATCCCGCCCAGGATGACCATCGACAGGACGCCGATGGACTGCATGAAGGAGAAGGACTCGGGGCTGACGAAGGTCCGGCTGGCGGCGAACAACACGCCCATGGCGCCGGCGAAGGATGCGCCGGCGGCAAAGGCGTACAGCTTCATGCGGACGAGCGGGACGCCCATGGCGATAGCCGCCACTTCGTCCTCGCGGATCGCCGTCCACGCTCGGCCGATCTTGGAATCGTCCAGGCGGCGGGCAACGGTGATGACGATGATGATCACCACCAGGGCGGCGAAGTAGAAGAACAGGTTGTAGAACTGCGCATCGGTGACGCGCCGCCCAACGATCGGATCCAGGACCACGCGGATGGCATCCAGCAGGGGAGCGGGAAGCGACGGACGCTGGATGGGGGTGATCCCTTGCGGGCCGTTCGTCAGGTTGATCGGCTTATCGAGGTTGTTGGCCAGCACGCGGATGACCTCGCCGAACCCGAGGGTCACGATCGCCAGGTAGTCGCCGCGCAGGCGAAGCACAGGCAGGCCCAGCACGATGCCGGTCAGGGCGCCCACGGCCAGCCCCAGGATGACGAACAGGTAGAACATGTCGCCCGACATCACGAAGTGCGCATCGGGCGGAGCCGTGCCGGGGACGGCATTGAGCAGCGTCGGCTGCTGGGATCCGAAGAACGCCCACAGGTAGGCGCCGACGGCGTAGAAGGCGACGTACCCGAGGTCCAGCAGGCCGGCGAAGCCCACCACGATGTTCAGGCCGAGGGCCAGCGCCGCAAAGACGCTGATCTGGAAGGCGACCTCCAGGTAGAAGATGTTGCGCACGCCCACGATCGGCAGCAGGACGACCGCCAGCAGGACGGCCAGCGAGAGCTTGGCCCGATTGCTGAGCTTGAGGTAGTAGATCAGCAAGGCCGAGGAGAGGAAGATCAGGAAGGCGATCAGCGAGCGAGGGCTGAGGTAGACCAGGGTCACCCCCAGGGCCAGCCACGCGACGGCCAAGGCATAGGCCGCCGGGCCGCGGGTCAGCCGCGGGAGGAGTGTCTGGAGCGTGCGAGAGAGGCGAGACGGCGTCTTCATGCTAGGCCTTCTGCCCAACCTGTTCGCCGAGCAGCCCGGATGGCCGGAAGATCAGCACCAGGATCAGGATGGCGAATGCGAGGATGTCCTTGTACTCGGCGCCCGCCGCGCCCATGGTGAAGGCCGAGAGGTAGGCGCCGGCGAAGTTTTCCAGCATGCCGAGGACCACTCCCCCCAGCAGCGCGCCCGTCAGGTTCCCGATCCCGCCCAGGACGGCGGCCGTGAAGGCCTTCAGGCCCGGGAAGAAGCCCACGAAGGGATCGATGCGGGTGAACTTGAGCGCATACAAAACCCCGGCTGCCCCGCCCAGCGCGCCGCCGACCAGGAAGGTCAGGGAGATGATGCGGTTGACGTTGATCCCCATCAGGCTGGCCGTGGGCCGGTCCTGCGCCACGGCCCGGATGGCCTTGCCCACCTTGGTGGCGTTGACCAGGATGTTCAGGCCGATCAGCATCAGCATGGCGCCCACGATCACAATCACCGACTTGACCTGGATGCCGATCTCGATGGCGCCGGTGGAGAGCGGGATGTTGCCCAGCAGGATGCGCTGGTCGAAGTTGCCGAAGGTCGGGATGATGCGGTGGAACTGTCCCGTGGTCAGGCTCTCGATCATGCGGATGGCGTCCTGCAGGAAGAAGGAGACGCCGATGGCCGAGATGAGGGGGACGAGGCGGGGTGCGCCTCGCAGCGGCCGGTAGGCGATCCGTTCGACACCCGTCGCCAGCAGGCCGGCTCCCACCATGCCCAGCACGATGGCCACCACCAGCCACGTGTAGGCCAGCAGGTTGCCGACCCCGTCCAATCGGCCGGCGCCCTCGAGGATGATCAGGAACTCGACGCCGATGAAGGCGCCGGTGGCGAAGATCTCGCTGTGGGCGAAGTTGATGAACTCAAGAACGCCATACACCATCGAGTACCCGAGGGCGATGGCGGCGTAGACAAAGCCGAGGGTGACGCTGTCGATCAGCACCTGAGGCAGGTTGGAGAGCGTGAAGGTCAACAGGTCCGTGCCGTTGCGGGCCAGCAGCGCCTCATCGGCCGCCGACCCGCGCAGGAGCAGCGCCAGGATCACCATCACGGTCGAAAGGATGGCCCCGCTGGCGAGCACGAAGGCGGTCATCTGCACGAGGGGGCGGATGAGTTCCCGCAGGTAGGCAGACCCGAAGCGTCGCAGCATGATGGCACCCGGGGGATAGGATCCGGCCCCCTCCGGAGGAGGGGGCCGGTTGAACGTGGTCCGGATTACTCAGGCGGCGCGATGTCCAGCGTCTCGGCCACCGGGTTGTCGTTCCACTTCGCCGGATCGGCGGAGGCCACCTGAATGACGAAGTACTTGGCCGTCGTCAGGTCGCCGATGGCGTTGAAGTTGATCGTGCCGGTAATGCCGGGGAAGTCCTTCAGGGCCCGGACGGCAGTCGCCACGGCGCCCCGTTCCGGCAGTTTATTGCCGGCGGCCGTGGCGGCGTCCTCGATCGCCTTCAGGCAGATGGCCATGGCGTCGTAGCCCTGCGCGGCGAACGGCTTGGGGCCGGCGCCGTACTTGGCCGCGAAGTCTTCCTGGAACTTGGCCGTGCCGGGATACAGGATGGCCGGGCCGGCGACCGTCGAGTAGTAGGTGCCGCCGCCCGCCACGATCGCCTCGCCGGCGATGTTGACCGCTTCGGGTGAGTCGAAGCCGTCATCGCTGACGAAGATGCCCATGTAGCCCTTCTCGCGCGCCTGCTTGATGAAGACCGCGATCTGGTCGTAGATGCCGCCGAAGAATACGGCGTCCGGATTGGCGGCCAGCAGCGGCGTCAGCAGGGCGTCGAAGTTGGCCTTCTCCTCGGTGCCTTCGAAGCCCAGGACCTGCATGCCCTTGGCTTCGGCCTCGATCCGGAAGAACTCGGCGATGCCCTGGCCGTAGGCCGTCTTGTCGTGCAGGACATACACGCTCTTGACGCCCTTCGAGGCGGCGAAGTCGGCCGCCACCACACCCTGAACGTCATCGCGCCCGACGATCCGATTGACCTCAAGATAGCCTCGGGTCGTCACCCTCGGGTTGGTGTTGGCCGGGGAGACGTTCGCCAGCCCGGCGGCGTGGTACTCCTCGGACGAGGGGATCTGGACGCCCGAGTTGTAGTGCCCGACGACGCACAGGACGGCCGGATCGGCGACGATCTGCTTGGCATTGGCGACGCCGTTGTCCGGGTTGGCCTGATCATCGTACGGAGCGAGCTGGACGGTGAAGCCCATCTCCTCCAGCGGGCCTTTCAGCTGCTCGAGGGCCAGCTCGGCGCCGTTCTTGATATCGACGCCGATGGCCGACTGGCCGCCGGAGAGCGGGCTCTGCGTGGCGACCTTGATGACGCCGCCGGCAGCGCCCCCGCCGCAGGCGGTCAGGAGCATGCTCAGGGCCACGAGAACGGATAGCGCGATCAACGTGCGTTTCATAGATTCTGCCTCCTCCTCTGAATGAGCACAGGGGCCTGAGCGGCCCCGGATCACCTCGGTCTGCCGAACCTTAACGCTGTGCGATCGCGCCCTCCTTTCGGCCCCCCTGGGGATAAGGGCCTTGGGCGGCAACCAGCCCCGCCGACCACCCATACATCGGTCCCAATAGTGGGATTCTACAGCGGCTCCGCTGCCGAAGTCAACTATCCGTCGTCGGGCGGGCGCCCCGTTGGGCGAGCAGGAGCTCCTCCCGGATCCGCAGGTCGGTGTTGCGCATCTTGGTCGCCAGGTCGGCTGCCAGGTTGCGCATCAGCCGAAAGCCGAGGGTGGGATCGCGGGTGCACAGGTCCATCAGGTTCTGGCGGGGGATCACGAGCAGGTGGGTGTCATGGCTGGCGGAGCGAGCGCCGGCCGAGCGCACGCCTTGGTCCACCAGGGCCACTTCGCCGAAGGATTGCCCGCGTCGCAGCGTGGCGATGGTCGTTGGCCGGCTGGGGGAGCCGGTGCGGTCGCCCACCAGCGACGGGTCGACCAGGATCTCGATTTCGCCCTGGGCGATGACGTACAGCTCATCGCTGGCCGAGTTCTCCTCGAAGATCCAGTCGCCGACGCCAGCGCGCCGCTCCCCGCACAGCGCCGCCACCTGCGCCAGCTGGTTGGGGTCGAACTCGAAGAAGATGTCGGTCTGCTGAAGGATGTGAACGTTGGACATGCGCCGCCGGCTTGACGCAGAGTGGCAGGAGTCTAGTCCGGATGGCGGGCGGAGTCAACGCGCGGCCCCGGCCGGGTGGCGGCGGGGATCGGCGGCGGCCGGGACGGCTTGACGGCGCCTCCGCAGGCGCATATGCTTCGGGGGAAGGCAGGAGTGATCGATGCGCATCGGCATGATGGCCGACCTGTACAAGCCCCATGTCAGCGGCGTGACCAACTATATCGCCCTGAATAAGCGCATCCTGGAGCAGGCCGGCCATGAGGTCTTCGTGTTCACCTTCGGCGACGACGACGTCGTCGACGATGAGGCCAACGTAGTCCGCGCCCCGGGCATACCCGTTGCGGAAACGGGCGCCTACCTCAGCTTCCGCTACCCGCGGCGCGTGCGCCGGCAGCTCCAGTCGATGGATGTCGTTCACGCGCATCACCCCTTCCTGAGCGCCCGCCTGGCCATCCGCTACTGCCGCCCCTACAACATCCCCGTGCTCTTCACCAACCACACGCGCTACGACCTGTATGCCCAGGCCTACCTGCCGGTGCTGCCCGAACAGATCGGGGCGGCCTTCCTGCAGGCGTACATGCCCTGGCTGTGCCGCGAGGTCGATCAGGTCATCGCGCCGTCTCACGGGCTGCGGCGCGTCCTGGAGGGCTTGGGCGTCCGCTCCCCGATCGTCGTCCTTCCCAACGGTGTCGAGCTTGAGCCGTTTCGCCGCGTGGGCGCGCCGGTCACTCCCGAGAGGGTCGGTCTCCAATCGGGCGGCGTGACGTTGATCAATGTCGGGCGGCTGGGGCCGGAAAAGAACCTGACCTTCCTGGTGCGCGCCTTCGCCGGCGTGGCGGCCGCCTTCCCGGAGGCTCGTCTGGTCCTGGTCGGTGATGGACCCGAGCGCGACAACCTGGAGGACCAGGTCAGCCGGTCGGGGCTGCGGGGGCGCGTCGCCTTCGCCGGCCTGGTCGACTATGCCGAGCTGCCGCGCTACCTGGCGATGGCGGATGCGTTTGTCACCGCCTCCGTGACGGAGGTCCATCCCTTGTCGGTGATCGAAGCCATGGCTTCGGGACTGCCGGTCCTGGGAATCGCCTCACCCGGGATCGAGGACACGGTCGAGGACGGCCAGACCGGCTACCTGAGCACGGAGGATCTGCCGGCCTTCACGGCCAAGATGACCCGCCTGGTGGCCGAGCCGGCCCGCCGCGCAGAGATGGGCGGCCGCGCCCGCCTGGCGGCCGAGGAGTACGCCATCGAGCGCACAAATGCCAGGCTGCTCCAGCAGTACGAGAAGCTGGTGGCGGAGCGGCCGCGCCGCGAGCGGCGGACGCGTATGCTGTGGGAGCGCGTCGTGGACCGCTTGACGTGAGCCCTGCTTCGCTGGGCGCCTGGGGCGAGGCGCGGGCGCGCGAGCACTTGCTCGCCCAGGGCTACACATTGCTCGCCAGCAACTGGCGCTGCCCCGAAGGCGAACTCGACCTTGTGGCCGAAATCGAAGCGATGCTGGTCTTCGTCGAGGTCAAGACACGCCGCTCAACCGCGTTTGGCCGCCCCGAAGAGGCCGTCTCCGCCGCAAAGGCCCGCCACCTGGTGCAGGCCGCTCTGTCCTATCTGGAAGCGAGCCAGCTCGCTGATCGCGATTGGCGCATCGACGTCATCGCCATCACGGCCGCCCGCGGCCCGCGCCTCGCACAGCTCGAGCACTTCGTCGACGCCGTGCGCGCGGAGCGCGCGTGAGCCTCCCTCCGCTCGTCTTGCTGGTGGGGCCGACGGCCGTCGGCAAGACCGAGGCGGCGATCGTGCTGGCCGAGCGCCTGCAGGCCGAGATCGTCTCGGCCGATTCGCGCCTGCTGTACCGGGGACTGGATATCGGCACCGCCAAGCCGACCCCCGGGGAGCGGCAGCGAGTGCGCCACCATCTGGTCGACGTCGCCGATCCAGGCGATGTCTGGAGCCTGGCGCAAGTGCGCCGCGCCGTCCTGGAGGCGGCGGCGGATATCTCCGGCCGCGGCCGGCTCCCTCTGGTGGTCGGCGGGACAGGCCAGTACATACGCGCCCTGCTGGAGGGCTGGGAGCCTCCTGCCGGAGGGGGCCCTCCCTCCGCCGCCCGCCTGCGCCTGGAGGACGAAGCCCGGCGCTTGGGCGGCGAGGCGCTGCACGGGCGGCTGCGCAGTGTGGATCCGGACAGCGCCGAGCGCATCGACGCGCGCAACGTGCGGCGCGTGATCCGGGCGCTCGAGATCTACGAGCTGACGGGCGCACCCGCGTCCGACCAGCGCCGGCGCGCCCCGCTCCCGTATCGCATCCTGTGCCTGGGACTCTGGTTGCCGCGGGCGGAGCTGTATGCCCGCATCGATGCCCGCCTGGAGGACATGCTGCGCGCCGGATGGGTGGAGGAAGTCAGACGGCTCCTGGCGGCCGGCCTCGACCCTGCGGCGCCGGCCTTCTCCGCCATCGGATACCCTGCGTTGGTGGAGGTGGTGGGCGGCCGGCTGAGCCTAGACGAGGCGAAGGCCGGCATCCGCAAGC
>DYJB01000128.1:0-1330 GCA_020723365.1 Candidatus Aquidulcis sp. | reverse complement strand
CACACATGCTTTCGTGCGACGCCAGGCCAACTGGTTCAAGCCGGGAGACCCGGCCATCCGCTGGTTCGAGAACCGGCCGGGCGTGATCGAGCTCATGGAGCGCGAGATCCGGGCCTGGCTTGCTGCCGGGGCGGCCTAGACTCCCAGCGCGTTCAGCCCCAGCAGCGCCAGCGCCGAGATGGCCGCCGTCGCCGGGATCGTCAGCAGCCATGCGGTCGCCAGGTCGCGCAGCACCAGCCAGCGCACCTTGCTCAGCCTCTCGGCAGCGCCCACGCCCATGATGGCCGAGCTCATCACCTGCGTCGTGCTGACCGGGCCGCCGAGCAGCGCCGCTCCCATGATGACCGACGCGCCGGCGATCTGCGAGGTGAAGCCGTGGATCGGCCGGATGCGGAAGATCCGCGCCCCCAGCGTTCGAATAAGCCGCCAACCTCCCAGCGCCGTGCCCACGGCGATCGAGCCGGAACTCACCGCGACGACCCACAGCGGGACGTGGAAGGAGGGAATCAGGCCACCGGCCAGCAATCCCATGGTGATGACGCCCATCGTCTTCTGAGCATCGTTCGTCCCGTGACCGAGCGCCAGGCCGAGGAGCGTCACGACCTGCCCCCGCCGGAACCACTTGTTGACGCTGGGAGGTGCCTTGCCCGCAGCGGTCATGGTGAGTTTCATGGTGACGAAGCCCACCAGCAGGCCGAGCACCGGAGAGATCAGCAGGGCGATCATGATCTTGGTCAGGCCATCGACGCGGATGACGCCAACGCCCTCGGCCAGGATCGCCGCCCCCAGCAATCCGCCAACGAGCGCGTGCGACGAGGACGACGGCAGACCCAGGTACCAGGTCAGCAGATTCCACAGCACGGCTGCCAGCAGGCCGGCGACGACGACGTTGATGGTGATGGCGTGGTCGTCCAGCAGGCCATCGCCAATCGCCGTCGCCACTGCAACGCCGAAGAGGAAGGGGGCAACAAAGTGCGCCACGGCCGCCGTGTACAGGGCCGCGCGCGGGTTCATCGCCCCGGAGGAGATCGGGGTGGCGACCACGTTCGAGCTGTCATGAAACCCGTTCAGGAAGTCGAACACCAGGGCCAGCGCGATCAGGACGTAGACCATTGGACCTCGATGGGGAGGCTTGGGGATGCCCGCAGGATACCCAACGACGTCGGCTTCGTCAACCGCCGTCCGGGACCGCCTGGCGCGGGGCTCTCGCGGGTTCGGGCCGCCGCGAGAACCAACTGCCCAGGTACTGAACCGAGAGGATCGTCATGGCGATGGCCGTACCGGGCCACAGCGCCACGTGCGGCGCATCCACCAGGTGGGAGCGGCCATC
>DYJB01000127.1 GCA_020723365.1 Candidatus Aquidulcis sp. | reverse complement strand
CAGGGCGTGCCGGCACAACCTGTCGATCTGGAGGCTCGAGCCCTACCTCGGCCTAGGTGCAGGCGCGCACGGCGCCGTTCACGGTCTTCGGTATGCCAACGTGCGACATCCTGCGGCCTATGTCGACAGCATCCGGACGGGTGCGTCCACCTCGTTCCCTCTTTCGGCGGCGGCCTTCGAAACCTGGCCCGTCGATCCGGAGACGGAGCGCAAGGAGCGCATGATGCTTGGGCTCCGGCTGCTGGAAGAGGGCGTCGACGAGGCGGGCTACCAGGCGAGGTTCGGGTCGAGCCTGGCGAACGACTTCGGAGATACGCTGGCGAGTCTGGAGGGTCTCGGGCTCGTGGAGTGGCAGGCGGGCCGCGTGCGGCTGACGCCGCGGGCGCATCTGCTGGGCAATCAAGTCTTCGTGCGGTTTGTGTAGTCGGGTTGTTCCAGGCGCGGGTGATGTTTGTGGGCGCGTCCTACTTCCCCTATACTGGCTTGCACCTACTTGGGGAGGCAGCCATGCACGCGACCCTCGCCGCCGTCCGCATCCTGGCCGATACCACGGCCGGACTCCCTGCGGCTTTCGTCCAGGCTCATCCCCTCGAGGTCGTTCCCCAGGTCATCCTGTTTGGCGAAGAGAGCCTGCTCGAGGAGAAGCAGATCAGCTACCCGGAGTTCGTCCGGCGGCTCAAGGTCTCCTCGGAGCTTCCCAAGACGGCCGCCCCGCCGCCCGGCGAGTACGTTAAGGCGTACGGGCGCGAGGTCGAACGCGCCCGCTGCCTGCTGGTGGTGGCACCCTCGGGCGATGTCAGCGGGACGGTGCGCTCCGCGCTGACAGCCAAGGAATCCTTCCCGGCGGCGGATATCCGCGTGCTCGACACGCGCTCTGTCGGCGGCAACCTGGCGACGATGGTGCAGCTGGCGGTTGGCTGGGCGGAGGCGGGCGCCGGGCCGGAGGACATCCTGGCCCGCCTGCAGGCGATGATCCCGCGTGGGCGGACGTACTTCCTGGTCAGCACGCTGGAGTACCTGCGTCGCGGCGGCCGGATCGGGGGTGCCTCGGCGCTGGTGGGCGGTGCGCTGCAGATCAAGCCCATCCTCGAGTTGAAGGACGGGCACGTCGACGTCCTGGAGAAGGTCCGCACCGAGGCCAAGGCATTGGAGCGGCTGAAGGAGCTGGTGGAGCGCGATTGCCCGCGCAGCCCCGAGGCCCACTTGTGCGTGATGCACGCCGACGATCTGCCGGCGGCCGAGGCGCTGGCATCGGACCTGCGCGCCCGGCTCCGCCTCGCTGCGATCCCGATCTACACGCTCGGCGCGGCCATCACGACGCACGCTGGGCCGGGAGCACTCGGCGTCGGTTTCTTCGCCGCTGCCTAGAGCTGTCGACAGGCGGCCAGGGCAACCGCCGCCTCGGCCCGCGTCGGTCGGCACACCGCCGCGGGGCCACCGCCCGGCGGGCCGCGCGCCTCAAAGGTCGCGTGCGTACATGCGGTGTCGCTTGTAGAAGTCGATCCCCAGGTCGCGCAGTTCGCGCTGCATGCGATCGTTGGCCGCCCCGACCTGCACCAGGTCGGCGTGCTCGAAGCCGCCTTCGACGACGCTGCGCTGCATCTCCGAGAAGAGGATCGCCGTGCCTCCCAGGCCGCGGTAGCGTTCGACGATGGCGGCGCCGTTGACGTTGATCCAGCGCGTGCGGCGCAGTTCGAGCAGCAGGTCCAGCCAGCCGAAGGGGAACAGCCGCCCGCGGGTGCGCTGCAGCGCGGCGGAGACGTCCGGGTAGGCGAACAGGAAGCCGACCGGCTCATCGTCCTTCATCAGGATCTTGATCAAGCGCGGGTCGGCGAACCACAGCATCTGGTCGGCCATCGCCCGGGCGTCCTCCTCGCCCAGGGGCATGTTGTCGACCGTGCCGGCCAGCGAGTCGTTGTAGAGCTTCTGCAGCCGGGGTACAAAGGCCCGTAGATCCCTGCGGCTCTGGAAGCGTGCGACGCGCAGCCCGCGCCGCTTCTGGATGCGTTCCGAGGCCTTGTGGATCGCATCCGGGAAGGGCATGCGCGCGCTCATGTACCCGGAAACGACCTCATCCAGGGGGGTAAAGCCCAGCCCCTCGAGCAGGCCCGGGTAGTAGGCCGGGTTGTAGGGGATCCCGAGCGCGGGACGGTGCTCGAAGCCCTGCACCAGCAGCCCCATACCGTCCAGCGGCGCGAACCCCTTCGGCCCCAGCACGTGATCCAGGCCGCGGCGGCGGGCCCATTCGAAACCGGCCTGGAAGAGGGCCCCGGCCACCTCCACGCTGTCGACGCACTCGAACAAGTAGAAGAAGGCCGTCCGTTTGTGGTTGTGATCGTTGTAGACACGGTTGTCAAGGAGCGCCAGGCGCCCGACCGGGCGACCGTCGGCCTCCACGGCCAGCAGGAAGGCCGCCTCGGAGTGTCGGTAGAAGGGATGCCGGCGCCGATCGAGCATCCGCCGCGCGTCGCCTTCGGGCGGCGGCACCCACTCCGGCGTGTTGCGATACAGGCTGAAGGGCAGATCAAGGAACCTGCCCGCCTGCCTCCGATCGGTGGTGTCGATCTCGACGACCTGCATGGAGGGAACCTCCTGGTGGAGCATGCCCCTTGAGGGACGCTCGCCATCTTGCCGGCCTACGCCGGATGCCCGTGCCTGATGGCTGCGATCCGACTCCCGGTCGAGTCAGGGCGGGCACGCGTGCGAGGGGACCCGCCCCTCGGACGGTCCGCGAGTGCGATCACTCTTCCGGAGTGGCTCCGGTTGTCACACCCGGGATGTGCAGCACGCATCCCGCGCCGGTCGGGAAACGGATCCGGATCCTTGCCGCGCCGCCGGAATGGGCGACTTCACACACTCCATGCTCGGCCAGCTGCCGTGGGCGCCCCAAGGCCGCCACGCGGTGCAGCACGATCGTCCAACGCCGGTCTTCGGGCAGGCCGGGGAAGCCGCCGTTCGGAGGGGCGATGTGGATGTCGACCTGATCGTCTCGCTGTTCAACCCGCAGGCCGGTCTCGGCGGCCTCGCCGCGTTGGTATGCCCGCGTCAAGCCGTCGTCCTCCCGCAGGCTGCAAGCCCCGCTGAAGGGTGGCCACAGGTGCAGCTCGAGGTCCGAGTAGCCCATGCCGTCCGGGGCCGGCGGCCCCGGCGGCATCATGGGGATGAGCGCGCCGCCGCGTACCAGCAGCGGCACACGGTCGAGCGGAGCAGGGACCATGGCGCTGTCGACGCCGTGCCAGGTTCGCTCGGTCCAGAAGTCATGCCAGGCGCCAGGGGGAAGCACCACATGCCGCACCCGTGCGCCAGCCTCCAGCACGGGAGCGAGCAGCAGGTCGGCGCCGATCATCAACTGGTCGTCCGTGCGCTCGAAGCGGGCGTCGTATGGGTACTCGAGCAGCATCGGGCGCAGCAGCGGGATTCCGCTCTGGTAGGCCTCCCACGCCAGCCCGGCGTAGTACGGCGCCAGGCAGCGGCGCAGGTCGGTCAGGCGGCGGAAGTTGGCTTCGGCAGCCTCGCCGTGGGACCACGGGAAGCGCGTTGCATCGATCGGCGCCGGCCTCCAGAAGTAGCGCGCGATGGGGGCGAAGAGCGCCCACTGCGCGTAGCGCATATGCGTCTCGGGCGTGGTGCGGCCGTCCAGCCCGAAGACGTCCGCCGTCCAGTAGGCGAAGCCGGCCAGGCCGAGGTTCAGCCCGGCCCGAAGGGTGCTACGCATGTGTCCGAAGGTTGGCGTCTGATCGCCGAGGAAGAGGCCGGGGTAGCGCTGTGAGCCGGCCCAGACCGAGCGGGCATAGACGATCGGCCGGCGGTCATCTACGCGCTGCAGCGCCTCGTAGGTCGCCTTACCATAGTAGAAGCCGTACAGGTTGTGGTGCTCCGGCCCCTCCAGCCCAAGCGCGCTGCGGCCCGCCTCCGGCAGATACTCGCCGTCGTCATTCTTGAAGAACGAGATCCCCTGCCGAAGCAGGGGCCCGAGCTTGGCGGCCCACCAGTCCACGGTCTGCCGGTTGGTGAAGTCGAGCATGCCGCCCCTGCCGAACCACCACCAGGCGTTGGGGTGCGCCAGCAGATCGCGGCGTGCGCATTCCTCGTACTCCGGCAGGGCGCGTTCATCTGAAGCGATCTCGGCGGGAGGGACGTTGCGCAGGCGCCAGTTGAGCACGCGCTTCTCGAGCGGGCGGTTCTGGCGATTGACGAAGGGGGTCAGGATCAGGCCCAGGCGAATGCCCAGCTGCCCGAGATCGCGCAACAGGCGGTCGGGATCGGGGAACAGCGACCGGCGCCAGCGGAAGTTGTGGAAGGCCTCTTCCCAGTGATAGTCCAGGATGATGACCTCGAGCGGAATGCGATGACGCGCGTGCTCGCGCGCCAGTTCGATGACGCGTTCCTGATCCTCTTGCGGATAGCCGGTCCCCCACAGTCCGTGGGCCCAGCGCGGCAGGAGCGGCGGGCGGCCTGTGAGGCCGGTATAGGTGCGCAGGATCTCCCTGGGCGTCTCCCCGAAGATGAGCAGGTAGTCCGCCGCGCCGGCGAGGGCGCGGACGGACAACACGCCGCGACGCGAGTCGATGTTCCATTGCGTCGGGTGGGCGTTGAGAAGCAGCACGGAATAGCCTCGTCGGCTGAAGAACATGGGGATGGCAGAGTAGCTGCGGTGCCGCTGCAGGAAGGAAGGCGCGTTGAACGCGTTGAGGGTCAGCCTTCCCCGCGTACGTGCGAAGGCTCCAAACTGCTCGCCCCAGCCGTAGAGGATCTCGCCGGGAGAGAGGCGGAAGGCCACCCGGATATCCGGCACCAGACGTGTGGGGCGGGCCTCGGCCAGGATCAGCCTGCCATCGGGGCGTGTGATCTCCAGGCAGCCGCCCTTGACTGTGGCGGCGACGGAACCTCCAGCTTGCGACTGGCCCGGATCGCGTCCCGCCAGGAGGTCCGGCAGCCACGGGGGATCGGGTGGGTAGGCGTCGGACTCGATCGGGGCGTGGGTCACGCGCAGCGCGCCGTCGGCCAGCGATTGCAGGCGGATCCGCGAGTGGGGAGTCAGGAGGTCATCAGCGGCCATGCTTCGGCGGTCCTCCTGGTGAGACCAGGTGGCACGGGCAGGGGCGGCAGGCGCGCAGGGGAGTATAGAACGGTTGCCGCCTCGAGGCGGCAACCGCTGTCGGTGCGGGCGAGGTCCGTTGATTACGCGGGGCGCCGGCGGCCAACGACCCCGGTGATCACGATCCCCAGCAGGAGCAGGGGCAGGGGAAGCCAGCTGCCCTCCGGGCCGAAGGCTCGGTCGAGGGCCAACCCGGGAACAGGCAGCGAATGCAGGATGCCTTCCAGGCGGGAGCCGCCGGCCGGGAAAGAGAAGACCGTGCCGATGATCAGCGCCCAACCGAGACGGGCGCCAATGGCGGCGTGCAGGGAGCGCGTCCGCCGTGTCAGCATCCCGAGCAGAACTGCGGCGGCCAGGACATTCAGAAAGACGGCCCAGGAGGCCGGCGCCAGCAGGAGGCGGTAGCCGGCAAACAGGAGCGCCGGTGCCAGCGTCGCAGCCGGCCCCGCCCAGCCGCTTCGATCGAGTGTCCAGGGCATATATCCCCGGAACACCAGCTCCTCGGCCACGATCAGCCCGGCCAGGATGACGGCGGATCCCAGCGCGTCGAGGATGACATCGCCCGTGCCCTCCAGGGCGGCATGGGAGGCGCCGAAGCTGAGTTCGCCC
Source organism: Candidatus Aquidulcis sp. (assembly GCA_020723365.1). GTDB lineage: Bacteria > Chloroflexota > Anaerolineae > Anaerolineales > E44-bin32 > DYJB01. Next base: position 2,493 of record DYJB01000127.1, on the reverse strand, counting down.
GACGCCAGGGCCAGCCCGATCGGGATGGCGGCGAACAGCATGCCGCCGAGCAGCGCGGCCCCCAGGCTCAGCCAGCCGCGTCGTGCGCGCCCGAAGCCGATGGCGCGCAGATCGCCTTGCCGGTCGAACCGCCGCTGGAAGAAAGCGACCCAGGCGAAGGCGCCCGCCAGCACCAGGAGCGAGGCCACGGCCTGCAGGAGCAAGAGCGCGTCCTCAAGGTGCAGCGAAGCTTCCTGCAGCGTCTTCCCGGCGATCCAGCGCTGGTAGGCGAGGTAGCTGACGCCGATGGGGAGCGCCAGGGACGTGAGGGTCGCCGTGAAGGCGAGCCCGATGCCCACGGCGCGCAGGAAAGGCCTCCATCGATCTGGGACCGAAGCGGAGCCGGCAGTGGTCTGTGGATTGCCCACGCTAGTCATCGTCGCCCTCATCCTCATCCCCATCGCCGGGGTTGTTCGAGGAATGGCACTTCGTGCAGGAGGCCTGCCCGAAGGAGGTGGCATGGCAGTCGCGGCACGACAGCTGGTGTTCGCCGTTCGGTATGTGCTCGCCGACCTGGGCGTGGCGGAAGGAGGAGGGCGAGAAGCCACTGGTGGAGTGACACCCGGCGCAGTTGGAGCTCAGGCCGGCATGCGTCGAAGGGGCGCGGTGGCAAGCGGAGCAAGACGAGGCCAGTCCCCGGAAGACGCCCGAGGAATGGCAGGAGGTGCAGGCCAGTGGGCGGTGGGCGCCCGACAGCGGGAAGCGGCTGTGGTTGAAGTTGGCAGGCAGCCAGCCCGATGGTGAGTGGCAGGCACCGCAGTTGCCCAGCTTGCCGACAGGATGGTCGGCAGGGGAGGAATGGCAGTTCTCGCACAGCTTCGGTGTGCCCAGGTAGCGGCCGTCCGGATGGCACTTGGCACAGGCGAGTGCCTCATGCTGGCCCTGGAGCGGGAAGAAGGTGTGGTCGAAGAGCGCCGGGCGCCACCCGTCGGGCGTATGGCAGCCACCGCAGCCAGCGGTAATCCCGGGGATGTGCTTCGCCGGTACCTGGTGGCAGGACTCACAGGCGGTGGGTGTGCCTTCGAAACGGTCCCCGGCGTGGCAGCCGGAACAGGAGGTCTGCGCATGCTGCCCGGTAAGGGCGAAGGTGGCGTGATCGGTGCGCGCTGGCTTCCAGCCGGAGGCGGCATGGCAGCTGCCGCAATCCGACTTGAACGGCGCGATGTGCCCGGGCGGTACGGTATGGCAGGACTCGCAGCGCGGGTCGGTGCCCTCGTACTCGCCGGCGGTGTGACAGGCGGTGCAGCGCAGCGTGGCGTGCGTGCCGATCATGGCGAAGTCGGTGTGCTTCTGGTGGCAGCTGTCGCACTGGTCCAGGGGAAGCACCTTCGCCTGGTCGGGCCGGTTGTGGACCAGGCGGGAATGGCATTCCACGCAGGCCACTTGCGCCTGAAGATGGATGTCGTGGCGGGCATCAGCGGCCTGGTCCGGGAGAGCGGCGGTTTCCAGGTGACACGCCAGACACTGCTCGTTGCGAACGCGGACGAGGATCCGGATCGGGAGGGGGTAGTTGCCCGTGAAGTGGGCCACCAATTGCTCGGCGCCGCGGGCCTTCTCCTCGATGAAGCCGGCCAGACCGGGCGAGGCGTGGCAGTCCAGGCACTCGGCCGTCTCGGCGTGAGTCGAAGCCTCCCAGGACTGGTAGTGGAACTCCATCTCGTGACAGGAGTTGCAGAACCAGGGCTGCTCGTTCACCCACTGGAAGGCGGCCCCGCCGGCGACGAGGGCCACAAACCCGATTCCCGCCACCACCGAAAGGGCGAAGGGCAGGCCTCGATTCACTGGCGCATCCCGCTGGAGCAAAGGCCCATCGGCTGTCCTGTCAGAGCCGCAGGTTTGACGCTATCAAGTATGTCGTCCCAGGGAGCCTGGAGGATACGGGTACCCAGGTCCTGGTCTTCCGTTTCGGGAGGCGTCCTCCGTCAGGGACCACCGGAGCGGTGTGTGAAGCCGCACGGGCGGCTGCGCCGCTGGTCGGGTAGCCGGGAGGCCGCCGGCGCCAGCGACGGCACCCCACCTGGCAGCGGAGCGCATCCGGCGTACGCAGCTGATGAGCCTCGAGTTCGACGGCGCGACGGGTCCGGCTGATCCGGCGTGCGTCGCGAGCACATCTGCGCCGGCTTGCCGACCAGCCCACAAGTTCTCCTGGGTCGCCCTCCAGGTCCGGGCACGTTTTGTGATTGGTCGATAGCTTCAGAACTCCTCGCGCCGGAAGCGTGCGACCGCGATCCACAGGAAGATCGGGATCTGCAGCGCAACTGCCAGCAGCGGGATCCACGACCAGGGGGGTTGGCCCGTCAGGATCGACGGGACGATGGCGCCTTCTTCGGGCGGGAGCGCGATCGCGATGGTCCACGGGAGCACATACTTGAGGATCGGGATCAGCCCCACCAGGTACTGCTGGCCGAAGACCAGCGCCAGCGCGAGGCCAATCACCGCGCCGCCGCTCCGAAA
>DYJB01000126.1 GCA_020723365.1 Candidatus Aquidulcis sp. | reverse complement strand
AGACGTACATCTCGAAGAAGTCCGGCTCGCAAGTCGAGATGGGGTAGCCCCAGGTGAACTCCACCAGGTTGGCCGGGGGAGGTGCGTCGATGTCGATGACGTTCCACTCGCCGTCCGGATCGAGGTCCACCGGGGCCTGGAGCTGTGCCTCGGTGCAGGTGGGCTTGCAGGCGCTCAGGAGAAGGACGAGGATGGCGCAGGCGAGCAATGCGGTCAGCAGTCTGCGGTTGAGCATAGCGGTCTCCTCTCTCGACGGCTGAACGTGCGTGCGGAACCATCGGCGCGCGGAGGGTCGCCCCCAGTCCCCCCGGGGAGGCAGGGACCGCACCGGAGACTATAGACCCCTGCCCCGGACCGCGCCAGTTGGGCCCACCCCGGCCACCTCCAGTCGAAGGCCCTGGCGCCGGGCAGCACGAGCCAGGCTTGCGGGCTGCCCGACTTCAGGTATAATACTCAAACACCTGTTCATACATGATGATGGCATCCAAGCGAACCTCCCCCGCCCTCGACGAACACACGGCCGCCCACGTGGCGGAGCTGTTCCGCGCCTTCAGCGATACCAGCCGCGTGCGCCTGCTCTCGGCCCTCAGCCGGCAGGAGACGAACGTCGGCGGGCTGGCCGAGATCATCGGGCTCAGCGAGTCGGCCGTCTCGCACCATCTGCGAGGGCTGCGCCAGACCGGGATCGTCGTCGCCCGCCGGCGGGGCAAGGAAGTCTTCTACCGCATCGAGGACAAACACATCCTGACGCTGTTCGAGCAGGGAGTGCGGCATGTCCAGCAGGACTAGCACCGGGTGGGCCTGCCTGCTGCTGGTCGTCTGCCTGCTGGCCGTGGGTGTTCACTTCTTCGGCGAAAGCCTCACGGCCGCTGGCGCCGGCCTGCCCACCGCCAGAGCGGGGCCGGGGCTCCATCCCGGACATGACATGGCAGGGGACCAGTTCGTCCTTTCGGCCTCCGTTGGACTCGTCGACGAGTCCGGCCGCCTGTGGGGCCCCCCACCCTTGCTCAGGGCGGGCGGCCTCGCCAGCTCCACCCCGCCTACTCCCCCGCCCGACCTCTAGCATCCGGACCGCGCTCGCCCGCGGCCGCGCCTTGGGTCATCACCCGCCACTTTCCGGCGGAACGCTCATCGCAGGTGTGAATAGACAATGCCAGCCCCCACAGACACTGCTTCGCTCACCCACACGCCGGATGGCGGCCTCAGCCAGACGGAGGTCCTCGCACGCCGCAAGGCCTACGGTGAGAACCGCCTCCCGGCCGAGAAGGCCACCTCCCCGCTGACCATCCTGCTGGCGCAGGTGAAGAGCCCGCTGGTCTACATCATCCTCGTGGCGGCCCTGGTATCGCTCGTGGCGCGCGAGTACGGTGACTTCGCCATCATCATGGCCGTCGTCGTCATCGACGTCGTCCTGGGCTTCGCGCAGGAGTACCAGGCGCAGAAGACCTACACCGCCCTGAAGGGCCTGCTCAAGCCCACGACGACGGTCTTGCGCGACGGCGAACGGCGCGAGGTCGAGGCCTGGGAGCTGGTTCCCGGCGACCTGGCGCTGCTCTCGATGGGCGAGAAGGTCCCGGCCGACGGCCGCGTGCGGGAGAGCGTCAAGCTCGGCCTGGACGAGGCCATCCTGACCGGGGAAGCTGAGCCGGTCACCAAGGACGTTGGGCAGAGCGCCTTCATGGGAACCACGGTGGTGGCCGGGCGCGGCCTGATCCAGGTCGACAAGACCGGGCCGGCCACCGAACTGGGCGGCATTGCCACCAGCCTTCAGGAACATGTCGAAGAAGACACACCGCTCCAGAAGCGCCTCAAAGCCTTCAGCCGGACGTTGACGCTGATCGTCCTCGGCTTCACGCTGGCCATCCTGGCCACTGGACTGATCCTGGGCGAAGACTTCCTGCAGATGCTGCGCACCTCCATCATCCTGGCCATCGCCGCTGTCCCCGAAGGCCTGCTGATCGCCGTCACCGTCATCCTGGTGCTGGGCATGCGCAAGATCCTCAAGCGCAACGGCCTGGTCAAGCGGCTGCTGGCGGTCGAGACGCTGGGCTCCGTGACCACCATCTGCACCGACAAGACCGGCACGCTGACCGAGGGGCGCATGCGCGTCTCCATGGCCGATATCCTGGATGCCGACCGGGCGCTGCAGGTGATGGTGCTGTGCAACGACCTGGAAGGTCCGGTGGACATCGCCCTGTGGGAACACGCCCGCCTTCTGATGGGCGCCGACCCACAGGCGATGGTTGACCGTTCTCAGCGGCTGGAGGAGGAGCTCTTCACCAGCGAGACCAAGTACATGATCACGGCCGTCACCGGCACGCTCCTGGGCGGCCAGGGCTACAACTTCCTCAAGGGGGCGCCGGAAATCGTGCTGGGCATGTGCGAGATCAAGCCGGAGGAGAAGGCCCGCCATCTGGGACTGGTCGATGAATGGGCGGGGCTCGGCCTACGCATGATCGGGCTGGCCGTTCGCCCGCTGGGGCGCCTCGAAGACTACCGCGGCTATTCCTGGGTAGGCCTGCTGGGCCTGGAGGACCCGGTCCGTGAGGGCGTGGTCGAGTCGGTCGAGGTGGCGCACCGAGCCGGCATCCAGGTCAAGATGATCACGGGCGACTATCCCAAGACGGCGGAGCACGTTGCCCGGCGGATCGGCCTGATGCAAGAGGGCGAGGGCAGCCTGGAAGGGAGGGAAGTGGCCGACCTGGGCGATACGGAGCTGCAGGCTCTGGTGCGGACAACTCCCGTATTTGCCCGCATCCGTCCCCACGACAAGCTGCGCATCATCCGCGCCCTTCAGGCCGAGGGCGAGATCACGGCCATGATCGGCGACGGGGTGAACGATGCCCCGGCCCTGCAGCGCGCCAACATCGGCGTGGTCGTCGGCTCGGCCACCGACGTGGCCAAGGAGACCGCCGACCTGATCCTGCTGGACAACAACTTCCGGACCATCGTGGCGGCGGTCGAGGAAGGGCGGATCATCTTCCAGAACATCCGCAAGGTGGTGGCCTACACGCTGTCCAACTCGTTCGCCGAGGTGCTGGCCATCTTCGTGGCCATGATCCTGGGCTGGCCGGCGCCGCTGCTGGTGGCTCAGATCCTGTGGATCCACCTGATCTGCGACGGCCCATCCGACATCGTCCTGGGGTTCGAGCCCATGGAGAAAGGCATCATGGATGAGAAACCCAAGTCGCTGCACGAGCCCATCCTCAGCCACCTGGGACTATCGCTGATAGGGGTGATCAGCGTCTCCAGCGCCACGGCGGTCCTGCTCCTCTTCCATCACATGTATGCGGTCCATGGCAATCCGGTCGAAGGGCGGAGTATCGTCTTTGCCTCCTTCGCCATCAACTCGATGGTCTACATCTTCGCCTACCGCAGCATGCGTCAGCCCATCTGGCGCATGAACCCGCTCCGCGCCAACATGGCGCTCGTCTGGGCGGTCGCCGCCGGGGTGGCGATGGCCATCCTGCCCTTTCTCATGCCGGGGCTGAGAAGCCTGCTCGGCATCGTTCCGCTCTCGCTGGCCGAATGGCTCGCGGTGGGCGGGGTCGCTTTGGGGTTGCTGGTCATCGTCGAGATCGGCAAGTGGATCAGCAACAGGGCCCACGCCAATGACTGACCGCCCGATCGTTCCGGAAGACTCGAGGCATCCTTGAACCCGGAGCTGGCGCGACGCACGCTCGAGCCGCTCCGGGCGGCCGAACTCCGTCACCATCTACGGCACGACCCGCACCGGCAGGCGTCCAGCCTGTCCGACATTATCCTGGGAGGGCAGGACGGACTGGTGAACGTCCTGGGCGTAATCCTGGGAGTCGCGGCCGCGACCCATGACCCGCGCATCGTCCTGGTCGCCGGCCTCTCGGCCACCTTCGCCGAGTCGGTCTCGATGGGGGCCGTGGCGTACACCTCCACGCTGGCCGAGGCAGACTACTACGAGGCTGAACGCGCCCGCGAGTTTCGCCACATCGCAAACATACCGCGCCTGGAGAAGGAAGAGGTTCGCGACATCTACCTGCAGAAAGGCTTCTCCGGCGAGATGCTCGAGCACATTGTCGACACCATCACTGCGGACCAGGAGACGTGGGTGGCGGTCATGATGAACGAGGAGCATCAGCTGAGCCCGGTTGACCGCCGGCACGCCTTTCGAGCGGCGCTGGTCGTCGGGCTTTCAGCGGTGGTGGGATCCCTCATCCCGCTGGCACCCTTCGCCTTGTTGCCGGTCGGTTCCAGCATGTGGGTGTCCGTGGTGGTGACGGCCCTCGTCCTGTTCGGCATCGGAGCCTACAAGGCCCGCATCATGGTCGGACATCCCGGGAAGAGCGGACTGGAGATGGCCATCATCGGGACGCTGAGCGCACTGGTCGGATACGCCATCGGCGCCCTGTTCGAGATCCCTGCGACCCCGTGACCGAGGTGGCCGAGGCAGGACAATTGGACTGGTCCTCTTCTTCCTGCTCGTCGTCGCCTCGGCCCTCGCCATTGGCCCGGCCTTGCCTGGGCTGGTGACCGTGCGCGCCAACCCACTGGGCTGAGCCTTGCCTGGCCTGGGTACCGCCTACCCACCCGCCATCCTGATCGACCACCACGCGCACCCGGAAAGGTAAGGGGCAGGTCCGAGTGCCGCCACGTCTTCAAATCCTCTTCCAGGGGCGAACCGATACGGTCCTCGCGCACGATCTGGCCATCCGTCATCGCCACCCCGCGGCGTGTCTGTCGGGCGACGGCGGGATCATGGGTGACGATCACGAAGGTGACTCCCCGGGATTGGTACAGCTCGTTCGGCAGGTTCATCAGATCCTGTCCGGCGTGGGCATCCAGGCTTCCGGCCGGCTCGTCGGCCAGCGCCAGGGGCGGCTGGTTCGCCAGGGCGCGGGCCACCGCCACCCGCTGGCGTTGCCCTCCGGATGACTGGCCCGGCAGGTGGTGCAAGCGATCGCCCAGACCCAGCAGGTCCTCCGCGCGCCGGCGGCGCGCCTCGGTTCCAGGCTGGCCGGGCGCCTGAGCAACCTCGGCCAGGCGGCCATCTGGTGTTGCCTGTCCGCTGGCCGGCCTTTGGCATCCAGGTGGAGGGGCGGCAACTTGCTGCCCGCATCAACAAGCTCTACAGCGGGTATACGCCGTGCATACCGCCACCGATTCCTGGGGTGTGGCGGGCGTGTCACCCCACGTCACGGCCCAGCCAGCGCCGGCCTGGCCTTGCGGACCGAGTCGCCGGGGCGCGGCCTCCAGCTCGAACTTGGGCCGCTGGACACAGGACCCCGATCCAGAACGGCAGCCGCCGAGGCCGGCGAACGCCGCCTCGGCGGCTGGGTAGCCATCGGGGAGAGGCAGGCGGCCCTGAGCGTCAGCCGGTCGTGATCACCACGATCCCGCCCACGGTCATCAGCATGCCGATGGCGGTCTTCCAGGTGAGCGGCTCGCCGCCGAAGACCACGGCGATGGCCGCCCCGACAAGCGGCGAAGTGAAGGCGATGGGCATGACGGTGGTCAGCGGGGCGCCCTTCATGGCGGCGTAGAAGCACAGCAGCCCGATGGCGCCCGCCAGCACGCCTCCGCCCAGCACGATCATCCACACGCCTTTGGGGTTGGCGCGCGTGAGCGCTTTCAGCTCGGGGAAGCTGATCACGGCCAGGACGATCACGGCCGTCAGCGTGCGCACGGTGATCCCCACCTGCGGCGGCAGGTCGGCGAGGTGCAGGCCCTTCTTCTCAAAGTAGCTGCCAATCCCGAAGGCCAGGGAGGCGGCAAGTGCGAGCAACTGCGGCATGGGTTCTCTCCTCGATGATGATGTCGGATCAACGTGACTTGGCGACCAGGAAGCACGCTATGTCAGAAACCCCTCCAGCCCGAGGGCGCGCAGCTTCTCATGGCTCGGCGCGCCGGTACCCATATCCCAGCCGGCGTCCTCGTAGTACCAACGCACGGCCTGCTCCATCTCCGCCCGGTCGAGGGCGACGCCATTGCTCGCCCCTCCCTGCAGCGGCACGAATAGCTTGTCGGGAAGCCGGTCATCGCCCGGACTGAACCCCTCACGGGCATTGAAGGCCCGAAACAGATTGAGACGCCTCTCGCCCACGCGCAGCAGCTCCGCCAGCGTCACTTTCCAACCGGTAACGGCGCGCACCAACTCGACCAACTGGGACGGCCCAAATAGCTGCCAGGCTGGGCCAAAGGCAAAGCTGCACACCGACAGGCTGTCCTGGCAGGCATACAGCAACCCGGTCAGGCGGGCAAAGCGGACCTTCTCGCGGTTCATGACCGCGTTGGGCTGCGGGTCGACCAGCCCCAACTCGGCCATCCGCTGCGGGTACCCGGGGTAGGTCGGGTCATGAGCCGACGACTCGTGATCGGGGCCGAAGGGATTGACGGCGTATACCAGGCCCAGACTGCGCTTCACCTGCGGCATGTGGGCTGGCATCTCCTGGCGCTTGACCGTCGTGAGCAGGGCCTCTGTTTCACGGCCCAGCACTTGCGCCGCGCGGGCCGAGCCCTCGCCCAGCAGCCGACCGAACCCCTCGCGCCGCCCGATCTGCTCCACCAACTTCAGCACGGCAGCGCCGTCACCGAAGTGCAGCCGCTGGCCACCCGTGTCCTCCAGCGCGATCAGCCCGCGCTCAAAACACTCGATCGCCCAGGCGATGGTCGCCCCGCACGAGATCGTGTCCATCCCGAAGGCGTTGCACAGCTGATTGGCGCGGGCGACCGTTGGCAGGTCCGCGATGCCGCAGCCGGAGCCAAACATCCCCAGCGTCTCGTACTCCGGGCCGCCGTAGACGGGCCGCACAGCGAACGGCTCGCCTTCCGCTTCGACGACCCGCTTGCAGCGGATGGTACAGGCTGTGCAGGTGTGCCGGCCCTTCAGGATCGTCTCACTGTAGCGCTTCCCGTCGAGCGATTCCCATCCGTCGAACGCCCCGCTCTGCCAGTTGTGCGTCGGCAGCCCGCCGGCAGCATTCTGTGAGCGCACCACACTGGCGGTGCCGAAGGTGCCGATGCCGTGGACGGCCGAGTCCTCGTAGTGCTCCGCCCCCCAGCGCGCCAGGGCGTTCACAGCCTCGGGGTCCGCCATCATCGGCCGGCTCCGCCCGGCCACGACGACGGCCTTCAGATTCTTGCTGCCCAAAACAGCGCCCAGGCCCGTGCGTCCGCAGGCCCGGCTGGACATGGTGATCAGCGCCGCGAAGCGCACACCGCGCTCGCCAGCCGGCCCGCACTGCAGCACCTCAACCTTGAGGGGCGCCAACTCGTCCCGGAGGGCGGCTTCGGATTCCGCTGTTTCGAGTCCCCATAGCTGTTCCGCCGGCCGCAGTTGCGCCTTGCCGTCGTGGATCAGCAGGTAGCTGGGCGCAGGCGCTTGCCCGCTCACGACAACGCCGTCGAACCCGCTGAACTTCAAACCGGCAGCGAAGGCGCCGCCGCACTGCGAGTCGCCCAGCGCGTCCGTGAGCGGCGAGCGCGCCACGGCCGTCAGCCGGCTAGCGCCGGAGACCGCCGCGCCGGTGACGACACTGCCGGCCAGCACGAGGACATTGTCGGGGTCGAGGGCCCTGGCGCCACGCGGCACCAACCGGTGGCAGTAGGCGGCACCCATGGCACTGCCGCCCATCAGATGGCGGTAGAACGACGGCGCCGGACGCTCGGTCGTCAGCTCGCCCGTGTTCAGGTCAACGTGCAGGATCGTCCCGTGGTAGCCCGCAGGCATGATGGCTGCCGATCGCCCGGAGCCTAGCGCTTGCGGTAGACGCGGAAGATCTCGTCAAGTTGCTCGGTCGTCAGAGGCACAGGCGTCCGCCCGGTCTGCAAGCCGAGATGATAGATCTGGGCGCCGGTTTCGCACTTGAAGGCGTTCTGGTACGCCTGATCGAGGTCGGCCCCAATCGTCACCAGCCCGTGGTTGCGGAGCAGCAGGGCCTTGAGCTCCGGACGTTCCTCGAAGATCCGGCCCGCGATCTCCCCTGCCTCGGCCGAACCGGGGCAGGCGTAGGGAGCCACCGGCACTGGTCCGCCGATGGCCACGACCTCCAGGCTGATCACCGGGAGCTCAACGCCGCAGGTCGCCAGGGCAATGGCGTAGATCGAGTGCGTGTGCACCACGGCCCCGACCGTGGGCAGCCTGCGGTAGATAGCCGTGTGCATGGGCGTCTCCGACGACGGCTTGAGCGAACCGTCGATCGGCTTGCCGGCCAGGTCGACGATCATGATGTCTGCCGGAAGCATCTTGGTGTAAGCCAGGCCGGAGGGCGTGATGGCC
>DYJB01000312.1 GCA_020723365.1 Candidatus Aquidulcis sp. | reverse complement strand
AGGCGGCTGCGTGTGGCAGCGATCGATCGCCACCGGGCAGCGCGTATGGAAGGTGCAGCCCGGCGGCGGGTCGGCCGGATTGGGGACGTCGCCTGTCAGGATGATTCGCCGGCGGCGGGCTTCCACCGCCGGATCGGGGACCGGGATGGCCGAGAGCAGGGCCTGCGTGTAGGGATGCAGCGGACGCGTATACATCTCCTCCACGGGCGCCATCTCCACCACCCGGCCCAGGTACATCACCGCCACGCGATCACAGATGTGGCGCACCATGCTCAAGTCGTGGGTGATGAAGAGATAGGTCAGGCCGAACTCGGCCTGCAGGTCCTGGAGCAGGTTGACGACCTGCGCCTGGATGGAGACGTCGAGCGAGGTGATCGGCTCGTCGGCAACGATGAAGGATGGGGTCAGCGAAATGGCACGGGCGATGCCGATGCGCTGGCGCTGGCCGCCGGAGAACTCGTGGGGATAGCGGTCTGCAAAGGAGGCCTTCAGGCCCACGCGCTCGAGCAGGTGAGCGACATACGGGCGGATGCCCCCGTCGGGCTGGATACCATGCACCTGCAGCGGCTCGGAAAGAGTGGCGCCGATGGTCATGCGCGGGTTGAGCGACGAGAAGGGATCCTGGAAAACGACCTGCATCTGCCGGCGGGCGCGCCGCAGGCCCTCCGGCCCCAGGGAGCTCAGATCCTGCCCATCGAACTCGACCCTTCCGGCTGTCGGCCGGTAGAGGTGGAGGATGGCGCGGCCGAGCGTCGTCTTGCCGCAGCCGCTCTCCCCCACCAGGCCAAGCGTCTCGCCCCGCAGGATGCGGAAGGACACATCATCGACCGCCCGGACGTGGCCCACGACCCGCCGGAAGACCCCGGCGTGGATCGGGAAGTACAGCTTCAGCGACTCAACGCTCACCAGCGGTTCGGCGGAGGACAGGGCGGTGTTCATGCCATCACCTCCGCGGCGGCGGGTTCGGGGATGTCGACCCAGCAGGCGACTCGATGGCCCCGGGTGATGACACGCAGCCCCGGGTTCTCCCGGGCGCACACGCTGGCGGCGTAGCGGCAGCGCGGCAGGAACGGGCAGCCGTCAGGCAGGTCGAGCAGGTCGGGAGGCGCGCCGGCGATCGGCACCAGGCGCTGGTCCGGGCGGGCCCGATCGACGCG
>DYJB01000125.1 GCA_020723365.1 Candidatus Aquidulcis sp. | reverse complement strand
CTCGGCTTCAACGTCGTCGGCTACGGCTGCACGACCTGCATCGGCAACAGCGGACCGCTGTCGAGCGAGGTCGTGCGCGCCATCGGTGAGGGCGAACTGGTGGCTGCCGCCGTCCTATCGGGGAACCGCAACTTCGAGGGGCGAATCAACCCGCATGTGCGCGCCAGCTACCTGGCCTCGCCGCCGCTGGTCGTCGCCCTGGCGCTGGCGGGGACGGCCGACGTCGATCTGACACGAGATCCGCTCGGCACCGGCGCGGACGGCGAATCGGTCCACCTGCGCGATCTGTGGCCGTCCTCGGCTGAGGTGCAGACCCTCGTCGAACGGCACGTCACGCCGGACCTGTTCCGCGCCCGCTACGCAGAGGTCTTCAGCGGCAACGAGGCCTGGGCGGCTCTGCCCGTCACGCCCGGCGACCTCTTCGCCTGGGATCCGGCCTCGACCTACATTCAGGAGCCGCCGTTCTTCGAGGGCCTGACGCCGGAAGTCCCGCCCATCGGCGATATCCTGCGGGCGCGGGTGCTGGCGCTGCTGGGCGACTCGGTGACGACGGATGCCATCTCGCCTGCCGGCGCCATCCCGGCCGACGGCCCTGCCGGGCGATACCTGATTGAGCAGGGGCTTCAGCCGCGCGATTTCAACTCGTTCGGCAGCCGGCGGGGCAATGATCGCGTCATGACCCGCGGCACCTTCGGCAACATCCGCCTCAAGAACCTGCTCGTCCCGGGAGTCGAGGGCGGTGTGACGGTTCACCTGCCCGACGGCGAGCGGATGAGCATCTATGCCGCCGCGCTGCGCTACCGCGCCGAGGGCGTCCCGCTGATCGTGATGGCAGGCAAAGAGTACGGGACGGGCTCGTCGCGTGACTGGGCAGCGAAGGGCACGCGGCTGCTCGGCGTGCGCGCCGTCCTGGCCGAGTCCTACGAGCGCATCCACCGCTCCAACCTGGTCGGAATGGGCGTCTTGCCGCTGCAGTTCCTGCCGGGCGAGAACCCGCAGGCCCTGCTGCTCACCGGGCACGAGCTCTTCAGCCTGCACGGGCTTTCCGCAGCCCTCACGCCGGGCGGCATGCTCAGCCTGCGCGCCGAACGCGAGGGTGGCGCCGTCGTCGAGTTCAAGGCCCGCATCCGCATCGACACCCCGGCCGAATTGGAGACCTTCCGCCACGGCGGCATTCTGCACGCCGTCGTGCGTCAGCTGCTCCGCCCCGACTCCCGCCCCGACTTCGGAAGTCCGTAGGACTTCTGCAGTCGGTCTTCCTCGATCCACACAATGAGAGAGGCGAGCCGGAGCTCGCCTCTCTTCTGCCTCAATGTGGGACCAGCCTTGTGGGCTCTGCCTTCCTCGGATAGCCACCTCCTCCCTTCCCTGATGGAAACCCGGAGTTCGGCTGACAATCCTTTCGACCGATCCCATTCTAGGCGGGATTCGGTCGCCTGGCGCAGTCTGCAAGCGACCTGAAAAGCGGTCCCGGCGGCCCCCACCGCCCCCGTTCATTCCCCCGCCTCCACCTGTCGCGCGCCTTGCAGACCATCCTCTCCTTTGGGTGCGCTCTGTCCGCCGGCCCCATCCCGGTCTAGAATCGAAGGCATCCACGCCCCGGAGGCCAGCATGCCGCCTGTCGACCGCGAACTCGACCCATCCCCTCGCCTGCTGCTCGGTCCCGGCCCCAGCCTGGTGGCGCCGCGCGTGCTGCGCGCTCTGGCGGCGCCGATGGTGGGCCACCTCGACCCCGAGTTCATCGTCATCCTGTCCGATATCCAGGCGCTCCTGCGCACGGCCTTCCAGACCGAGAACCGCCTGACCCTGGCTCTATCCGGGACAGGCACCTCGGCCATGGAGGCCGCACTGGCGAACCTGGTCGAGCCGGGCGAACCGGTGCTGGCCTGCGTGCACGGCTTCTTCGGGGACCGGTTGGCGGAGATCGCCCGGCGGGTGGGCGGCGATGTGCAGCGGCTCGAGGTGCCGTGGGGACAGACCTTCGAGGTCGAGGCCATCGGGCGGGCGCTGCGCGATCGTCCCGCCCGCATTGTGACGCTCGTGCATGCGGAGACCTCCACCGGAGCTCGCCAGCCGGAGATCGCCGCTATCGCCGAGGCCTGCCATCGACAGGGAGGGCTGCTGATCCTGGATTGCGTCACATCGCTGGGCGGCCTGCCGGTGGAGATCGATGCCTGGCAGGTGGACATCGCCTACAGCGCGTCACAGAAGTGCTTGTCCGCGCCTCCCGGCATGGCTCCCATCACCGTCAGCCCGCGGGCCGAGGAGAAGATTCGCTCCCGGAAGTCGCCGCTTCCTACCTTCTATCTGGACCTGACGCTGCTGGCCAGGTACTGGAGCGACGCTCCGGCCTACCATCACACGGCGCCGATCAGCCTGGCGTACGCGCTGCGTGAAGCGCTGCGCCTGGTGAGCGAGGAGGGGCTTGCGGCGCGCTTCGAGCGCCATCAGAAGAACGCCCGGCGGCTGTGGCAGGGTCTCGAGGATATCGACCTGCCGCTGCTCGTTCCGGAAGCCGTGCGCCTTCCCAGCCTGTCCACCCCGAAGCTGGCGCCGGGCATCGATGATGCGGCCGTTCGCCGCCGTCTGCTGAACGACTACAACATCGAGATCGCCGGGGGTTTCGGCCCCCTGGCCGGCGCCATCTGGCGCATCGGGCTGATGGGTCACTCGAGCCGCCCGGAGAACGTGACCACGCTCCTGGGCGCCCTGCGGGAGATCCTGCGGTGAGGCTGGAGGCGATCGGGGCTACTTGCGGTTCCAGGTGGGCGTCTTGCGCCCGAGGCGTGCAGCGTAGATCGCCAGCCCGACGGCTCCCGCCAGCAGCAGCAAGCCGAGCAGCCCCATCGCGGTCGAGCGTGGCCCGCTCCCCTGACCGGAGTTGACCAGGGCGGCGCTCGGCTGGGCGGCGAACTCCACGTAGCGGGTGTCTCCCGGATCAATGCGCACCGGGATGCTCATGGCCGTCGTCGGATTGTAGTCGGGCGGCACGGCCGCGCTGACGTTGTAATCGCCGGTCTGCAGGTCCGGTGTACACCGGCTGAGCGGCAGGCCGTCCTCGGTGTACTCCTCGGCCGTTGAGAACTCCGCCGCCAGTTTCCCGTTCACGTCGGCGATGCTGACCTGGCCCCCGGCCAGCGGCGTCTCGCCTGCATCCAGCCGGGCGTTGCCGTTCTGGTCAACGAACAGCAGGGCGCAGATGGTGGCCGTGCCGAAGGCGGGCGTCGGGGTTGGCGGGGGAAAGGTCGGCGTGGGCGCCGCGCCGGCCGCCGCCGTCGGCTGCGCCGGGCCGCCGTACCCGAGCAGCAGCTGCTGCCCGGGCACAATGAAGTCGCTGGCCGCCAGACCATTGAGGGCCCGCAGCTGTTCGAGGCTCAGCCCGGCACGCGCCGCGATCACCCACGGCGTGTCGCCTTCCTGGACGATGTAGATGATCTTGCCGTCTGGGCCCGGGGTCGGCGTGGCGTAGGTGGCCTGAGCCGCCGGTCGCGGCGCCTCCCCAGCGAGCGCCGGAACGGCGATGGCCAGCGTGGCGGCCAGGAGGACGCCCAGGGATAGCGTCAGGCTGCGGGATACGGATCGCACGACAGTCCCTCACCCCGATTATAGCCGCTCGCGGCCGCTGTCCGTCGGGGCGTTCCTGCCGCCGCCGTCCCGCGCTGCAGCGTGATCAGCGCCGCCTCCGGTGGACAGTTCCAGCGCAGCGCCGGCTCGATCAGCCCGACGCCGCGGTTGACGTATACCGGCCCACCCGGCGAAGCGACCCAGCCGGCCGCGTACTTGTCGCCGAAGCATGAGGGCAGGACCGGTGGACCCGCGAAGGGCAGCACTACTTGTCCACCATGCGTGTGCCCGGCCAGCGCCACATCGACCGCCAGGCCGGAGAGGAGTTCCATGAAGTCGGGGTTGTGCACCAGGAGCAGCGTGGGTACGCCAGCCGGCACCTCCGCCAGCGTCTGCTGTACGAACCCGACTGCCTCGGCCCACTCCTGGCTCAGCCCGTCCCAAAGCGCGGCGTCACCGAGGCAGCTCAAGCCGGGATCATCGACGCCCATCAGCTGCAGCCGCGAACGGCGAACGTCAAGTGAGATGCTCTCATCGCGCAGCACGCGGATCCCGGACTGAGCCAGCGCCTCGGCGATGGCGGCAGCGCCTGTCCAGTGGTCATGGTTCCCGAGCACGGCAAACAAGCCGGCGGGCGCCTTCAGGCGGGCCAGCTCCTTGGCACACCCGTTCGCCCAGACACTGGAGCCGTAGACGAAATCTCCGGTCAGGCAGGCGACGTCCGGCTCAAGCTCGTTGAGCCGGTCGACAGCGGTGCGGATCCATTCCGGAGGCACGATCGCCGAGGCGTGCAGGTCGGTCAGGTGCGCCAGGCGCAGGCCGTCAAGCTCAAGCGGCAGATCTGCGACGGGGATCTCATGGGTGGTCACCTCCAGGCGCTGCGGGGCGAGGGCGCGCGCATACCAGGCCGCTCCGCCCATGGCGGCAACCGCGCTCGCCGCCACGCCAGCCGCCTTCAGGCAACCGCGCCGGGAGATCGCCGGCGGCGGGGTGCTGTGCTCCTCGGCCATCCCTTGAGGCCTCCCGCGCCCGTCTGCAAGGACCCCCATGTTATACTGCGCGCCGAGCACGAGTTGAGGCCCGTCTGATGCCTCTCGACATCCTGGTTGGCGCGCAGTGGGGCGATGAGGGCAAGGGCCGCATCACCGATCGGCTCTCGGCGCAGGCCGACATCGTGGCGCGCTACAGCGGCGGCGACAATGCCGGCCACAGCGTCACCGTCGGCGCCCGGCTGTTCAAGCTGCACCTGATCCCCTCCGGCATCCTTCATCCACGCACGCGCGCCGTCCTCGGCAACGGCATGGTCATCCATCCTGGCACGCTGCTGGACGAGATCGGATCGCTGGCAGCCGCCGGCGTGGACGTCGGGCCGCAGCGGCTGCTGCTCGCGCCCGGCGCGCACATCATCACCCCCGCCCACCGCGCCCTGGACGGCGCCGAGGAGGCGCTCCGCGGCGGCAGCAGCCTGGGCACGACCGGCCGCGGCATCGGGCCCGCCTACACCGACAAGGCCGCCCGCCTTGGTGTGCGCGCCGAAGCGATGCGTGATCCGCCCGCCTTCGCCGAAGCCGTCCGCCGGCATGAGGAGCGCCTCGCCCGCCTGCTCGAGTCGCACTACGGATGCGCGGCGCCCGATCCGGGCGAGTCGGCCCGCCTCTACCGGGAGTACGCCGAACGCCTGCGGCCCCACCTGGCCGAGACGGGTGCGCTGCTGGCCGAGGCGCTGGCGGCCGGGCAGACGATCCTGGCCGAGGGAGCGCAGGGCACACTGCTCGATCTCGACCACGGCACCTACCCCTACGTCACCAGTTCGTCGCCCAGCGCCGCCGGGGCGCTGCTCGGGCTGGGGCTCGGACCGCGCCACGTTCGGCGCGTCATCGGAGTCGCCAAGGCCTTCCAGACGCGCGTCGGGGCCGGCCCGTTCCCAACGGAGGTCCATGGCCAGATGTCGGAACGGCTGCGGGGCACGGGCGCCAACCCGTGGGACGAGTTCGGGACGACGACCGGCCGGCCGCGCCGCGTCGGCTGGCTGGACGGAGTCCTGCTGCGTTATGCCGCCCGCGTCAACGGGCTGACGGACCTGGCCCTCACCAAGCTCGACATCCTGAGCGGCATCCCCACGCTGCTGCTGTGCAGCGCCTACCGGCGCCACGACCGTCGCACGGCCGATCTGACGGGCACGCCGGCCGAGCTCGAGGGCTTCACGCCGGACTACGAGTCACTGGACGGCTGGGATGCGGATGTGAGCAGGCTGCAGTCCTGGGAGTCGCTGCCCGCCGGCGCGCACGCCTACCTCGAGCATGTGGAGCAGATCGCCGGCGTGCCGATCCGCTGGATCTCGGTCGGCCCGGAGCGCGATCAGCTGATCGTGCACGAGGGCGCCGCATGACGACCGCCGCCTGGATGCGCCGCTTCACCCCGGCCAATCTGGCCTTCCTGCTCATGAACCTGGTGGGCCTGGCGTTCTTCCTCTATCCGTTCTGGGCCCCGGTCATTCCGGCCGCCTCGCAGTCGCGCGCCGCTCTGCTGCTGTTCAGCGGCGCCGCCGGGCTGGTGCTGCTCGCCCTGATCGCCGAGGCGCAGCAGGGGTTGACGCTGCATACGATCGCCATCCTCGGCGCGCTCGTCGGCCTGAACACCGTCCTGCGCGTGATCGACAACATCGTGCCGCTCCCCGGCGGTTTCTCACCCGTCTACCTGCTCATCATCCTGGTGGGCTACACCCTGGGCTCACGCCTCGGCTTCATGATGGGCGCGCTGACGATGCTCGTCTCGGGCCCGCTGACCGCCGGCGGCATCGGACCCTGGACGCCCTACCAGATGATGGCCGCCGGATGGGTCGGGCTGGGCGCCGCCTGGCTGCCCCACACGCGCGGCCGGCTGCTGACGCTTGCCGCCTATGGAGCGCTGTGGGGCTGGGCTTACGGCGCGCTCACCAACCTGTACTTCTGGCCCTACGCCATCCAGGCCCCCGACCTCGCCTGGCAGCCCGGCCTCGACGCCCTGCAGACGCTGACGCGCTACGGCCGCTTCTACCTCGTCACCTCGCTGGCCTGGGATACCACCGCCGCCATCGGCAATGTCGTCCTGCTGGCGCTCCTGGGCGGCTCGCTGCTCAAGGTGCTCGAACGCTTCCAGCGGCGGGCCCATGTCGTCTGGGAACCGGTCGAGCCTGCTCAGCAGGTATAATCGCCGCATGCTTCGTCCCCGTCGGCGGTGGGCGATCGGATTCGTCGTCGCCCTCGCCCTTCTCGGCCTGCTGGCCGTCGTCTACAACCTGCCCTTCGTCCAGGACCGGGTCGGTTGGCGCGTCAGCGAACTGCGCGCCCGCATCAAGTACGCCCTCTCGCCTCCCGAGGAGGCCGTCTTCACCCCCGACCCCACGCTGCAGGCCATGGTGCAGACGACCCTGGCCGCGCTTGCGCCCAGCGCCACGCCGACGCCCACGCCTGGTCCAACCTCGACGCCGACGCTCACGCCCACGCCCACCATCGAGCCGACTCCGATCCCGGCCAGCATCCGGCTATCTGGCGTCCGCCACGAGTACCAGAAGTGGAACAACTGCGGCCCCGCCAATCTCTCCATGGCGCTCTCGTTCTGGGGCTGGCAGGGGGACCAGCGCAACACCGCCGCCTACCTCAAACCCAACCCACGCGACAAGAACGTCATGCCCTACGAGATGGCCGGCTACGTCGAGGACGAGACGGACCTGCGCGTGGTCCTGCGCGTGGGCGGCGACCTTGACATGATCAAGCGCCTGCTCGCCGCCGGGTTCCCGGTCATCGTTGAGAAGGGCTTCGAAGGCGCCGGCTTCGACGGCTGGATGGGCCACTACGAGGTCATCACGGGCTACGACGACGCCCGCCAGCGCCTGACGGCCCAGGACTCGTACATCATGCCCGACCTGCCGGTCGAGTACGCCGACCTGGAGAGCTACTGGCGCGCCTTCAACTACACCTACCTGGTCGTCTTCCCCGCCGATCGCGAGGCGGAGGTAATGGCCGTCCTCGGCCCGCATGCCGACGAGGCCTTCAACACGCAGGCGGCCGCCGACAAGGCCTCCGACGAGATCTTCGCCACCTCCGGACGCGACCAGTTCTTCGCCTGGTTCAACCGCGGCACGAACCTCGTCCGGCTGCAGGACTATGCCGGCGCAGCGCAGGCCTACGATGAGGCGTTCGCCATCGACAGCGAACTGGCGATCTCCGATCCCGATCGGCGCCCTTGGCGCATGCTGTGGTATCAGACCGGCCCCTACTTCGCCTACTTCTTCTCGGGCCGCTACGGCGACGTGATCAACCTGGCAACGCAGACGTTGGTGAATGCCAGCGAGCCGACGCTCGAGGAGAGCTGGTACTGGCGGGCCCGGGCGCGCGCCGCCACCGGCGATACCCCCGGCGCGCTGGATGACCTGCGCACCAGCCTGCAGTACCATGAAGGCTTCGCCCCCAGCCTTGAACTGCTCGAGGCGCTGGGCGGCTAGCCCCGGGCGCGCCCGCTATGGCTTCCTCCGTCGGCGCTCCTCCCGTTCACGCTCGCCGTCTGTCGCACGTCGCCCGCGCTTCGCTGCTCATCGCCGCCCTCTTCGCCATCGACAAACCGCTCGACCTGCTGCGCCAGATCCTCATCGGCCGGCAATTCGGTGTCGGTGTCGAGCTCGACGCCTTCAATGCCGCCAACAACCTGCCCGATCTCCTCCGGGCGCTCATCACTGGCGGCGCGCTTTCGTTGGCCCTCATCCCGGTTCTGTCCGAGA
>DYJB01000124.1 GCA_020723365.1 Candidatus Aquidulcis sp. | reverse complement strand
TCCCTCGCCCATCCGGCCCACGGCGGCCCTCAGTGAGATGTGGGTAATGCGAAGACCCCAGGTACGGCACCAGGATCGGGACGATCCGCACGTCCCGGTTGCGGTGCTCGAGGAACGGCACGATCGCTTCGAGCGAGTGCTCCGTCTCGTGCATGCCGTTGTCGACGACCACGTCCTCGGCCGGCAGGCTCTCCAGCAGCTCGGCGCGCAGCGCGTCGACCGGCACGTCCCCCCACGGACCGTGCCACGCCTCGAACTCGTCGAACACGAGGCGCCCCTCGAGGTTCCAGAGGCGGGCCTTGTGGAACACGCCGAAGAGGATCACGCGGGGGGCGGCGATGCGCTCGGTCAGGCGCAGGTAGAGCCGGCCGGCGTAGAGGTGATCGTCGTGGGGACAGACGCCGCCGATGAAGCCGCTCTCCGGCGTCATGCCGAGACGTTCATCCTGCTCCGCCAGTGCCGGGGTCTCCTCCGCCACGAGGCAGCCGAGCAGGTCCTCCGCCTGTGCTTGGGTCACGACGAACCCCACGGCGTCGAGCTGGCCGCGACGGCGATCACCGTCCGACGGAAGCCGAAGCCGCGCGCCGATCTCCGCGCGCGAGGGCGGGCCAGCGTCCTGGGCCGTGAGCAGCGACCAGGGCAGCAGGAGCAGTGCGGCGCAGAAAGCGGTACGGAACGTCGCTGGCATGTCGTCCGACCCTCTTGGGGCGCGCGACTGGATGGAGATGCCCAGCGCCCGGCGCCCGCGATCAAAGCCTCGGAATGGTAGAATACCCTTCGTTCAGGCTTCGGAGCGCGCGAGCCTCTCAGCGGAGGAGAGCCATGAGAATCCTGATGACGGCGTTGTTCTGTCTCGGCGTCACCTGCCCGGCCACTGCCCAGGCCCTGATCGAGGACTTCGACGGCGGAGTCTTCCCGCCGCCCGGCTGGACAGTCGTCGACAACACCCTGAACGGCCCCTGGCTCACGAACACCGCCTACGGCAGGCCCAACTACACGGGCGGAACGGGTGAGTGCGCCGCCATCGACAGCGACATGATCGGCTGGGGGATGATCGACACCGAGCTGATCACGCCGTCCTTCGTCGTCCCGGCCGGCGGCGCGCTCGAGTTCGATCACTCCTTCAGGTGGACCGCCTTCGCCTTTGACGAGCAGGCGGACGTCGACATCAGCGTCAACGGCGGGGCGTGGACTCTGCTCAACAACTTCAGCGGCAAGAGCGACGGCTACCCGGTCGGTGCGCACAAGGTCATGGACCTGACCATGTACGGCGGCGCCAGCGCGCAGATCAGGTTCCACTACTACAACTCGAACTGGGACTACTGGTGGCAGGTGGACAACGTGACCGTCGGGGCCATCTGCGGCGACGCGGTCCCGTTCGGCGCCGGCTGCCCCGGGAGCGGTGGGTTCACGCCGTCGCTCTCCGTGTCGGGCTGCCTCGCGCCTGGGGGCTCGGCGACGCTGGACCTCAGCCAGGGGCTGGGTCAGGCGAACGCCTTCATGTTCCTCGGGATCCAGCAGGTCAGTCTGCCGATGGGCGGGGGCTGCGACTTGCTCGTTTCGCCGCCGTTCCTGCTCTTCGTCGTTCCACTTGCCGGCAGCGGCCCGGGAGCCGGCACGTTCAGCCTGGCCGCGGCGATCCCGCTGAATGTCGCGACGCCGGCGACGGCGTACCTGCAGGCGTTCGTGCATGACCCCGGTGGAGGGCCGGGGTTCTCGAACAGCAATGGCGTGAAGGTGACGATCCCGTAGCTGGCCCGGCGCGGGCCCGGCCGCGAAGCTGCTGGTGGACGGCGAACGGCTTCCGGGTTACATTCGATTCGCAAGGCAAACGGCGACCCCCAACTTCAGGAGGAACTGGCCCGTGAACCGACTTCTCTGGACAACCGTCCTTGCGGCAACGCTGGCCGCACCACTTGCGAGCGCCGGACAGACCTGGACCTTCGACGTGACCACGTCGGGGCAGGACGTGACGTGGACCTCCCCGACCGCGGTGGATCCGGCGGCTTCCGTGTACGCCATCAAGTACCTGATCACCAAGGTCACGGTGGACGTCACCTGGATGGGCATCCCGTTCAACAACATCGACGTGACGAACCAGGTTCCTCCTGAGTACATCGCCGCGACGGTCGAGGTGAACGGCCCGGCGCCGGTGGCTGCGATGAATCAGCCGATCGTGGTTCCCCCGCCGCCCGATCCGCCGGCGCTCTCCGCCATTCTCTCCGTGGGGCTCAACGCCGGCGGCTACGGTTACGCCAGCGCCACCAACGTGGTTCTCGGCACGCTCGTCATCGATCTTGGCGGCATCTTCGGCACGCAGACCGTGACGCTGAAGAAGGTGCGCATCGTCGGCCAGCTCACCATCCACCCGGCCTGGTACGACCTCGGCTACGCCCTGGCAGGGAGCATGGGGGTGCCGTCGTTCGTGGGCTCGGGCGCGCTGGCCGCCGGCGATCCTCTGACCCTGACCCTCTCGAACGCGGCCCCGCTGGCTCCGACCCTGTTCGTGGTGGGACTGACGCAGATCAACGTCCCGTTCCAGGGCGGCGTCATGGTGCCGTCGCTGAACGTCATCCTGTACGTGGCGACCGACGCGACGGGCGGCTTCGTTCTCCCTGCCACCTGGCCGACCGGCATCCCGGCCAACACGTCGATCTACATGCAGTGCTGGATCCTGAACCCCACGGGCACCGCCGTCGACGGCGCGTCCAACGGGTTGCGCGCCGTCGCCCAGTGACACCGACTTGACGCCGGCGCGGCCACGGCGGCGTGCGCGGCCTCCCCGCGCGCGCCGCCGCCGGCGTCGGAATCGATCCCTCCCGGACAGCGACCTGGGATCAGCCCCTGATCTTCCGGGTGCGCATCACTGCGGCGATGATCAGCTCGGTCGGCGTCGATGCTAGGCCCGATGCCGCGCACCCTCTCCTTCAGGAACTGCACGGGAAGGTCCTGCTCAGCCATCTTGTCCAGTTCGGCAGGCACGGCCACCAGCCACGGCCCCGCCACCTCGCCGAAGCGCGCCTCTTCCAGCAGTTGAGACGGGTGATCGCGGCTCGACGAGGAGCTACGACGCCACCTGATCGAGAACGGCTGCGTGGCGCGAGAACGGCAAGGAAACTCCCCCGCCCAGCCCATCCGCGGCTATCTGCACCGAGGCAATCCGGCCTGCCTTCGGAAACGAGAAAGATGATGACGCGATATACGAGGATCGCCGCGCTGGTGGCCTGCTCGCTTTTCACCCTGTTCGGCACAGTCGATCGGGCGCAGGGCGCCACTCCCCTGACCACGGTCCGCATCGCCAGCGGTCTGAACGACCCGGTCTGGGCCGGCTCGCCGGCCTGCGACGAGGAACGCATCTTCATCGTGGAGCAGAGGAACGCCAGGATCCTGATCCTGAAGAATGGCGCGCTGCTGGCGACACCCTTCCTGGACATCAAGCCCAAGGTGTTGACGTCCGGCAGCGAGCAGGGACTGCTCGGTCTCGCCTTCCATCCCGACTTCGACAGCAACGGCTACTTCTATGTCGACTACACCTCGATCACCAGTGGAGCGACGGTCGTCGAGCGGTACCAGGTGTCTTCCGGCAATCCGGACGTGGCCGATGCGAGCAGCGGCACCGTGATGCTGGGTCCGATTCCCCAGCCGTTCGCGAACCACAACGGCGGCTGCATCGTCTTCGGGCCGAACGACGGCTACCTGTACGTCGGGATGGGTGACGGCGGCGGTGCCGGCGACCCGAGCTGCAACGCGCAGAACGGCGGCGTGCTGCTGGGCAAGATCCTGCGGATCGACGTCGACAACGGCGGCACCGCACCCCCTTCCAATCCGTTCGTGGGCGATCCCAACGTCCTGGACGAGATCTGGGCCTTCGGCCTGCGCAACCCCTGGCGGTTCAGCTTCGACCGGCTGAACGGCGACCTGTACATCGGGGACGTCGGCCAGAACTCCCGCGAGGAGGTCGACTGGGTGCCCGGTACGAGCACGGGCGGAGAGAACTACGGTTGGAAGGTAATGGAAGGCACGGCCTGCTTCGGTACCAGCGGCTGCACGTCGCCTCCCCCCTGCGGCTCGCCGCAGTTCGTCGCGCCCGTGCTCGACTACACCCACGCGCTGGGCTGCTCGGTCACCGGCGGGCACGTCTACCGCGGCTGCGCGATCCCCGACCTCGATGGAACCTACTTCTACTCGGACTACTGCTCGGCGACGATCTGGTCGTTCCAGATATCCGGCGGGCTGGTGGTCAACCACCAGGACCGCACCAACGAACTCGATCCGCCGGGCGCTACCATCGACAGCGTCTCGTCGTTCGGCGAGGACGGTTGCGGCGAGATCCTGATCTGCGACCACGGCGGCGAGGTGTTCAAGATCGTCCCCGCTGCCCCGGCCCCTGGAGCGGATCTGGGCTACGGCCTGGCCGGCGGCGGCGGCGAGGTTCCTTTGCTCTCCGTCTGCGGTCTTCTCGACTCGGGCAACAGCGCCAAGGTCAACCTGAGCAAGGCGGCTCCTGCCTCGGCCACGCTGCTGTTCGCCTCGCTCGGCCGGGTCCCCATCTCTGTCCTGGGCGGCACCCTGGTGCCGGACATTTCGATTCCCTACCTCGCGCTGCCGCTCGTGACCGGCGGGGACGGCAGGATCGAGCTCGTCGCGCCAGGCGGCGCCGGCGTCTTCAACCTCTACATCCAGTTCCTGATTGCCGATGCGGGGGCTCCGGTCGGGGTCGCCTTCTCGAACGCCTACGCGCTGACCTTCCAGCCGTAGCTCTTCTCCCTGACCGATCTCGCGGCAGCCGGTCGCCGTCAGCCGTCCTGCTCGTAGCCGCGATACGGCTGCTTCAAGAAGCGCCCGGCCAGCTCCTTCTGGTACTTCAGATTGGAGGCGTCCGGCAGGGCGACGACCTTCTGATAGTGTTCCTCGGCATCCGCTCGCTTCCCCTTCAGGTCCGCGATGTTGCCGAGCCTGAGGTGGATCCAGCCCTGCCAGAAGGACCCCGAGTCCCCCATGCCGATGGCGCGCTCGAGCTCCTCCTTGGCCTCGTCCAGCCTCCCGAGGCGGAACAGACACCTCCCCTTGCCGGCGATGCACTCGCTCTTCTTGCCGCCGCCAAGCTCGATCAACCGGTCGAGGTCCTCGAGCGTTCGTTCGAGAATGTCCCGGTCCGCCATCTTTGGGTTGTTGACCACCTCGAACGCCTGCTTCACCAAGGCGTTCAGGTCCACGTCTGGACCGCCGCGGCCGAACACGAGGAGGCGGTCGGGATCGATCTCGATCTTCTCCGGCTCGAAGGGGCAGGTGAGCTTGAAGGGAGTTCTCTCCTGCTTCACCTGGACCTCCTGGTCGACCGGATTCTCGCCGCGGATCGCCCGCACGGTCACGTTCATGCGGAACGGCTTCTTCGTGCCTTCCTGGACCAGCGTGCCCTTGACGGAGAACGAGGAGCCGGCCTTCTTCACCTCGTGCTCTTCCCAGAGGGACGGGATCTCCGGTCCGCCCCACTGCTCGAAGACCCACTTGTGCCCCGATCCGCCCAGCTCGCTGGACAAGGTGCGGTAGTCGACGAGCTGCCCGCGGTGGCGCTCGCAGAACGCGGCGAGGGCGGCGTCGAACGCCTTGCGCCCCATCTCCCGTTCGAGCGCGATCAGCAGCATCGCCCCCTTGTCGTAGGCGTGCGCCGTGTAGACCGCGGGATCGAGCCGTCCGCCCCAGCCCTGGATGTCCGCCAGGGCCACCGCTCCCTTCGCGCGCACCGTGTCGACCACGTTCCTGCAGAAGCCCTCCCGCTCCGCCCGCGCCTGTCCCGCGCCGCCAAAGCGCTCGAGGTACCGGTTGGTGGAGTAGGTGGCGAGCATTTCATTGGCGAAGTTCGAGAACCCTACCTCGCGACCCCACCAGGTGTGCGCGACCTCGTGGGCCACCAGCGACTCGGCCCAGGCCGCGCCGCCGGCCGCGGCGAAGGCGCCGGTGCCGATGAGGGCGTAGCCGGTCATGCCGTAGCCGCTCCCCTCGCCGAACGCGGCCGGCATCTCCACCAGGGAGAAGCGCTTCTCGCTCATCGGCCCGAACAGGCCCTGGTAGAACTCGATCGCCCGGGCCGCGAACTCGAGGAGCTGCCGGCCGCCTTCCTCGTGGCCGGCGAAGACCAGGGCGTCGAGCGCGATGCTGCCCTCGACCGCGCGCTCGACGGTGCGGTAGTCGGCGGCCGCCAGCCCAATGGTTCGGCAGGGTTTCTCCAGCACGAAGCGCCACGTGGCGCGGTCCCCCGCCTCGGTCTTCTCCACGAGATCGCCCTCCGCGCGCACCTGCCAGTCTTTGCGCACGTCGAGCGTGGTCTGATAGAGGGCCAGGTCCTCGGGGACGCGGGGGTACCACGCGTACTGCGAGCGGATGTAGGTGTGCTCGGGGGACACGGTCGTCCGGATGAACTGGTTGCGCTGGTTCTCGTACGGCCGGCCCTCGACCTGGAAGACGACCTCGAACTCGCCGCGCGGAGCGCCCGCCTTGGCGAGATCCAGGCGAAGGTTCCAGCCGTCGCGCTCGAACGGCACGTCCGCCTCGCCGAGCTTGCAGGAGCGGATCTCCATGCTCTCGGCCAGCTCCATCGCCAGCTCGCGGGCGGGCCGCGTCGCGGCGGCGCGCACCGACACGGTCTCGGTGATGGCTTCGGCGCCGATCACGGCGCGGATGTCGTAGGCGAGCACGTCGACTTCCGAAGCGGCGCGGGCCGTCGCGGGAAGAGCGCCGTGAAGAAGCGCGACCGACACGAGCAGAGCGAAGAGTCCACCCCTCGTCATCATCCTCGTTCCTCCGTTCTTCTGCCGGTCCGTCCTATGGCGAGGACAGCGTCACCGTGGTCGTCTCGTCCGGCCGGATGTCGAAGAGCCGGGAGTACTCCTGTCCATCGACACAGAAGCGGATCACATAGCTCCCCGGGGCGAGCAGGCCGACGTGCTCGTACTTCCCGGCCGGTTTCAGGAGCAGCTCATCGGGGAACAAGTAGTCCCATGTGCCGACCTCATGGAACGAGTGCTCCGACCGGTCTGCCGGCGAAGCCAGCGTGGAACGAATATCGGTGACGGTCAGGTCGCGACTGCCCGGGTCGACCTCGACGACCAGCTTCCCTCCCACCTGCAGGACGATGCGCTGCCGCAGTGCGCCTTCCACGGGCATGACCACGTCGACCAGAGCAGGCACGAGGGTCCTGTCGCTCTCTGGATAGACGGCGATCCTCGTCGGCCCGGGTTCGAGGTTCGTCGCCCGGAAGATCCCGTCCACGATGGGGTCCCCTCCCTTGTCCAGCACGGTCCGCGGGCCCGTGCCCGGCGGCGCGTCCGCGAGGATTACCCCGAGCTTCAGGAAGGCCTCGGCAATTGCGCGCCCCTCCTCGTCCATCACCTCCAGGATCAGCTCGTTGGCGTAGCCGCGGGGGGTGAGCGGAATCGAGACCCGCCGCACCCCCTCGGCCGCGGTCACGACGATGCCGCGAAGAACAACCGTGTGGATGCTCTTGCCCCACACCACGATGGTGACGGGCTCATCCGGGCGGATCTGGGCCCGCAACGAGCAGGGGAAGCGCCCGCCATAGGAGCAGTTTTCACGGGCCCGTTCGCCGTGGAGGTGGAAATCGCCACGGAAGCGTCTCTGTTCGTCCACCTCTGACTCGAGCTCGGCCGGGACCTCGAAGGTGATATCGAGGAAGGCACCGGCCACCACGAGGCGGACGTCCCGGACCGGCGCCGTCACGCGTGTGAACGCGCGCCGCTCGCGATCGAGCGACGCGAGTTCGCTGTACTTGCCCGCGCCGGCGTAGAGGTCGTACTCCGCTCCCGGTGAAAGACCGAAGAGGCCGAAGCGACCGCGCTCATGGGCATGGCCCTCCGCCCCGTCCGGAGGACTCGGGACTCCGCGGTTCTGGACCTCCGACAATAGAAGCGGTTCGGCCTCGGGCGCGGACCGGAGAGCGATCACGATCGCGCCCGGAACGGGATGGCCCGCCGAGTCGACGACCGTTCCCGTGATCCAGGAGCCCACGAGATCCACCACCTCCGGCGGGAGCGCGGCCACGGGCTCGACCGCCTCACGGACCGCTTCCGGATGGGCGGCGTCCCGATCGCTCGCATCCGAGCCGGACGGACCAGGGGCGGCCGCACGCCCCGCGTCCGGCGCCTCCGCCTCCGGGCCGCCCGCGACGGCGGGCGGCGCTGGCGATTGCGCCGGCCGGTCAAAGCCCTTGCCGAGAAGGAACCCGACCCCGAGCGCGGCGGCAACGGCAATGACTACGGCGTCAATCGGCGGTTGGCCTGCACAAGTCCATAACCTGCAGTAGGTTGG
>DYJB01000123.1 GCA_020723365.1 Candidatus Aquidulcis sp. | reverse complement strand
CTTCTCGGTGGGATCGCACTGCAGGCCGGCGACATACCCCCAGGGGAGGCGCAGCTCGCCGTGGCGGTTGAAGCGTACGCGGCAGATGCCGCGCCGCCCCGGGCGGATCAGGCAGCGGTGGCCGCAGGCCAGACAGCGCACATCCCCGCCGGCCAGCGGCTCGACCAGCGTTGCGGGCGCCGTCAGGCGGTCCAACGAATCAGCCAGGCTCGGCATCCGGCCTCCGGCGCGCATTATAACAGCCGGGGCTGCCGGCCCCGGCGAAGTAGAATGGTGCCATGCTGACCATCGCCCTTCAGGCCGGGGGGATGTCCCGCCGCATGGGACGCGACAAGGGGCGCGTGCTGCTCGACGGGCGGCCGCTGATCACCCACGTGCTCGAGCGGGCAGCTCCCCTGGGCGACGAGGTGATCGTGACCACCAACGAGCCGCAGGCCTACGCGTTCCTGGGCGGCGTGCGGCTGGTGCCGGACGAGCAGCCCGGCGCCGGGGCGCTGGCCGGACTGCGCACGGCGCTGCGCGCCGCCTCGCACGAGCGCCTGCTCGTCCTGGCCTGCGACCTGCCCTTCGTGTCGATGCCGCTGATCGAGCACCTGCTGCGTGCCTCGCCGCCGGCGGAGGTGGTGATCCCGCGCTGGCACGGCGAGCTCGAACCGCTGCAGGCCGTCTACCGCCGCGCCTGCCTGGCGGCGGTCGAGCGCGCCCTGGACGAAGGCCGCCGGCGCATGATCGATTTCCACGCCGACGTGCGCGTGCACGTCGTCGAGGAGGACGTCATCGCCCGCCTCGACCCGCAGGGCCTGAGCTTCTTCAACATCAACACGCCCGCCGACCTGCACGCGGCCGAGCGACGGCTGGCCGCCACCCGGAGGAACCATGCCGCTTGACCTGCCGCGCATTCGAGCCTGCTTCCCGGCGCTGACCTCGCCCGACGTCTACCTGGACAACCCGGGCGGTACGCAGGTGCCGCACCACGTCATCGACCGCATGGTCGATTACCTGGTGACCAAGAACGCCAATCACGAGGGGGCCTTCGCCACCAGCCAGGCGTCCGACGCCCTGGTGAACGAGGCGCGCCAGGCGGCGGCCGACTTCGTCAATGCCGCGCGCCCCGAGGAGATCATCTTCGGCGCCAACATGACGACGCTGACCCTGCATCTCAGCCGCTCGCTGGCTCGACGGCTGCAGCCCGGGGACGAGATCGTCGTCACGCGCCTGGATCACGACGCCAACATCTCGCCCTGGCTGCTGGCGGCCGAGGACCGCGGCTGCACGGTGCGCTGGCTCGACTTCGACGTGGAGGACGGGACGCTGCGCCTCGAGCAGCTCGACGGCCTGCTTTCGGCGCGCACGCGCCTGGTGGCCGTCGGCTATGCCTCCAACGCCCTGGGGACGATCAACCCCGTTGCCACCATCGTCGAGCGCGCCCATGCCGTCGGTGCGCTGACCTACATCGACTCGGTTCACTACGCCCCTCACGGTCCGATCGACGTGCAGGCCCTGGGCTGCGACTTCCTGGCGGCGTCGGCCTACAAGTTCTTCGGGCCGCATGTCGGCGTGCTCTACGGCCGGCACGCGCTGCTGGAGGAGCTGCCCGCCTACCGCGTCCGCCCGGCGCCGAGCGAGCCCCCCGGAAAGTTCGAGACCGGGACGGGTAACTTCGAGGGCCTGGCCGGCACGCTGGGCGCCCTCGAGTACCTGACCTGGGTGGGCGAGACCTTCGGCGCTGAACAGGCGGAACGCTATCGAGGCCGATTCACCGGACGCCGCCTGCTCCTCAAGCAAGCCATGGGCGCCATTCGCGCGCACGAGATCGAGATGGCCGGGCAGCTGCTCGATACGCTGCAGGCCGTCCCCGGGCTGACGGTCTACGGCCTGACCGACCGCCGCCGGCTGGATGCGCGCGCGCCCACGGTGTCGTTCACGCTGCGCGGGCGGCACCCGCGGCAGGTGGCTGAAGCGCTCGGCCGCCAGGGACTGTACGCCTGGGATGGCAACTACTACGCGCTGGCCGTCACCGAGCGGCTGGGGCTGGAAGGTTCCGGCGGAATGGTGCGCGTCGGTCTGGCGCACTACAACACGCCGGCGGAAGTCGAACGCCTGGGCGCCGCGCTTCAGCGCATCGCCTCGGACTAACGCGCAGGCAGACATCTAGGTGAGGGGGGCACCCAGACGTCTGCCAGCAAACCCAGTATAGTCAGAAAGGGAATCGTCGTCAAGCCGCGCAGGCGCGCCAGGCGCGGGGGCGAGGGTAGGACAGGAGTACCCGGAGCGTGCCCCCGTGCTGCACTTCCCGCAGCCGGCGATGAGGGCCGATCGGAGCGACGGCCACGCACGATGGGCTGATCTCCGCAGGCCTCCCTCGAGCGGCGAGGTCTCGGGAATCCGACCGGCCCTTCTTGCAGCCTGCTTCACATTCACACATGAAGGGGGTGACGACGCAGACGCGGCGCCAGAGTGATGGAAA
Organism: Candidatus Aquidulcis sp.; assembly: GCA_020723365.1. Taxonomy (GTDB): domain Bacteria; phylum Chloroflexota; class Anaerolineae; order Anaerolineales; family E44-bin32; genus DYJB01. The sequence continues at coordinate 5,904 of DYJB01000123.1, read as the reverse complement.
TCATGTGGAACGGGAAGGAAATCACTGAGCCCGGCAAGGGGCGACGCCTACACTACGAAGTATTCCGCCCGATTCAGGCCCGCCATGTCTATTGATGCGCTGAAGAGCTGTTCTCTCTTCGACGGCTTCAGCGACTCCCAGCTGAACACCCTGGCCGGATTGTTCGAGGGCGAGTCGCTGGCCGCCGACGACATGGTCTTCGCTCAGGACGATCCTGCCGATCGGCTCTACGTCCTGCTCAGCGGCCGGGTGGCTATTCGTTTCAAGCCGCACGATGGCGACTGGCTGACCGTGACCGAGATCTCTCCGGGCGGCGTGTTCGGATGGTCAGCGGCGCTTGGCCGGCGCAGCTACACCTCCAGCGCGCAGTGCATCGAGAGCGGGCAGGCGCTCAGCCTGCGCGGCGCCGATCTGCGGCGGCTGTGTGAGACCCAGCCGGAGACGGGTGTGGTTATACTGGAGCGTCTGGCGGAAGTCATCGCCGAGCGGCTGCGCAGCACGCACGAGCAGGTGGTCGAGCTGCTGCGGCTGGGCATCCGCTCGCAGGATGCGAGCTGACCCGCCCAATCCGCCGCCTGGGAGGATAGGGATGGCCAAGACGCAGAACCACAATCACGCCACGGATATTGCGCCCTCGGAGCGCCTGCAGGCCCTGCTGGAGGTTGTCAGTTCCTATATCGAGCACTACCACGGGGGCTGGGTGCGCCTGGTCTCGTTCGACGGCAAGGTGCTGAAAGTGGAGCTGGGGGGTGCCTGCAGCAGCTGCCCGCTGACCGAGACAACCCTGCACGGCTGGGTGGAGGGCACCGTCCGCCAGTTCTTCCCCGAGATCGAGCGCGTCGAAGCGGTCTGACGACGCCGCGACTTCGGAAGTCGCTACGGGACTTCCGAAGTCGGCTTTGGTCATCACCCCTCGAGTTCCAGCCTCATGATGGGCCGCGTCGGCGAGCGGCGCATCACCTCGCGGAAGCCGGCACGCTCGAAGGCGCTCGCCACGCCGTGGTAGGCGAAGGTGTCTGGGATCCTCCCGCGTGACGTGTCGATCGGGTAGCCCTCCAGACACGGGGCGCCCTGCTTTCGGGCGAACACGGCCGCCTGGCGCAGCAGCGCCACCGTCACGTCGTGGCCGCGCGCGGCCCGCGCCACAAAGAAGCACACCACCGACCACACCGGCCGCGCGTCCACCGGCGCCAGGATGCGGGAGCGAGCCAGCAGCGGGTAGTCGGTGCGCGGCGCCAGGGCTACCCAGCCCGCCGGTTCGCCGTCCAGGTAGGCGAGCAGTCCAGGCTTGCGCCCCCCGGCCACCAGGCGCTGCAGCGCCCGGCGGTTCGAGGCGCCCACACGCCGGTCGAACTCCGAACGGGGCAGACGAAAGTACATGCACCAGCAGCCGGCGCAGGCCCCGCGCGGACCGAACAGCCGCACCAGGTCCTTCCAGCGCCCGGGCGTCACGGGCACGATGGTGATCTTCGAATCGGACACGATCGCCTCCCCTAGACGGACCCCGACCGGCCGAGGAACGAGTCGACCAGCTGCAGCGCCTGCACCCGGCCATCGTAGCGGGACACGATCAGGCCGGGGCTGTCGTTGCCCAGGATCATCTTCGAGACGCGCGCCTCCTGGCGGGCACAGCACAGCACCGGCTTGCCGCGCCCCAGCGCGTAGGCGATCTCGTAGCCGACGCCGTGCGACGGCGTGCTGACCTCCGCCACCAGGACGTCGCACTCCTCGATCCAGTCAATATCGCGCCGGTAGACCTCCGCCGGATCGACGACCTGCTCGAGCGCCATCACCTCCGGACGTGCCAGGTGCGCCGTCAGCACGGCATGTCCGGCCTCCAGCAGGTGATCGACGATGGCGCCATACACGGCCTCGTCGCGGCGGCCGCCGGTGAGCGAACAGGAAAAGTAGATCTTCATCGACGTCCCTCGCCCGTGCTTGACATGCCTTGCGCGGCATGATACCATGCGCGGCGTGCAGGACGCTGGACCAGCTCGCTAGGACGGCCGATGCCGCCGGGAGCAGCACCCCTGGCGGCCTTTGCGTCCCACGGGCGAGTTCGCGGCCTGACGAAGACATCCGCAGGAGGCACGCACGCATGACCGAACGGTTCAAGGGCACGGTGAAGTGGTTCAATGCGACCAAGGGCTACGGCTTCATTGGCCGCGACGATGGCGAGGATGTGTTTGTGCACTTCTCCGCCATCCAGGCCGAGGGCTACCGCAAGCTCGAGGAGGGGCAGGTCGTCGAGTTCAGCGTCGAGTCCGGCCCCAAGGGCCTGCAGGCGTCGAACGTCGTACCCGTCTAGACCCAACGACCCTCGACAGTCAACGGCGCCCCGCATCCCGCGGGGCGCTCGCTTTTCCGCCCCGGGCGCAGGTCGGCGGGCGGGAACAGTAGCCCGCCGAAAGGAGTCATGCTAGCATCAGCGGCGGGAGGATCGTATGGATACACAGCCCGTGGTGCGCGGTCTGCAGCTTGAAGTCTCCCGCCTGCGCGAGGAGAATCGTGCCCTCAAGGACGAGCTCACCATTCTGCGCGGCGCCGTCAGCGGGCTGGATTCCCTGAACGCCGTCATTCAGCGCATCCGCCCCGGCGTCGACATCCTCCAGCTCCTGGACGACCTGCTGGCCTCCGCCCTGGCAGTCGTCTCGGCCACCGACGGCTCGCTGCTGCTGCTGGACGAAGAGAGCGGCGAACTGGTCTTCGCCGTCGTGCACGGCCAGGCGCGCGAGAGGCTGCGCAACTTCCGCCTGCCGCCCGGCGCCGGCATCGCCGGCTGGGTTGCGTCACACCGCGAGCCGCTGGTCGTCCACGACGCCCCCTCGGATCCGCGCTTCTACCCCGGTATCGATGAGACCTTCGGCTTCCATACGCACACGCTGGCCTGCGTTCCCCTGCTCGACGGCCACCGCGTGCTGGGGGTCATCGAGGCCATCAACAAGTCGACGGCCCGCGACTTCTCGCCGCAGGACCACGACCTGCTGCTGCTGGTCGCCATGCTGGCTTCCGTGGCGCTGCGCCGCGCCGAGGCCACGGCCGACGAGGCCACGCCGGCCTAGCGCGGCCCCTCCCGGGAGGACGAACGGGGCGCACCGTGTGCGCCCCGTCCCGATTCGGCGGCGGTCAAGCTAGGTGCGCAGCTGCGCTCCCAGCTGCTCAGCCAGGGTGCGCACGATGCCGGCCCGCAGCGCGGCGACCTCAGTGTCGGTCAGGGTGCGATCGGGCGCCTGGTACGTCAGCGCGTAGGCCAGGCTCTTCTTGCCGGCGCCGATGGCCTCGCCGCGATAGACATCGAACAGACGCAGCCCGGCCAGCAACGTCCCGCCGGCCTGGTGCAGCACGCCCTCCACCGCTTCCGCCGGCACCGCCTCGTCGACGATGATCGCCAGGTCCTCCAGCACCGGCGGAAAGGCCGGGGCAGAGGAGACCTCGTGGCGGGGCGGGATCAGCGTCAGCAGCGTCGCCAGATCCAGATCCGCCGCCAGGACCGGCGCGGCGGGGAGTTCATAACGCGGCCGCAGGTTCGGATGGAGTTCACCCAGCACGCCCAGCACGCGACCGGCGACGGTGAGGGCGGCGCATTTCCCCGGATGGAAGCTGGGGTGCGTCCCCGGCTCGAAGCGAGTCCCGTTGACGTGCAGCGCCTGGAGCAGCGACTCGAGCACGCCCTTGAGGTCGTAGAAGTCCATCTCCCCCGCGGGACTCGCCTGCCACCAGGCGGCCTCGCGCCGGCCCGACAGAACGACCACCAGGCGCGTGCTCTCCTGCGGCAGCGGTTCGTCCTCCTGCGCCAGGAACACCGGGCCGATCTCGAACAGCGCCAGCCGCTCGCGCCCGCGGGCATTGCGCTCGACGACCTCCAGGACGCTGGCCAGCAGGCTGTGGCGCATGACCACCCGGTCGGCGACCATCGGGTTGGCCAGCTGCGTGTAGGGCATCGGATCGGGCGGCGTACCTTCCGCCGCCAGACGCCGCGCTTCACGCTCGGGCGAGGTCAGCCGGTAGGTGATCACTTCCTGCAGCCCGAGCCGGACGAGCGCGTCGCGCACGAGCTCCTCGTGCTCCATGGCCGGGTTGCCCTGCTGCGCCGGCAGCGGATCGTTGATCATCGTTTCCGGGATGCGGTCGTACCCGTACAGCCGGGCGATCTCCTCCACCAGGTCCGCCTTGCCGACGATGCCGCCCCCGATATCCAGGCGGTGGTCCGGAACGCGCGCCCGCACCGTCTCGCCCTCGATCGTCACCTGGAACTCCAGCCGCCGCAGCAGGTCGGCGATGGCCGCCGGCTCGAGGCGCACGCCCAGCCAGCGTTGCAGGTCGCCGGGGGTCAGCTCGACGACCGGGTCCTGCGCCGGCAGTGGGTAGGCGTCGACCAGTCCCTGGGCGATCCTGCCCCCCGCCAGACGCTGCATCCACAGCAGCCCGCGGCGCACGCCTCGCTCCGCCATGGCCGGATGCACCCCGCGCGAGAAGCGGTAGCCCGCCTCCGACGAGAGCTTGTGGGAGGCCAGCGTGCGCCGGATGTTGATGAAGTTCCAGGCGGCGCCCTCCAGGAGCACGTTGCGCGTCGTTGGGCCGACTTCGGATTCGGCCCCGCCCATCACGCCGGCGATCGACAGCGCCCCGGCGGTGTCGGCTACCAGGACCGTGAAGTCGTCCAGCGCCCGCTCGACGCCGTCCAACGTCGTCAGGCGTTCGCCCGGAGCCGGCAGGCGCGTGATGATCTCCGGCGCCCTCGGCCCGGCACGCCGGCACAGCACGTCGAAGTCGAAGGCGTGCAGCGGCTCGCCGATCTCCAGCATGGCATAGTTGGTGGCGTCGACGACGTTGTTGATCGGGCGCATGCCGGCCAGGCGCAGGCGTCGCTGGATCTCGTACGGGCTTGGCCCGGGCGTCACGCCCTCGATCAATCCCAGGACGAAGCGCGGGTTGAGGTCCGGCTGGCGGATGGTGAGCGACACCCGGCCGGCGATCGGCGGCCCGTCCCAGGCGACTTCATAGGACGGGGCCTTCAACGGCACACCGGTCAGCGCCGCCACCTCTCGCGCCACGCCCAGGATGTTGGCATTGCGCGCCATGTTGGGCGTGACGGCGATCTCGAAGACGGCGTCGCCCATGTACTCGGACAACGGCTGGCCGGTCGGCGCCTCGGGCGGCAGGAGAATGATGCCCTCATGCTCGTCGGAGATGCCCAGTTCCTTCTCGGAACAGGCCATCGAGTAGGACTCCACGCCGCGGATCTTGGCGCGCTTGAGCGTCATGAGTTCGGCGCCGGGCTGGTGCCCGTCGTACAGCCGGGCGCCCTCGCGCGCGTAGGCGACCTTGAGCGGCACCGGGAGGGGACCCTGCCCCTTGTAGGGGAACAGGTTGGGCGCCCCGGTCAGCACGGTGTGCTCGCGCAGGCCGTCGAGCAGCCGGCACAGCACCAGCCGGTCGGCGTTCGGGTGCGGCAGCACCTCGAGCACCTCACCGACAACGATGGTCTGCGGATCCCAGCTCAAGCCGGTGACCTTCGTCTCGTGCAGCCCGCCGGCGCCGCGCCCGGGTGGGATGGGCAGCCCGACAAAGCGGATCTCCTCCACTTCCAACCCGGCCAGCGTCAGGCGGTGGGCCAGCTCAGGGATGTCGAGCGTCAGGTCGACGAAATCCCTCAACCAGGAAAGCGGAACCTTCATGATGTCCCCTCCGGCGTTCCCGCCCCATCGGCTGGTGGGGTGGATGGATGGGCGCCCGCCGCCTTGCCCAGTTCTTCGTTCACCCGCCGCAGCGCCGCAAGCAGCTCCTCCCGCACGCGGGCATCGACCTCGCTGGTGCGCAGTCGCTCGTGCAGGTCGCGCACATCCTCCCGCAGCCTCTGCCCGGTCGGGCTGGCGGCGAACTCCTGCCCGGCCGTGCGCAGCG
>DYJB01000122.1 GCA_020723365.1 Candidatus Aquidulcis sp. | reverse complement strand
GACGGACTTCGTGGCCGTGATTGACGAGCTGACCTGCGACTGCTGCCGCGGCGACTGCTGCCGCGCCTGCCTGCGGGTCTGCTCGACGGGCGGCCTGATCTGGGTGGCCAGCGATCACGTCCTGATGGTGGACCCGTGGTCCTGCGAGGGCTGCGGGAACTGCGTCACCGCGTGTCCCCAGGGCGCCATCCTGCTCCGGCCGAGGCGCGGCGCGTGAACGCCCCCTCCGGCTTCGTCCCTGAGATCACGGCCCTTTCGTGCAGCTACTGCGGCTACATGGCGGCCGACACGGCCGGGTCGCTGCGCCAGGAATACCCGGCCAACGTCAAGCTCGTGCGCCTGCCCTGCACCGGCAAGGTGGATGTGCAGTACGTCCTGGATGCCTTCGAAGGCGGCGCCGATGCCGTCTACGTCATCGCCTGCAGCCTGGGCAACTGCCACCATGTGCATGGCAACGAGCGCGGCAAGGCGCGCGTCGAACGGGCCAAGGAGATCCTCAAGGCCATCGGGCTGGAGCCCGAGAGGCTGGAGATGTACTTCCTGTCCGGCGGCATGGGGGCCACCTTCGCCGATATCGCCACCCAGATGACCGCGCGGGCCGCCAGCCTCGGCCCCAACCCGCTCAAGTCGCCCTCCCCGGTGGACGGCGGCTGAGGTTCGACCCGTCTGTGCGCAGGCTTCGAATTCCGCCCCGTTGGGCGGAATTGCGCTTCCATGCATGTCCACTGCACAAGCCCTCTGATATCCGCTCTTGTGGATGAAGTTACTCCCCACCGGGGATGACATCCGGCACTAGGGCGCGCCTGGGCGCCAAACCTATCATGGAGCATGCGGTGGGGCCTCAAGGCACCAGCTTCAGGCCTCCAGAGGGAGTTGCCGTAGGCGCCCAGGGATCCACTTCTCGGGAGCTCGGCCAGGCCATCCCGGAAGCCGATTCGGCTCCGGTGGGGGCCGTGTTGGTCGTCGGCGGCGGCATCGCCGGCATGCAGGCCAGCCTGGATCTGGCGGATCAGGGATTCCGCGTCCACCTGATCGAAAGCCAGAGCGCCATCGGCGGCCACATGGCCCAGCTCGACAAGACCTTCCCCACCAACGACTGCGCCATGTGCACCATCAGCCCCAAGCTGGTGGAGACCGGGCGGCACCTGAACATCGACCTGCACGTCGACTCCGAAGTGGTGCGCGTCGACGGCCAGGCGGGCGATTTCACCGTCACGCTTCGCAAGAAGCCGCGCTACATCGACACCACCAAGTGCGTGGGCTGCGGCGACTGTGCCGCCGTCTGCCCGGTGATCCTGCCCGACGCCTTCAATGAGAAACTCTCGCAGCGCCGGGCGGCCTTCAAGCTCTACCCGCAGGCGGTCCCCAACGCCTACGCCATCGAGAAGCTGGGCGTCTCCCCCTGCCGTGACGCCTGCCCGGCCGGCCAGCGCGCCCAGGGCTATATCGCCCTGATCCGCGAGGGACGCTACGCCGACGCCCTGCGCGTCATCAAGGAAGACAATCCCTTTCCGGGCATTTGCGGCCGCATCTGCAATCACCGCTGCGAGGACGCCTGCAATCGCGGGCTGGTGGATGAGCCGGTCAACATCCACTCCCTCAAGCGCTTTGTGACCGACAAGGTCTACAGCCAGCCGCGCCAGCCGCTCGAGCCCGTGCCGCAGACGCACCCCGAGCGCGTGGCCGTTATCGGCGCCGGGCCGTGCGGTTTGACGGCGGCGCAGGACCTGGCCCGGGACGGCTATGCTGTGACGGTCTTCGAGGCCCTGCCGGTGGCGGGCGGGATGCTGCGCGTCGGCGTGCCCGCGTACCGCCTGCCGGCGACGATCATCGAACGCGAGGTCGCCGACATCACAGACCTGGGCGTCGAGCTGCGCCTCAACACGCGCGTCGACGATCTCGACGGGCTCTTCGACCAGGGGTTCTCGGCCGTGCTGATCGCCGTCGGGGCGCACGAGGGGGTCCGCCTGCCGATCCCCGGGGCGGATCTCGAGGGCGTGCTGATCAACACGCACTTCCTGCGCGATGTGCGCCTGGGCCGCCCGCCGGCGCTCGGGCGGCGGGTGCTGGTTCTCGGCGGCGGGAATGTCGCCATCGACGTGGCGCGCAGCGCCGTGCGCCTGGGCTCCGAAGTGCACCTGGCGTGCCTGGAACCGCGCGCCAGGATGCTGTGCCACGCGGCGGAGGCGGAGGCGGCCGAGGCCGAGGGCGTCACGATCCACGCCGACCGCACCTTCGTGCGCATCGTCCCGAACGCCGACGGCAAGGCCGGCGGCGTCGAGTGCCGCCGCGTGCAGTCGTTCGCCTTCGACCACGAAGGGCGCCTGTCCGTCGAAACCGTGCCTGAGTCGGAGCACGTTCTGGAAGCCGATACGGTGATCTTCTCGGTCGGCCAGCGCGCCGGCCTGGCCTTCATCCCCGACGACGCCGGTGTGGGCGTCACACGCCAACGCACGATCGCCGTCAACCCGAATACGATGGCCGCCACGCGGCCGGGCGTGTTCGCCGCCGGCGACAGCGTCTCGGGCACGGCCTTCGTCATCGAGGCCGTCGCCTCCGGTCATCGGGCGGCCGAGAGCATCGAGCGCTACCTGCAGGGCGAGGCGCTCGAACGCAAGCCCAAGCCGGAGCTGCCGGTGGTCAAGTTCACCCAGGCCGAGGCGCACGCCCGGGTCCGGGAGGCAGGCATCCGCCCCGGCGGCCGGCTCCCGGTGCCCGAGCTTGCCGTGAGCGAGCGCCGGGGGGGATTCGCCGAGGTCGAGCGCGGCTACACCGACGAGCTGGCCCAGGCGGAGGCCGCCCGCTGCCTGGCCTGCGCCCGCTGCTCCGAGTGCCTGTCGTGCGTCTACGCCTGCGGGACACATGCCATCGACCACGATATGGTCGAACGGGTCGACGAGGTGCACGTCGGCGCCGTCGTCCTGGCGCCGGGCTACGAGGCCTACCGCGCCGAGCTCTCCGAGGAATACGGCCTCGGGCGCTACCCGAACGTCGTGACCGCCCTGCAGTTCGAGCGCCTGCTCTCGGCCTCCGGTCCAACGGCCGGGCATGTCGTGCGCCCGTCCGACGGCCAGCCGGCGCGGCGGATCGCCTTCCTGCAGTGCGTCGGCTCGCGCGACCAGAGCCACGACTACTGCTCGGCGGTGTGCTGCATGTACGCCACCAAAGAAGCCGTGATGGCCCGCGAGCACGATCCCCAGGTGAAGGCGCGCGTGTTCATGATGGACATGCGCGCCTTCAGCAAGGGCTACGCTGCCTACTACCAGAGGGCGCGCGAGACCTACGGCATCGAGTACACCCGCTGCCGCATCTCCGGCCTGCGCGAGGATCCCGAGTCCGCCGATCTGGCGGTGCGCTTCGCGGCCGGCCTGGACGACGCAGCCCCCGCCGGGATCACCGAGGAGCTCTTCGACCTGGTGGTGCTCTCGGTCGGCATGGAGATGAGCCCGGCGGTACGCAGCCTGGCGCGGGAGCTGGGCGTCGAGCTCGACGAGTACGGCTTCTGCACCACGATGCTCTTCGATCCGCTGCAGACCTCCCGCCCGGGGATCTACGCCGCCGGCCCGTTCCGCGAGCCAAAGGACATCCCCGAAACCGTGGTGGAAGCCAGCGCCGCCGCGGCCGATGCCGCCGCGCTGCTTGCCCGCGCCCGCCACCGCCTGACGCGCGTGCCCGAGTTCCCGCCCGAGCGCGACGTCAGCGCCGAAGCCCCACGCGTGGGCGTCTTCGTCTGCCACTGCGGATCGAATATCGGCGGCTTCGTCGATGTGCCCTCGGCGGCGGACTACGCCGCCAGGCTGCCCAACGTCGTGCACGCCGAGCACAACCTCTACACCTGCTCGCAGGACAGCATTGCCCGCATCACGGAGCGGATCCGGGAGCACGGCCTCAACCGCGTGGTCGTCTCCTCGTGCACGCCGCGCACGCACGCTCCGCTGTTCGAGGACAGCCTGCGCGCCGCCGGCCTGAACCCCGCCCTGTTCGACATGGCCAACATCCGCAACCACTGCTCGTGGGTGCACTCCCACGATCGCGCCGCCGCCACCACCAAGGCCGAGGACCTGATCCGCATGGCCGTGGCGCGCGTCAGCCACCTCGAGCCGCTGGCGACCAGCCAGGTTCCGGTGCTGCCCTCGGCCCTCGTCCTGGGCGGCGGCGCAGCCGGCATGACGGCGGCTCTGTCGCTGGCCCGCGGGGGCTACGACGTCGACCTGGTGGAGCGGCAGCCGCAGCTGGGCGGCCACCTGCGCCACGTGCACGGCGGCCTGGGCGGGCAAGACCCGCAGGCCAGCCTGCACTCGCTTCTGGCCGAGATCGACCTTCAGCCTCGCGTCCACGTTCACCTCGAGCATGAGCTGGTCAGCTGTTCGGGCTTTGTGGGCAACTTCACCTCGACGGTGCGCGGCCCCGACGGTCGGCTGGCAGACATCCGCCACGGCGTCACCATCGTCGCCACCGGCGGGCGCGAGTACCGCGGCGACGAATACCTGTGCGGCTCGCATCCGGCCGTCCTGACCGGAGCCGAGTTCGAGACGCTGCTGGCTCATACCTCGAGCGCCGCCGTCACCAGCGACCGGCGCGTCCTGGCGGCCCTGGCCGGCCTGCAGGGTCAGGCGCCGCAGCGCGTGACCATGATCCTGTGCGTCGGGCCGGCCGAGAAGACCTGCGCCCGGATCTGCTGCACCACGGCCCTGAAGAACGCGCTGGCCCTCAAGCGCCTTCACCCGCAGGCGCAGGTGACCATCCTGTACCGCGACCTGCGCGCCTACGGCTTCAAGGAGCGCCTGTACACGGAGGCCCGCCGCGCCGGGGTCGTCTTCATCCGCTACGAAGCGGAGACGCGCCCGGAGGTCACGGCGCGCAACGGTCGGCTCGAGATTCGCGTGCGCGATCCGGGGATGGGCACGCAGCTGCTGCTCGAACCGGACCTGGTCGTGCTCTCCAACCCGGTGCTGCCCGCCGAGGACGCCCGCCACCTGGCGACCCAGCTCAAGATCCCGCTGGATGCCGACGGCTTCTTCAACGAGGCCCACGTCAAGCTGCGCCCGGTGGACTTCAGCACCGAGGGCATGTTCATGGCCGGCATGGCCCACTACCCCAAATTGCTGGACGAGTCGATCATCCAGGCCAAGGCCGCCGCCTCGCGCGCCGCCCGTGTGCTGAGCCTGCCCAGTCTGCGAGCCGGCGGCGCGGTGGCCCAGGTCGACCCCTCGCGCTGCGTCGGCTGCCTGACCTGCGTGCGCGTCTGCCCCTTCGGGGTGCCGCAGGTGTCCTCGGCCCTGGCCGCGTCCTACTTCTGGGCCTCTCCGGCGACGCTGCCTGCGGTGACCCTGGGGCGCCTGGCCGACTGGGTGGCGCTGGGCGGCCGAATGTCCGGCCAAAGCCATTCAATTGGCACATCACCGGGACGACCAGCTCATGGTCAAATTGGAGGCGCTGCTGGCGCCTGCGGAGGCTCAGCGTGTCTGACTTCATGCCCCAGATCGTCGCCTTCTGCTGCACGCACTGCGCCTACAATGCCGCCGACCTGGCCGGCAGCCTGCGCCTGCAGTATCCCCCGTCCATCAAGATCATCGAGGTGCCCTGCACCGGACGGGTGGATGTACTCCACCTCCTGAAGGCGTTCGAGGAGGGGGTGGACGGGGCGCTGGTCGCAGGTTGACTGGAGGGCGACTGTCATTACCTGGAAGGTAATGTCAACGCCCGTCGGCGAGTTGAATACACCCAGAAGCTGCTGACGCAGATCGGCCTCGATGGGCGCCGCCTGCGGATGGTGAACCTCTCCTCAGCCATGGGACGCAAGTTCGCTGAGGAGGCAACTCAGATAACGGAGGATGTGCAGGCCCTCGGACCGAGCCCGCTGCGGCGGACGACCCCGAGCCCTGCCCACCAGGAGCAGACGACATGATCGTAGCCGAACAGAAACCGCTGGACGAGATCAAGGGACTGCTGGGCGAGGCCCAGACCGTGCTGGTCGTCGGCTGCGGGACCTGTGTCACCGTGTGCTTCGCCGGCGGGGACAAGGAGGCGGGCATCCTGGCCTCCAGCCTGCGGATGGCCTCCCGCATCGACGGCACGCCCAAGGACGTCACCCACATCACCGTCCAGCGCCAGTGTGAGGTGGAGTACATCGACCCGCTGGCCGACTCGATTCGTCAGGCGGATGTGGTGCTGTCGATCGGCTGCGGCATCGGCGTCCAGGCCCTGGCCGAGCGCTACCCGGACAAGGTGGTCCTGCCGGGCCTCAACACCTCCTTCCTCGGGCTCCCCAGCGAGCAGGGCGTGTGGGAGGAGCGCTGCGCCGCCTGCGGCTCGTGCATCCTGGGAGTGACTGGAGGCATCTGCCCCATCGCCCGCTGCGCCAAGCAGCTGCTCAACGGCCCGTGCGGCGGATCGCAGGGCGGTGTCTGCGAGATCGGCCACGAGACACCGTGCGCGTGGCAGTTGATCTACGACCGCCTGAACGCCCAGGGCCGCCTGCACCTGATCGAGGAGCTCCAGCCGGCGAAGGATTGGTCCACCAGCCGCGACGGCGGGCCGCGCCGCATCACCCGTGAGGATCTGCGTTTGGCGGCCGAAGCCGCCGAGTGACGGAGCAACGCCATGACTGACCTCCCTGCTGCCAGCACCAACGGCTTCAAGTCGGGTTCGCGCCTGGAGAAAGTCCTGCGCGCCGGACACTTCGCCGTCACCGGGGAACTCGGCCCGCCCCAGAACGCCGACCCCGAGATCATTCGCAAGAAGGCCCGCCTGCTGCTGGGCGCCTGCGACGCCGCCAACATCACGGATAACCAGACGGCGATCGTCCGCATGTCCAGCATCGGCGCCGGGATTCTGGCGCTGCAGGAAGGTCTCGAGCCGGTCATCCAGATGACCTGCCGCGATCGCAATCGCCTGGCGATGCAGTCGGATATCCTGGGCGCCTACGCCCTGGGCCTGCGCAACCTGCTGTGCCTGACGGGCGATCACCAGTCGTTTGGCAACCACCCGACGGCGAAGAACGTCCACGATCTCGACTCGGTGCAGCTGATCCAGATGGTGGCCGGGCTGCGCGACAAGCATGCCTTTCAGTGCGGCGATGCCATCAAGGGCATCGAGCCCCGCTTCTTCATCGGCGCCGCCGCCAACCCGTTCGGCGACCCCTTCGAGTGGCGCCCGATCCGACTGGGCAAGAAGGTCAAGGCCGGGGCCGATTTCGTCCAGACGCAGCTGATTTACAACGTTGAGCGCTTCGCTCAGTTCATGGAGCGCGTGCGCAAGCTTGGGCTGCACAAGCAGGTCTACATCCTGGCCGGCGTCGGCCCGCTCAAGTCGCCGGGCATGGCCAAGTACATGCGCGACGAGGTCCCCGGCCTGGATGTGCCCAACCATTTTGTCGACCGCATGACGGCCGCCGGCGAGGGGATCGACAAGGAAGACAAGAAGGCGCGCAACGAGGCCTTCCGCCGGGAGGGGATCAAGATCGCCATCGAGTTGGTTCAGCAGATGCGCCAGATCGAGGGTGTAGCCGGTGTGCACATCATGGCCATCGAGTGGGAGGAGGCCGTCCGCCCCATCGTCGAGGGCGCCGGGCTGTTCCCGCGCCCAGAGGTGACGGCCGCGCGCATGGCCGAACCGGCCGCGCAGGGCTGAGCGCATGGATACCCGCCTGAGCACCGACCTGGCCCAACGCATCCTGCGCGAGACGAGCGAGAACGTCTACCTGTGCTACCAGTGCGTCAAGTGCACCTCCGGCTGCCCGCTGGCCAAGTACTTCGACCTGGAACCCAACCAGGTGATGCGCGCCGCGCAGCTGGGCCTGGAGGACGATCTCAAGGCCAGCAAGACCCCCTGGCTGTGCGCCTCGTGCCAGACGTGCACCACGCGTTGCCCGCAGGGCATCGACATCGCCCGGGTGATGGACTTCCTGGTCAGCGACTTGCTGGAGCAGGGCATCAAGCCGCAGGTCCCCGACGTGGCCTTGTTCAACAAGGTGTTCCTGCGCGACGTCGATATCCTGGGCCGCTCGTATGAGCTCGGCCTGCTGGGTGAGATGAACCTGCGCACCGGCAAGCCTCTCAAGGACATCGGCCTGGGCGTCGATATGATCCGCCACGGCAAGATCCGGTTCGTGCCGGAGTTGGTCTTGCGGCGCAAACACCACGCCCCGCAGACCCCCGCCGCCCGGCCGCCCAACGAAATCGGCTACTACCCCGGCTGCTCGCTGCACTCGCTGGCGGAGGAATTCGACCAGTCGACGCGGGCCGTGCTGGAGGCCCTCGGCCTGACCCCGGTCGAGCCGGAGGGCTGGATGTGCTGCGGTTCGACTCCTGCGCACCGCACGGACCACCACCTGGCCACCAAGCTGCCTCTCTACAGCCTGATCCTGCTTGAGCAGGCCGGCCTT
>DYJB01000121.1:1265-8402 GCA_020723365.1 Candidatus Aquidulcis sp. | reverse complement strand
GCGCCCCCCCCAAGCCCCGATTCCCCCGGCGGCGGCCAAATCCTGAGGAGGAAGCGGATCTATGGCGCTTATCCAAATCGTCTTTCTGATCATCGCGGCGATATCCCTGGCGGCTGCCGTCCAGGTGGTTTCGTCGCGCAATCTCGTCCATGCGGCGCTGTGGCTGATCGTGACGCTGTTCGGGGTGGCGGTGATGTACGCCATCCTGGAAGCGGGTTTCCTGGCGGTGGTGCAGGTGGTGGTCTACATCGGGGCCATCGCCATCCTGATCATCTTCGCCGTGATGCTCACCCGGCGCGTGATGACCGACAGCGGCCCGACCCACAACCCGACCTGGTGGCTGGCGTTGGTCAGCGCCCTGGTGCTGCTGGGCGGGCTACTGGCGCTGATCCTGCAGGTGCCGGCCTTCGCGCAGGCCGGGCCGACGGGGCTGCCCCCGGCCGACTCCGGCCTGGCGGACCTGGGCACCTCGCTGGTGGACGTCAACCGCTTCCTGTTGCCCTTCGAGGTCGCCTCGGTCCTGCTGCTGGCGGCCCTCATCGGGGCCATGGCGGTGGCGCGCCCCGCCGCCAAGACGGAGGAGGAGGCGGAATGATCCCTCTTTCGTGGTACCTGACGCTTTCGGCCCTGCTGTTCTGCGTCGGGGTGTTCGGCGTCCTGGCGCGCCGCAACGCCGTGGGCATCCTGATGGGCATCGAGCTGATGCTCAACGCGGTCAACCTCAACCTGGTGGCCTTCTGGCGCTACCTGACGCCGACGGCCATCGCCGGCCAGGTCTTCACGCTGATCGTCTTCGCCGTGGCGGCCTCGGAGGCCGCCGTCGGCCTGGCCTTGATCATCTCGATCTACCGCCGGCGCTCGACCATCGTGGCCGACGAGATCAACCTGATGAAGTGGTAGGCGGCGCTCATGCGACCTGAGATCCTGACCCTCTTGATCCCGCTCCCCCCGTTGCTGGCCTTCGGCCTGATCGTGCTGTTCACCAACCGCAGCAACCGGCTGAGCCACAGCGTGGCCATCGGCGCCATGCTCCTCTCGTGGGCGCTGGCGATGGCGGTGTTCGTCATCGCCGCCTTCGGCACGCCGCACCTGGGCGAGCACCCCATTGAGATCTCGTTTCCCTGGCTGCCGACCGGGACGACCAGCCTGTCGCTCGGCGTGCTGATCGATCCGCTCAGCGCCGCCACGCTCTTCTTCGTCGCCTGGACCTGCCTGGCGATCTTCGTCTACAGCGTCGGCTACCACAACTACGGACAGCGGCGCGAGGCGCAGGACCAGGCCGGGCTTCCGCCGCACGGCGGCGGGCTCGAGCCGATGTACGCCCGTTTCTTCGCCTTCATCTCGCTGTTCGCCTTCGGCATGCTCACCCTGGTGGTCTCCGATAACCTGCTGCTGCTGTTCGTCGGCTGGGAGATCATGGGGCTGTGCTCGTACCTGCTGATCGGCTTCTGGTTCGGGAAGGACTCGGCCAAGAAGGCGATGGTCAAGGCCTTCATGACCACGCGCATCGGTGACGTGTTCATGCTGCTGGGCCTGGCCTACCTGTACTCGGCCACCGGCACGCTGAACTACCGGGCGATCCTGGCCAACGAGGAAGTGCTGCACCACCTGGCGACGACTCCGGCCTTCCTGGGCCTGTCGGTCGCCGGCGCCTGCGGCATCCTGCTCTTCATGGGCACGGTCGGCAAGTCGGCGCAGTTCCCGCTCCACGTCTGGCTGCCGGACGCCATGGAAGGCCCGACCCCGGTCTCGGCCATGATCCACGCTGCCACGATGGTCTCGGCCGGCGTGTACCTGACGCTGCGCATCTTCCCGCTGCTCTCGGCGGGCTGGCACGAAGGCGGCGCGCTGACGCCGGCCATGCTCGTCGTCTCGTCCGTTGGCGCTTTCACGGCCCTCTTCGCTGCCACCATCGCCGTGGCCCAGAACGACATCAAGCGCGTGCTGGCCTACTCGACCATCTCGCAGCTCGGTTACATGATCGCCGCCGTCGGCATCGGCGCCTTCGTCGCCGGCGCTTTCCATCTGATCACGCACGCCTTCTTCAAGGCGCTGCTCTTCCTCGGCTCCGGCTCCGTCATCCACGGCATGGAGCACGGCGTGGCGGCGACCTCCGCAGGCGCCGCACACGCCGTGCCGGGCCAGGATGGCCCGGCCGGAGAGCACAAGACACACGCGCACGTCGATCCGCAGGACATGCTCAACATGGGCGGCCTGCGCTCGAAGATGCCCAGGACCTTCTGGACCTTCCTGATCGGAGGCTTCGCCCTGGCCGGCTTCCCGCTCCTGACGGCGGGCTTCTGGTCGAAGGACGAGATCTTCGCCGAGGCCTTCGCCAACGGCCGGCTGGTCGTCTTCGGCGTGCTGGCCCTGGCGGCGCTGCTGACCGCCTTCTACACCATGCGCCAGATCACGCTCACCTTCCTGGGGCAGCCGCGCACCGAGGCGGCCGGCCACGCCCACGAGTCGAAATGGACGATGACGCTGCCGCTGATCGTGCTGGCCGTCTTCGCCGTTGGCGCGGGGTGGGTCGGCATCCCGCATGACTTCCCGTTGATCGGCGGACTGCTGCCGAACTGGATGCACGACTTCGTCGGCGGCACGCTGCTCGAGCACCCGCATCCGATCGAGTTCAGCCCGATCCCGCTGCTGACCTCGGTTGCCGTGTCGCTGCTCGGCCTGCTGGGCGGCTGGCTGGTCTACCGCAACGTCAAAGCCGGCGCGCCCGATCCGCTGGTGCGGGCGCTGGGCCCGGTGTACACGCTGCTCCACCGCAAGTACTACTTCGACGAGCTGTACGACCGCTTCATCGTCTCGCCCGCCTACTGGCTGGCCGAGACGTTCACCTACCGGTTCGTGGACCGGAAGGTGATCGACGGCTTCCTGCACACCGTGGTTGATGTGGCCGGGCGTCTGGGCTCGTTCCTGCGCGGCTACATCGACCTGCCGATCGTCAACGGCGCCGGTGATCTGGTGGGCGAGGGGGTCAAGCGCGCCGGCCGAAGCGGCCGGGTGATCCAGACCGGCCGGGTGCAGGGATACCTGGTGGTGGGTGTGGCCTTCGTCGCCGTGCTTCTATCCTACGTCCTGCTGGTTCGGCCCTAGGGCCGGGCGGAGAACGGACCGATGGACTTTCTCAACAGTCACCTGCTCTCGCTGATCCTCTTCGCCCCGGCGGCCGCGGCGCTGGTCATCGTGCTGCTGCCGGGGCCGAACGTGCGCCGGGTGCGCTGGGCCGCCTTCGGACTCAGCCTGATCCCGCTGGCGCTCTCGATCGTGCTGTGGGTCGGCTACGACTCGGCTGTCGCCGGCTACCAGTTCACCGAACAGGCTGTCTGGTACGCGGCCATCAACGCCGGCTACCACCTGGGCGTCGACGGCATCTCCGTGCCGATGGTCCTGCTGACCACGCTGCTCACGCCGCTGGCCATCCTGATCTCGTTCAGCATCGAGAAGAACGTACGCGGCTACATGGCCCTCTTCCTGCTGCTCGAATCCGGCATGCTGGGCGTCTTCATGGCGCTCGACCTGTTCCTTTTCTTCGTCTTCTGGGAGATCGGGCTGGTGCCGATGTACTTCCTGATCAACCAGTGGGGCAGCGAGAAGGGCGAGCGCGAGTACGGGCGAGGCAAGGTGATGAGCGCCCGGACCTACGCCTCCTACAAGTTCCTGATCTACACCATGGCCGGCTCGCTCGGGCTGCTGCTGGCGATCCAGATGATCGGCTCGGCCGCCGGGACCTTCGACCTGGTGACGATCACGCGCGTCTTCCCGACGCTGGAAGGCCCCCTGTCGCTCTACGGGCTGCCGATCGCGCTGCCCATGGCGACGGTCAAGGCCATCGCCTTCTGGGCCTTCGTCATCGCCTTCGCCATCAAGGTTCCGGTGTGGCCCTTCCACACCTGGCTGCCGGATGCCCACACCGAGGCGCCGACGGCCGGCTCGATGATCCTGGCGGGTGTGCTGCTGAAGCTGGGCGCCTACGGGTTTCTGCGCCTGGTGCTGCCGCTCTATCCCCAGCAGGCGCACGACTATGCCGGGATCCTTGCGCTGCTGGCCGTGGCGGCCATCGTCTTCGGCGCCTTCGCCTCCTGGGGTCAGAGCGATTTCAAGCGCCTGGTGGCCTACTCGTCGGTCAACCACATGGGCTTCGTCGTGCTGGGCATTGCCGCCGCGGCCTACGCCCGCGGGACGATGTCGGCCGGTGATGCCGTCATCGCCCTCAACGGGGCGGTGCTGCAGATGTTCAACCACGGCCTGTCGGCGGCCGGCATGTTCCTGCTTGTCGGGGTGATCTACGAGCGCACCCACACTCGCGATCTGAAGGCCTACGGCGGGTTGTTCCCGCTGGCGCCGATCTACGGCGGCATCCTGATCTTCACCGCCATGTCGTCGCTCGGCCTGCCGGGCTTGAACGGCTTCGTTTCGGAGTTCATGGTGGTGCGGGGCGCCTGGCCGATCTTCACCGCCTACACCGCCGTGGCCATGCTCGGCCTGCTGATCACCGGCATCTACATCCTCAAGAGCGTGCGCCAGGTGCTGCACGGCCCGCTGAACGAGGCCTGGAAGGGCCATGCCCTGGAGATCAACGCTCGCGAGATCCTGGCCATCGCCCCGCTGATGGTGCTGATGCTGGTCATCGGTGTCTGGCCGGCGTGGATCGTGGGGGTCATCAATGCGACCGTCACGAGGTTGTTCGGGTAGCGGCTGGCAGCTAGCGACTAGCGGCTAGCTGCTGAGTGGAACCTGAGGCGCGACCCGGGAGGTGGGGGATGAAGGACTTCCGGAGGCTGCAGGTGTGGGGGAAGGCGCATGAGCTCGCGCTGAAAGTGTACAGCGAGACAAGGGCCTTCCCGTCCGAAGAGCTCTACGGGTTGACGGCACAGGCGCGCAGGGCCTGCGCTTCGGTGCCGGCGAATCTGGCCGAGGGCTGTGGTAGGAAGACCGATCGGGAATTGGCCCGCTTCCTCCAGATCGGCATGGGTTCGGCCACGGAGCTTGAGTACCACCTGCTGCTGGCACGCGACCTGGGCTACCTGACCGACGAATGCTATGAGGAGTTGCAGGCCCGGACCGTCGAAGTTCAGAGGATGCTGGCGGCGCTGATCAGAAGAGTGCAGAAGAGCTCAGGTCCCGCCACGCTGACCTCGCTGAGCGGCGGAAGGCACATGGGCGCAGTCCGGCCGAATCAGGGCCATCGGAGTCGACTGGAATCGGAGTCACTAGGCTAGCTGCTAGCCGCTAGTTGCCAGCAGCCAGCAACCAGCCAGCCAGAGAGTCAATCATGACCTTTCCCATCCTGAGCATTATCGTCTTCACCCCGATCGCCGCCGGGCTGGTGATCCTGCTCTTCCCGGCCGAGCGCAAGACGGCCATTCGCGTGGCGGCCCTGGCGGCGGCCGCGCTCGACCTGGGGCTGTCGCTGTGGGCCTACGTCACCTACGACCTGGCCGCCGGCGGCTACCAGATGGTCGAGAAGGTCTCCTGGATCCCGCAGCTGGGCATCTCCTACCACGTGGCCGTCGACGGCATGAACCTGCCGCTGGTGCTGCTCACGGGCGTGGTGATGTTCACCGGCGTGCTGATCTCCTGGGGCATTGACGACCGGCCGCGCGAGTTCTTCGCCTTCCTCTTCATCCTGGCCACCGGCGTCTTCGGCGTCTTCGTGGCCCAGGACCTGTTCCAGCTGTTCTTCTTCTACGAGATCGCCGTCTTCCCGATGTACCTGCTGATCGCCATCTGGGGCTGGCAGGTGACGCGTGAGTACGCGGCGATGAAACTGACGCTCTACCTGTTCATCGGGTCGGTCGTCGCCCTGATCGGCGGACTGGCGCTGTACTACACCGCCGGTCTGCGCTCCTTCGACCTGATCGAGCTGCAGCAGGCCGCCCAGGCGGGGGCCTTCAACGGCACGGTCAACCTGTTCGGCGCCACGGTGCCCTTCCAGGTCTTCTGGTTCCCGGTCGTGTTCTTCGGCTTCGCCGTGCTGGGCGGCATCTTCCCGGTTCACAACTGGTCGCCCGACGGCCACGTGGCGGCGCCGACGGCCGTGTCGATGTTCCACGCCGGCGTGCTGATGAAGCTGGGCGCCTTCGCCGCCCTGCGCGTCGGCATCATGCTGCTGCCCGAGGGGGCGAAGTACTGGTCGGGGCTGATCCTGGTGCTGGCGACGGTCAACGTCGTCTACGGCGCCTTCATCGCCATGGTGCAGACCGATTTCAAGTACGTCATCGGTTTCTCGTCCGTCTCGCACATGGGGCTGGTGATGCTGGGCTTCGCCACGCTCAATCGCCCGGGTCTCACCGGCGCGGGGCTGCAGATGTTCTCGCACGGGGTCATGACGGCTCTCTTCTTCGCCGTCGTCGGCATGGTCTACGACCGGGCGCACACGCGCGAGATCCCCGAGCTGGGCGGCTTCGCCAGGGTCATGCCGCTGGTGGCGGTGGCGTTCATCGTCGGCGGCCTGGTGTCGATGGGCATGCCCGGCTTCTCGGGCTTCGTGGCCGAGTTCCCGATCTTCATGGGCCTGTGGCAGCGGCAGCCGCTGGTGGCGCTGATCTCCGCCGTTGCCATCGTCGTGACGGCGGGCTACATCATGCGCGTCATCGGGCGCGTATTCTTCGGCGCCATGCCGGCCGAGTTCGAGGGCCACATCGGTCCGATCACGCGCAAGGACAAGCTGGCCCTGGTCGTGCTGGCCGGCATCCTGATCGTGCTCGGCATCTTCCCGGCCGTCATGGCGCCCATGATCCAGTCCGGCGCCGACGCCGTTCTGCGCTTGCTCGGAGGTGGGTAAGTGACGGTCCCGCTGTTCGAACCCTGGATGGTTCAGGCGCTCCTGCCGGAGATCCTGCTCCTGGCGCTGGCCCTGCTGGTGCTGCTGGTGGACGCCATCTGGCATGGGCGGTCGCGCCCCTGGCTGGGGTGGTTCACGGCGCTGGGGCTCATCGTCACACTGGTCCTCGGCATCGTCTTCAGCCGCCCGCACGCCGACCAGCACGCGATCTTCGGCGGAATGCTGCGCGACGACTGGCTGGCGTTCACCTTCCGCATCCTGTTCCTGTTCTCGGCCGCCATCACGGCGCTGCTGACCACCGGCGTCAAGGGCGTCCGACAGCAGGGCGAGTTTTACGCGCT
>DYJB01000121.1:0-1255 GCA_020723365.1 Candidatus Aquidulcis sp. | reverse complement strand
TCGCCACGCTGGGAATGAACCTGATGGCCGCCGCGGGCGACCTGGTCATGCTCTACCTGGCGATCGAGACGACGTCGATCCCGCTGTACGTGCTGGCCGGCTTCCTCAAGCAGGATGACCGCTCGACCGAGTCCGGCCTGAAGTACTTCCTGTTCGGGGCGCTGACCTCGACCGTCATGCTCTATGGCTTCAGCCTGCTCTTCGGCCTGGCCGGCGCGACCAATCTCTACGCGCTGGCCGATGCGTTCCGCAGCGGGGCGGTCTCTGCCTGGGTGCTGGCGGGCACGCTCATCCTGGTGCTGGTCGGGTTCGGCTTCAAGGTTTCCATGGTCCCGTTCCACTTCTGGTCGCCGGACGTGTACGAAGGCGCGCCGACGCCGATCACGGCCTTCGTGTCGACCGCCTCCAAGGCGGCCGGCTTCGCCGTCCTGGTGCGCGTCCTGATCGCCGTCTTCCCATCCGTCGAGGCTTACTGGGTGCCGATGTTGAGCCTGCTGGCCGTGCTGACCATGACGGTCGGCAACCTGCTGGCGCTGGCGCAGAAGAACATCAAGCGTCTGCTGGCGTACTCCTCCGTGGCGCATGCCGGCTACGTGCTGATCGGGCTGGTGGCGCTGAGTGCCTTCGGGGTGACGAGCATCGTCTTCTACCTGGCGGCCTACATGGTCAGCAACCTGGCGGCCTTCGCCGTGGTCATCCTGTTCGCCCGAACCGCCGGCTCGGAGGACATCAAGGACTACGCCGGGCTGAGCCGGCGCTCTCCGGGGTTGGCGCTGGCCATGCTGGTGGCGCTGCTTTCGCTGGCGGGCATGCCTCCGCTGGCGGGGTTTGTCGGCAAGCTGTGGGTCTTCGCGGCAGCGGTCGAGAGCGGATTGATCTGGCTGGCGTTCGTCGGCGTGATCAACGCCATTATCGGGCTCTACTACTACCTGACGGTGCTGAAGGTTGTCTACCTGTATCGCTCCGAGGATGAGGACAAGCCGGTCACCGTGCCGCGCACCTACGCGCTGGCTCTCGGCCTGTGCGTCGTGGCCATCGTCCTGATCGGCACGTTGAGCGCCCCCTGGCTGGGGTGGGCGACACAGGCTGCGAGCAGCCTGTTCTAGGGGGCACCACTTCGGCGAACGGAATGGCCCCGAATCCGGCCCAGTTCGTTGACCATCCGCAAGCGCTCGTGATACACTTCACCGCCGCCGGGTGGGAAGCCGCAGGATGATGCCGGGATCGACGGTCGAACCCAAGCCCGCCCAGGTGG
>DYJB01000311.1 GCA_020723365.1 Candidatus Aquidulcis sp. | reverse complement strand
CGGCAGACCGTGCACTCCAGGCCGAGCGCGACATCCTCGGCCGGGTCAACCAGGCCATCTTCATTGCGGGTCTGCTGTCGCTGGCTGCGGCGCTGGTCGGCGCCGCACTGCTGACCGCCGGCCTGCTCAAGCCGGTGCGCGAGCTGACGGTGGCTGCGCGGGCCATGGCCGGGGGCGATCTCAGCCGGCGCGTCCCCGTGCGCGGGCGGGATGAGGTCGGCGAGCTCTCCCAGGCCTTCAACCACATGGGCGAAAGCCTGCAGCAGGCCGAGTCGCTGCGGCGCGACATGACGGCCGACATCGCGCACGAACTTCGAAACCCGCTGTCCGTGATGCAGGCCCGGGTGGAGGCGGTCATCGACGGGGTCTACCCGCCGACGGCAGAGCACCTCCAGCCGGTGCTGGAGCAGACGCGCCTCTTGAGCCGGCTGGTGGAGGACTTGCGGACGCTGGCTCTGGCGGATGCCGGCCAGCTGGCCCTGGACCGCCAGGAGATCGATCTGGCGGGCGTCGTCGGGCGGACGGTCGCCGGCTACCAGGCGCAGGCGCAAGCTGCCGGCCTCGAGCTGCGCGTCCACCTGGCGGGAGATGTCCGCGTCCAGGCTGATCCGGGGCGGATCGAGCAGGTCATCGGGAATCTGCTGTCCAACGCCATGCGCCACACGCCGCCCGGCTCGGCAGTCGAGGTCACCCTCGAGAGACACGCCAACCGCGCCAGGCTGGAGGTTGCCGACGGTGGGGAGGGGATCCCGGCGGAAGCCCTTCCGAACGTCTTTGAGCGCTTCTACCGCGCCGACCGGTCTCGATCTCGCCAGGCGGGCGGCTCGGGACTCGGGCTGGCGATCTCGCGGCAGCTGATCCTGGTCCACGGCGGCTCGATCACGGCCGCCAACCGCCAGCAGGGCGGGGCCCTCTTCAGCATCGAACTCCCGCTCTCCGGCAGTGCAGGACCCTCGCACGGGTAGCGCAACCCCGGCTTCGGACGCCACCGGTTCCCGTGTGTTCACGAGGGACTGGAAGGCAAGCGATCGAGCTCGGTAGCCGGGCGCTAGGCCGAGAGCTGTGACCTTCCTCGCCTGCTGTCAGCCCCGGGCCGAGCCCTGGGAGAAGGCGCGTTCGCCAGGCCTCCCGCCGACCGAATTCCAACCGGAACACGAGACGGCAGGCAAG
>DYJB01000120.1:3001-8423 GCA_020723365.1 Candidatus Aquidulcis sp. | reverse complement strand
CTCCGACGATCCGCTGGCGCTGGGCGAGGTGGGCAAGGTCGGCGTGAGCATCCCCACCGTGCACGACATGGCGCGGTTGTTCGAGGGCATCCCGCTCGACAAAGTCTCGACCAGCATGACCATCAACGCGCCGGCGGCCATTCTGCTGGCCATGGTCATCGCCGTGGCGCGCCGGCAGGGGCTCGACCCGACGAAGCTGCGGGGGACGATTCAGAACGATATCCTCAAGGAGTACGTCGCCCGCGGCACCTACATCTTCCCGCCCAAGCCGGCCATGCGGCTGATCACCGACGTCTTCCAGTACTGCCACCGCAACGTGCCGCACTGGAACACGATCTCGATCTCGGGGTACCACATTCGCGAGGCGGGGGCCGACGCCGTCCAGGAAGTGGCCTTCACGCTGGCCGACGGCATCGCCTACGTCCAGGCGGCCCTCGACGCCGGCCTGCAGGTCGACGATGTCGGCCCGCAGCTGGCGTTCTTCTTTGCCGCCCACAACCACTTCCTGGAAGAGGTGGCCAAGTTCCGCGCCGCTCGCCGCATGTGGGCCGGCATCATGCGTCAGCGCTTCGGGGCGCAGGACCCGCGCTCGTGGCGGCTGCGCTTCCACACCCAGACCGGCGGCTCGACCCTGACCGCCCAGCAGCCGATGAACAACGTCGTGCGCGTCACCCTCCAGGCGCTGGCCGCCGTCCTGGGCGGCACCCAGTCGCTGCACACCAACTCGATGGACGAGGCCCTGGCGCTGCCCACCGAGCAGTCCGTGCAGGTGGCGCTGCGCACGCAGCAGATCATCGCTCACGAGTCGGGCGCCGCCGACACTATCGACCCCCTGGCCGGTTCGTACGCCGTTGAGGCGCTGACCGATGAGATCGAGGCCCGCGCCGAGGCGTACCTCGCACGCATCGAGGAGCTGGGAGGCATGCTGGCGGCGGTCGAGACCGGCTACGTCCAACGCGAGATCCAGGAATCGGCCTACCGTGCCCAGCGCGCCGTCGACCGCAAGGAATCCATCGTTGTCGGCGTCAATGCCTTCCAGGTCGGCGAGACGGCCGGCCTCGAGCGCCTGCGCGTCGACCCGGCCGTCGAGCAGGTGCAGCGCCAGCGACTGGCGGCGCTGCGGGCGGGCCGCCAGGCCGCCCGCACCACCGCCGCCCTCGATCGGCTCGAGGCCGCCGCACGCGGCACCGACAACCTCATGCCCCACTTCATCGAATGCGTCGAGGCCGATGCCACGCTGGGCGAGATCTGCGGACGCCTGCGCCGCGTCTGGGGCGAATACCAGCCCACCTCGACGGTCTGAAGCCGGCTGCGGCGCGGACGCTTGGACGCCTCCTCCCCCTCGCCCCGCCCTATCCTGGTGGCCCTGCCGTACGACGGCAGCTCATCCTTCCTGACCGGGGCGCGCTTTGGCCCGGCCGCCATTCGCCAGGCTCTCCGTTCGCCGGCCGGCAACCTGTGGAGCGAGGCGCTCATCGACGTGGGGGCTCCCGCTGCGCTGGAGGATGCCGGCGACGTCGAACTGGCGCAGGACCCATCGGCCCGGCTGGCGATCGAGGCCGCCATCCAGCGCCTGGCCGCTGCCGGCGGCGCCCCGATCGCCCTCGGCGGCGACCACTCGGTCAGCTATCCCATCCTGGCCGGACTGCGCCCCACCTGGCCGAGGCTGCACATCGTCCACCTCGACGCGCATCCCGATCTGTATGACGAGTTCGAGGGCGACCGCTTCTCGCACGCCTGCCCCTTCGCCCGAATCCTGGAGAGCGGGCTGGCAGATTCGCTGATCCAGATTGGACTGCGTGCCGCCACCGGGCACCAGGCTGAGCAGGCTCGGCGCTTCGGCGTCGAGCAGATCGACATGCGCGCCTGGGCGGAAGGCAAGCGGCCCGCGCTGCGCGGTCCCGTCTACCTGTCCGTCGATCTCGACGGGTTCGATCCGGCCTTCGCACCCGGGGTATCGCATCCCGAGCCCGGCGGGCTGGCCGTGCGCGAGGTCCTGACTCTTGTCCAGCACCTGCCCGGCCCAATCGCCGGCGCCGATATCGTCGAACTGAACCCGGAGTGGGACCTGAACGACACCACGGCGCGCCTGGGCGCCAAGCTCGTCAAGGAGATCGCCAGCCGGATGCTTGAGCTCGGCTCCCCCGGCCTCGGGGCCGGGTAGGGTATCCTTGGCTGGGTTCCGGCGTTGCCGGACGCCCTTAGGAGTGTGATCCCATGCCGACAGCACTGCGCGTGCACCACCTGGCGGTCGTCGTCGACGACATGGATCGGGCCCTCTCGTTCTGGCGGGATGCGCTCGGGCTGGAACTGGCCGGAATCCGGGACGTGCCGGAGCAGGCCTCCCAGGTGGCCTTCCTGCCTGCCGGCGAAGCCGAGATCGAGCTTGTCCGGCCGACGTCAGGCGACTCGGGCGTTGCTCGCTACCTGGCCAAGCGCGGGCCGGGTATGCACCATATCTGCATGAGCGTGGACGATCTTTCAGGGACCCTCGAGCGGCTGGCGGCGCAGGGCGTGCGCCTGATCAACCCCGAGCCGATGGCGAGTGCCGACGGCCGGCGCTACGCCTTTGTTCACCCGGAGAGCACCGGGGGCGTGCTGCTTGAGCTGTACCAGGCCTGAGCCGGTCCGCCGGGGCGGCCGTCGGTAGGCCTCTTCGGCTGTTTGCCCCCGGACCCGTTCTGGACTATCCTGTTCCTACCAGCGCTGCCTGTGGCGGCGCACCTACGGCAGATGGAGGTTGCGCGATGTCGGCTGTCCTGTACCTGCTCTGGCTCATCCTGGCTGGCGTCTTCTTCGCCTTTGGGTACATGTTCATGCGTCAGGCCCAGTCTCCCCTGCGGACCTTCCAGGTGCGCCAGCGGGGCGAGGGAAGCAAGGCCGCCGAAGTCGAGAAGGCCATGACCGAGATGGCCCTGGAAGTGAACAACTACCTCGACTCGATCAACAGCACCAACCGCAACCTCAACCGCACGGCCGCCATCGCCAGCTTCATCTGCGGCCTGGTGGCGATCGTCTCGCTCGTCATCGCCTTCTACCAGGCCAGCCTGGGCTGAGGCGCCAACCGTCCTCGGCGCCATCGCGCCCCGTCGTCGTGCGCTGCGCCCCGCCGGCTTCGGCCGCCCGGGGCGCTTCGATTTCCCTCCCCCGGCGCCTGCGGCAAACGCATCGCCGGACGACTTGGCGTCCGGCGGAAGGCGGTTAGAGGCGGAAACGCTGCGCCAGTCTATTCGTGGCCTTGCAGGCTGAGGTCCGTACGTCTTCCAACCGGCTGCGGGCGCTGGCGAAGCCGCCCTCGCAGACCCAGCGCCGCGGCCAGGTCAGCTCGCGGAGGCGCCACGCGTGATGGACGCCGGGCTTCGGTGCGGGCGTCATCGAAGTGGAGCGAGGTCGCCATCATCCACATCCAGGAGAGGACGACCACCACCGCCAGGACCGTCATCGTTGTCTCTCCTGCCGCCGGCACTGCGGACTTGCCGGCAGGCTGGGAACGACTCTCCAGTAGAGACGAACGCCCCGCCGGCCGGTGGCGGCGGGGCGTATGGATCAGCCGGATAGGCTAGCGCGCCGTCGCCGAGGGCTGAATGCGCACGGCCAGCGAGTGCGCCGCCACAGCCAGCCCGCCGGTCAGCGCCAGGCCGAAGCCGATGGCGGCGCTGGCGTAGAAGACAATCGCCAGGAAGGCCATGATGGCCAGCCCGATGGGCGACTCGGTGCCGGATTCGAACGGGCCGGGCGCCAGCAAACCACCCATCAGCGCCAGTGGGGCGAACATGGCGTAGCCGAGCGAGACGGCGAAGCGGCCCACCTGCGTCCGCACGCCGTTCAGGACAGCCAGAAGCAGCGTCCCGCTGATGGCGCCGGCCAGGAACAGGCCGACGACCACGGCCACCAGCGCCAGCCCGCTGGGAAGGTAGCCCAGGTAGACGGCATTGAAGCCCAGTCCCGCGAAGGGCCATGCCAGTCCGAAGCACAGCACCGCTCTCCAGTTCGTCGCCATCGCATGCCTCCAGCCGTTGTAGCCTACCGCTTGCTGATCCCATTCTGCCACGCCTTCCCCGGCGCCGGGTCCGACTGAAAGCCCTTTGTAAGCCAATCCGATAGGACCGCGGTACGGGCATGCTAGAATGCGGAGGGTGGGTGCCAGGGGAGCGGGAGGGGATATGGCGGATCCGACCGAGCTGGACGGGTTGCGGAAGGCGCTCGAGCGCTGGCAGGCGGAGACGCTCGATCCGGCCCTGCAGCGACTGCCTGAGCGCCGGGCGCGCTTCATCACGGCTTCGTCCGAACCGGTCGAGCGCCTGTACACGCCGCTCGACATCGCCGATCTCGACTACCTGCGCGAGCTCGGGCTTCCGGGCGAGTACCCCTTCACACGCGGCGTCCATCCCAGCCTGTACCGCGGCCGGCCGTGGACCATGCGCATGTTCGCCGGCTTCGGCACGGCCGAAGAGACCAACGCCCGTTTCCGCTACCTGTTCGATCAGGGGCAGACGGGGATGTCGATCGCCTTCGACCTGCCGACGCTGATGGGGCTGGATACCGACGCCCCGGAGGCCCTGGGCGAGTTCGGCAAGTGCGGTGTGGCGGTCTCGTCACTGCAGGATATGGAGATCCTGCTGCGCGACATCCCGCTGGACCGCATCTCCACCTCCAGGACGATCAACTCGCCGGCGGCCATCATCTGGGCCATGTACATCGCCGCCGCCGAGAAGCAGGGCGTGCCGGCGGCGAAGCTGCGCGGCACGACCCAGAATGACATCCTCAAGGAATACATCGCCCAGAAGGAGTACATCTTCCCTCCCGAGCCGTCGATGCGGCTGGTCACCGACACGATCGAGTTCGGGGCCCGCCAGGTCCCGGAGTGGAACACGATCTCCATCTCGGGCTACCATATCCGCGAGGCCGGCTCGACGGCGGCGCAGGAGCTGGCCTTCACGTTGGCCGACGGCATGGAATACACCCGCTGGGCGATCCGCCGCGGGCTGCCGGTCGATGACTTCGCCCCGCGGCTGTCGTTCTTCTTCAATGCCCACAACGACTTCTTCGAGGAGATCGCCAAGTACCGCGCCGCCCGCCGCTTGTGGGCGGAGGCGATGCGGGACACGTTCGGCGCCCGCAACCCTCGATCCTGGCTGCTGCGCTTCCACACCCAGACAGCCGGTGTGAGCCTCACCGCCCAGCAGCCGGAGATCAACATCGTGCGCGTGGCGGTGCAGGCCCTGGCGGCCGTCCTGGGCGGGACCCAGTCGCTGCACACCAACTCGATGGACGAAGCGCTGGCGCTGCCCTCCGAGCACGCCGCCACCCTGGCGCTGCGCACGCAGCAGATCCTGGCCGAGGAGTCCGGCGTGGCTCACAGCGTCGACCCCCTGGGCGGCTCCTACCTGGTCGAGGCTCTGACGCTGCGCATGGTCGAGCA
>DYJB01000120.1:0-2991 GCA_020723365.1 Candidatus Aquidulcis sp. | reverse complement strand
GCCTACTTCCGGCGCATCGACGAGCAGGGGGGCGTGCTCCCGGCCATTGCCGCGGGGTTCTTCCAGCGCGAGATTGCCGAGGCGGCCTACCGCTACCAGCGGGAGATCGATCAGGGCGAACGCCGCATCGTGGGCGTCAACGCCTTCGCCGATGAGAAGCCGTATGTCATCCCGCTGCTGGCGATGGATCCGCAGGGCTACGAGCGTCAGGCCGGCCGTCTGCAGGCGCTGCGGCGCAGCCGCGACGCCGGCGCCGTCGGGCAAACGCTCGACCGGCTGCATCGGGCCTGCCTGGGGACCGAGAACACCATGCCCTTCATCCTGGAGGCGGTGCGCGCCTATGCCACGCTGGGCGAGATCGTCGCCGTGATGAAGGACGTCTTCGGACGCTACGAGGAGCCCACCTGGATCTGAGGTCGGTGCGGCCCACGGGCAGCGAGAACGGTACGGCGGGGCACAGAGTGTGCCCCGCCGCTGTTGGCGCGGAGGTTGGCTCCCGGCTAGGCCGGTTGCCCGACCATCGGCTGGTGGGCCCCGGCCGGATCGATCGGCCGCAGCGGGCTGGTATCCCCGTGCTTGACGCCGAAGTAGCGCACGGCCTCATCCAGCACTCGGCCGGCATGCAGGACGAAGGTCTCGCGCACGATCGGGTTCAAGACCGAAAGGAAG
Organism: Candidatus Aquidulcis sp.; assembly: GCA_020723365.1. Classification (GTDB taxonomy): domain Bacteria; phylum Chloroflexota; class Anaerolineae; order Anaerolineales; family E44-bin32; genus DYJB01. Next base: position 2,322 of record DYJB01000120.1, on the reverse strand, counting down.
CGCAGCATGTCGGCGCGTGGATTGTCCATCGGCGTTTGCGTGCAAAGGGACAGCCACGAGATGGCATTCTGGCGATAGGGCTCACACAGCGTCTCAAGGCGATCGGCCAGCCGATAGGCCTCGGCGTACGTGCTGGGCATCTTGACCCTCCGTGCGCGGCCCCCGCCGGCCGCACGGTGAGAGATGCAAGCTTTGCGCCAGCCCGGAAGCCGCCCACCCCCTGGACTCGGGTCGCCTGCCTCCTGGAGCGGCGGTCGGCGGGGGATGGGCGGGTGCGGGCCGGCAGTCGCGCCAACAGGCCCTAGGGCGCCGCGGCCTTCCACGCGCGGACTCTCTCGAACCTCGGCCCGCCTCCAGCCGCATGCGACGCGCCTGCCGCTGGCTCCCTCCCGGCTGTCCGGCTTCACCTTGCTGCCTGCACGTTCCCGCCGCCCGCCTGCTGGCGGACAGCGTCTACGTTAAAGGCGCAGGGCAAGCGATCGGATTCGGGGCGAGGGCGCAGGCTGAAGCCTGCGGCACCAAGCGGCTACAAGCGCTGCGGCTGCACAGCGGTCACACACACTGCGCCTGAGCGACGGCGACGGACACCACGGCTTGGGTGAGGTCTGCTATGATCGGAGCATGCCCGCGTTCGAGCCGGCCTATCTGCGCTTGCTGGCTTCGGGCGAGCTTCACTCGCGCGCCGCCAGGGCGCGCCGCCATCTGGAAGCGTGCGACCTGTGCGCCCGGCATTGCGGCGTGGATCGCAGCCAGCACCTGGGCTTCTGCCGAACCGGCCTCCTCGCCCGCGTCGCTTCCTTCGGTCCGCACCACGGCGAGGAAGCGCCCTTGCGCGGCTGGGCCGGATCGGGGACGGTCTTCTTCTCGCGCTGCAACCTGCGCTGTGTCTTCTGCCAGAACCACGAGATCAGCCAGCGCCCCGTCGGGCTCGAGCTGACGCCGGAGGAGCTGGCGGCCGTCTTCCTCGCAGTGCAAGCCGCCGGATGCCACAACCTGAACCTGGTCTCGCCCACCCACGTCATGGCTCCGATCCTGGACGGGCTGGCGCTGGCGGCTGAGTCCGGGCTGCGCCTGCCGATCGTGTACAACACCGGCGGCTACGACTCCCCGGAGGCCTTGGCCTTGCTTGACGGGATCGTTGACATCTACATGCCCGACATGAAGTACAACGACGCCCGCCTCTCACGCCGGCTTTCGCATGCGGCCGTGTACCCGCAGGCCAACCGCCGGGCCGTGCGCGAGATGCACCGCCAAGTGGGTGACCTTCGGATCGGCAACCGCGGGCTGGCGGAGCGAGGGCTGCTCGTGCGGCACCTGGTGCTCCCCGGGGGCCTGGCCGGCACCGAGGGGATCGTGCAGTTCCTGGCGTCGGAGGTTTCCAGGAACACCTACCTCAACCTGATGAATCAATACCGGCCGGACTTCCTGGCACCCCGGCATCCCCCGCTCCAGCGACCGACAACGGGCTCCGAATACGAGGCTGCTGTCCGCCTGGCGCGCCGCGCCGGCCTCGATCGGCTGAGCGGCATCACCGTCGCCTGACGGCCGGGCGCACGACGTCCTGAGGGCATGCGTAGGGGCGGGTCTGAGACCCGCCCCTACCTCAACCGGCGAAGACCGTCCGCGGCCCTACAGGGGCGAGGCATGCCTCGCCCCTGCGGGGTTGGTCCATACATCTCGGCAGGTGAAGAGCGCATCGTGCCCGTCGCTGATGCCGCACCCCTTACGGGCACGCCGGGACCGAGAGTGAGGCGCGCTCTGATTTGCCCAGGCTGTTGAACGACTCCAGCTCGTACGTCAGAGCGGTCCCCTTCGGAGCTTCGTCGGCATAGGAGTTCGCGTTCGCTCCCAGCGTCGCCACCAGCGTCCCGTTGCGGTACAGCCGGTAGCCCGTCTCCCCGCTGCTGTCATTCCACTCCAGCTCCACTGGATAGTTGTTCAGGTTCGCCGAGCACGTCGTCTTGCCCGCCGCAAGACCTCCCGGAACGCCCGGCAGCGGACCAACGTCCACGAGCGGGACCAGCCCCGGATCCCCGCCTCCCTCCAGCGAGACCCCGGACACCCAGCATCGCAGCTCGGTCTGGGGCACCTGCACCAGCCACCAGTTCGAGGCCTGGTTGCGCCCCAACCCCGGCGACTGCGTTCCCTTCGTCAGGGACGTCAGCACGTCGTAGCGAGACCCGGGTCCCTTGCGGCAGTTGGCGTCCTGGATGAACGTCAGCAGCGGCGGTGCGGACTCGGTCGCCGTCGGCTCCGGCGTCAGCGTCGGCAGGACGACGATCTCCGGGGTCGGCGTCGGCCCCGTCGTAGCGGCTACGATCG
>DYJB01000119.1:5894-8440 GCA_020723365.1 Candidatus Aquidulcis sp. | reverse complement strand
ACCTCGTCGAAGCCGGAGAGGGCGGCGTCGGTCTTGATGAAGGATGAATTGACGTAGGCGCCGCAGATCTTGCCGCGGGCCGGGATGGCGTTGTCGTCCACCCGGCGCCAGGCCGAGAAGGTCACGTGGGCGTCGTCGTCGCGTTCGATGTACTTGTGGAACGGCACCGAGTAGATGGTCAGGTCGTCGCGCAGGTCGTGCAGCCGCACGCCGATGACCTCCGACGCCTTGTAGATCAGCGGACGGATATAGCAGTCGCGGCGGTAGCCCTCGGCCCGCACCACCTGCAGTGCCAGCTCGACCAGCGCCTCCGGCGTCAGGTCGATGGTGCAGCACAGCATCTTGGCCGCGTTCAGCAGGCGGACGAAGTGATCGCGGGGCCGGAAGACGTACAGCTGTTCCTGCTCGGCATTCCAGTAGCCGCGCAGCCCGGCAAAGGCGCCCGTGCCGTAGTTGAGGGCATGCGTGGCCACGCCGACGCGGGCCTCAGCGTACGGAACGATCTTGCCCTGGAAGTAGGCAACGTGCGGAAGCTCGGTGGGGCTCGCCACGGATTCCACCTCCCATCGAAGGTCGGAACACAGCGCGCTGCTCCGGGAACCCATTATAGCCCGCCGTACGGCCTGACCGATCGATCCCCCGGCCGTCCGGAGAGGCAAGCGCCAACCCCGACGGTCAATTGCCGGGGTTGGCGCCTGGGGGTCGCCTGGCAGCCTCGTTTCGAGTTAGGCCTCGCGGAACTCGCCCTCGATAACCTCGCCCTCAGGCGGGCTGCCCCCGTTGCTGCTCCCCGCAGCCGCGGGGCCTGCGGTCGTGTCCCCGCCCTGCTGGGCGTACATCTGCTGGCTCAGCGCGTGGGTGGCCTGCTGCACCTCTTCCGTCAGGCGTTTGATGCGCGAGGCGTCGTCACCCTTCAGGGCTTCCCGCAGTTCCGCCACCTTGGCTTCGATCTTCTGCCGATCGCCGGCGGGGACCTTGTCCCCAAGGTCGCGCAGGGCCTTCTCCGCCTGGTAGGCGAGCGTGTCGCCCTGGTTGCGGGTGTCGGCCAGCTCCTTGCGCTTGCGGTCCTCCGCCTCGTGGCGTTTGGCCTCCTGCACCATGCGCTCGACGTCGGACTTGCCCAGGTTGGTCGAGGCGGTGATGGTCACCTTCTGCTCGCGGCCGGTGGCCCGGTCGCGGGCGGTCACGTTCAGGATGCCGTTGGCATCGATATCGAAGGACACCTCGACCTGCGGCATGCCGCGCGGCGCGAGCGGGATGCCCTCCAGCCGGAAGCGGCCCAGGGTCATGTTGTCCCCCGCCATCGGCCGCTCGCCCTGCAGCACGTGGATGTCGACCGCCGTCTGGTTGTCTTCGGCGGTTGAGAAGACTTCGCTCTTCTTCACCGGGATGGTCGTGTTGCGCTCGATGAGCGTCGTCATCACGCTCCCCAGCGTCTCGACCCCCAGCGACAGCGGCGTGACATCCAGCAGCAGCACGTCCTTGACGTCGCCCGCCAGCACGCCGGCCTGGATGGAGGCGCCCACGGCCACAACCTCGTCCGGGTTGACGCCCTTGTGCGGCTCCTTGCCGGTCATCGAGCGCACCAGCTCCTGCACCATCGGCATGCGTGTGGCGCCGCCGACGAGCACCACCTCGTCCATCTGTCCCGCGCTCATCTTGGCATCGCGCAGCACGGCCTCGAACGGCTTGCGCACACGCGCCAGCAGCCCATCCGTCAGCTGCTCGAACTTCGAGCGCGTCAGCTTCATCTGCAAGTGCTTGGGTCCGCTGGCGTCGGCGGTGATGAACGGCAGGCTGATCTCGGTCTCCGAGAGGGTCGAGAGCTCGATCTTGCCCTTCTCGGCGGCCTCGCGCAGCCGCTGCAGCGCCTGGCGGTCCTTGCGCAGGTCGATGCCGTCGCTCTTGAGGAACTCCTCCGCCACCCAGGTGAGGATGGCCTGGTCCCAATCGTCGCCGCCCAGGTGCGTGTCGCCGTTGGTCGCCTTGACCTCGACCACGCCGTCACCGACCTCGAGCAGGCTGACGTCAAAGGTGCCTCCGCCCAGGTCGAACACCAGGATGGTCTCGTTTTCCTTCTTGTCCAGCCCGTAGGCCAGCGCCGCCGCCGTCGGCTCATTGATGATGCGCATGACCTCCAGGCCGGCGATCTTGCCGGCGTCCTTGGTGGCCTGGCGCTGCGAATCGTTGAAGTAGGCCGGAACGGTGATCACGGCCTTGGTGACGGGCTCGCCCAGGTGGCTCTCGGCGTCGGCCTTGAGTTTGGCCAGGATCATGGCCGAGATCTCCTGCGGCGTGTACTCCTTGTTCGTGGCCGGAATCTTGACGCGGGCATCGCCGCTCGGCCCTGCCATCACCGGGAAGGAGACCATACCGCGCTCGGCTTCGACCTCGTCGTAGCGCCGGCCCATGAAGCGCTTGATCGAATAGATGGTGTTCTCGGAGTTCACCACCGCCTGGCGCTTGGCCGTCTGGCCCACCAGGCGCTCGCCGTTCTTGGCAAAGGCCACCACGGACGGGCACAGGCGCCCGCCTTCGGCGGTCGT
>DYJB01000119.1:0-5884 GCA_020723365.1 Candidatus Aquidulcis sp. | reverse complement strand
GTGATCACGGCCGGGTCGCCGCCCTCCATCACCGCCACCACGCTGTTGGTCGTGCCCAGGTCAATCCCGATGATCTTCGACATGCTTCCACTCTCCTGCCCCGGCGGCGGGCGGAAGCGAGCCGCCCGGGCCGCGGATGGTTGACTTTCAGGTATCGTAGGCGCGGTCCGCTAGAACTGTGTTAACGGCGCATCGGAGGCAGGTTGGCGCGGTCAGGTATACTCGGTCCATCGGGGGGAGACTGAGGTCCCATGCCAGGTCCGCTGACGCTGATCGGCTCGGGGGAGGTGTCGGCCGGCATGGCGCGTGTGCACCGGCGCCTGCTCGCCCTTCCCGGCGCCTCCGCCCGCCTCGCCTTCCTCGATACGCCGGCCGGATTCGAGCTCGGCGCTGAAACCATCGCCGCCCGTTTCGCGGAGTACTTCAAGCAGCGCTTCGATCTGCCGCTGGCCGTGGCCGTCCATCACCGCGCCGATGACCCCCCGCAGGCCGTCGCCGCCGCCCTCCAGGTCCTGGCAACCAGCAACTACATCCTGGCCGGCCCGGGAAGCCCGAGCTACGCCGCGCGGCAGTGGCGCGAGTCGCAGGTCTTCCGCTCCGTGGTCGACCGCTGGCGCGCCGGCGCGCAGCTGGTCTTCGCCAGTTCGGCCGCCATCGCCATCGGCGCCCATGCCCTGCCGGTCTACGAGATCTACAAAGTCGGGCAGGACCTTCACTGGGTCGGCGGCGTCGATCTGCTGGGCCCGTTCGGACTCAACCTGGCCATCGTGACCCACTGGGACAATGCCGAGGGCGGAACGCACGATACGCGCGCCTGCTTCATGGGGATGGAGCGCTTCGAGCGGCTGCGGGCGATGCTGCCGCCCGAGGCGGTGGTGCTGGGAATCGACGAGCACACCGCCTGCACGATTGACCTGCAGGCCGGGAGGGCCGAGGTGGATGGAAAGGGCGGGGTGTCCATCCTGAGCGGCGCTCGGCATGCGCGCCACGAACACGGGCAGGGCTTTCCGTTGACCGACCTGCACCCGAGCGGCGGCGCGGACCCCGCCCTCGCGGCTGGACCCGCGGCCGAGCCCGATGCCCTGGCCCGCGCCGCGGCGCACCTCGCCCGGGGCGAGTCTGCCGACGCCCTACGGGCTGCGGCCCAGATCGCCGCCCCCGAGGAGGCGGCGCTTCTGCACCAGGTTGCCAGCGCCCTTGACGCCCAGCCGCCCTGCGACGAGAACGAGGCCCGGCTGCTCGATCTGCTCGTCGAGGTGCGCCTCGGGCTGCGCAGCGCGAAGCAGTGGCCGCTCGCCGACCAGGTGCGGGATCGATTGAGCGATCTCGGCTATGAACTGCGCGACACACCGCAGGGGACGGTGTGGGAGAAGAAGACTCAGGGCAGCTGAGTCTGGCGAGGAAACACGAGCCGCACCCTCGGGTGCGGCTCCTGCTTCCCCGACCATCGCGGATACACCTGCCTAGGGCACCGCCACCCCGTGCGCGGTCAGGAACGAGCGCGCCGAGTCCGAATCCGTCCGGTAGGCGAAGTCGGTTCCGGAACAGCTGCTGCTCATCCCAAAGGACGTGATCCCGACCACCACGTTGGACCCGGTGATGAACAGCGGTCCTCCCGAATCGCCGAAGCACGTCCCGCCGCTCGGCGTGTCCGAATCCTGCGGCCAGTTGCCCGGGTTGTTGGAGGTCTGGATGCTGTAGCCGCCGGTCAGCGTGCTCTTGAGGCTGACGAGATGCGAGACCGAGTAGTAGCGGGTGCGAAGCGAAACCGTCACCGGGTAGACGTCGTTCAGCCCGTACCCGACTGAGGTGAAGGTCACGTAGGTGAAATGGCGCTGCGTGGCGAGGTGGTCCAGGTAGCCGGCCTTCGGCAGCACCCCGAATCCCTGTCCGACGACGGCGGGGTCCGTTACCGGCGTTTCCAGCATCACCAGGCCGATATCGTGCGTGTCCGGGACGATGATCCCGGCGTACTCCGGATTGGCGATCGGCTCGCCCCAGTAGAGGCTTTCGCACGGGTAGCCGTTCAGCTGCTCCGCCGTGTAGTCGCGGCACTGCGCGTCCTCGGGCGCCATCAGCGGATCAAGAGCCAGCCCCTCGCCCGTCGCGGTGAACCACAGGCGGGCAAAGTCGGGCGTGTCCCCCGTGTCCGGATCTGGCGAGACACAATGCGCTGCAGTCAGGAAGACGGTCGGCGAGAGCAGCGTGCCCGAGCAGCGCCACAGCCAGTTGCCGTCCACATCAAAGAAGCCAACCAGGCCGACATACGGGTGTTCCGAGTCGACCGCCCCGTAGGTGATGGCGGCAGCCGGCACGACGATCGCCGCCACCAGCGCCAACGCCAGAGCGATCCCCACGATGGGCTTGCGCATCCGTTCCTCCTCTCGTCATAGGCCCGTGAACCGGGCAGAAGATGGGGAAGCCCCAGAGGTATGACGGCCCACCTTGGTCCGGGATACGGCCTGAGGCCGGAAGCTCTCCCCCTCGTCCCTGCCGGGGACGTGCAGCCAGGCCCGGCACGCTGGCGGCCGCCGGGCGCCGGGCAACAACGAACGAACCCCGCCGGGCGGCGGGGTTCGACTTGGGAGCGGCCGGATCCGAGTCCGACGACTATCCAGATCGCGTGAAGACCATCGTGATCTCCGGCGTCACCGGGCTGGAGGTGTCGACCTCCAGCCGATCCGCCGAACATCGGTACGGCGCGCTGCCGGGAGGTGTCAGGCTGAACTCCGGCCCGCCCCCGGGCATCTCGACCGTCTCGCCGTTGATCACGGCGCGCCATGTGCCGATTTCCGTGGTCGTACTCTCGGTGTTGAACGTCAGAACGCCCTCGCCGGCCGCGTAGCTGCCTGCGGCGGCAAAGGTCCCCTCCGCTTCGATGTATCCGGAGGGAGGCATATCCGAACGCACCGTCAGGCCATCGGAACCATACTCGAACCGGTCGCCGGTGAAGGTCATGCGGAGCGACCCGGCCGCCACGTGCAGCGTCGACAACCCGGTCAGGCGGCCGAGCATCTCATCGGCGGCGGCGGTATCCATGGTCCAGGTTCCCTGCAGGCAGGCATCGGTGCCGCCTGCATCGGGCGGCACAGGCACCGTGGATTCCACCTCGACCGTTGGTGCCGGCTCGGAGGGGACCGGTGAGCCGGCCAGACTGCACGCCAACGCTGTCAGGGCAAGCGCCGACACCGCCCACACCACACGTGAACCCAACATGCTCCACCTCTTGATAAATAGGGCCCAGAATGGCAACAAATCAAGCGTACCTTCGAGGCATGCGCCCGTCAAGGCAGCCTTTGGTCGCCGCCTACCGCCGCATCTCCAACACCAGCCTCCGCCAGGCAGCGCCCATCCGGGTTGCACTACGCCATATAGGCCACTTGGCGGCCGCGGCCTTCAGGAATCGCTCTGCGCGGCCGCACGGCCTCCTGCGACTTCCCACAGCCGTGTTATAACCGCTTCCTCACCGGAGGGGACCGCATGGACGCTCTCGAACGATTCCGCCGCGAGAAGGACGACTTCTTCCGCTCCCATCCCGACAGCCCTCTGACCGCCGATCAGCGCCGCTCCTTTGCCGGCCTGCGCTACTTCCCACCCAACCCGGCGTTCGATCTAACCCTCGACCTGCAGCCCTATGAACCGGCCACGGAAGTCGAGATCCAGACGACCACCGGCGAGGTGCGCATCTACGAGCGCTTTGGCCGGATCGCGTTCAGCGTGGACGGCCGCAGCGTTGGCCTGACGGTCTACCGCAGCGAAGACGAGTTCTTCCTTCCCTTCGCCGACGCCCTGGCCGGGTCCGAAACGTACGGCGCCGGGCGCTACCTCGAACCCGAGTCGTTGGCCGACGGCCGGCTGCACGTCGACTTCAATCGGGCCTACAACCCGTACTGCGCCTACAACGCCCGCTGGTCCTGCCCGATCACGCCGGCGGAGAACAGGCTCCCCGTCGCTGTCCGCGCCGGGGAGATGACCTTCGAGCACGATTGACCTTGCGAGGGAGCACCAGGCGACGTCGCCCGCCTGGAGCGGGCCCGCGCTTCCTCGCGAAGGGCGGGCTGTAGAGGGATGGCTTGGGCGCGAAGCTCCCAGGCGCAGGCCTGACGGCGACGGCCCACCGCCGCCGGATGGCTGGGTCTCCGGGACGATCTGCGTGTCCGCCCGGGGGAAGGCCTCGAAGGTACGGCGGCGGAGTGCGCGACCTCGATGGAGGGGGTGAAGGCGGTTCTACTCGGCGTCCTCCCATCGACGCGGACGGAGGTAGCGGCGGCGGAAGCCGTGCAGCCCGATCAGGGCCATGAACTGCACCGTGGCCAGCAGGATGGTGGAGAACTGGTCGAAGTAGAACACCATCAGGTCGACGACCGTCAGTGAAAGCATCAACCCCAGTCGCCCGGCGGCGATGGCGGCCTGCTCCCGCCGTACGAACACCGCCACGGCGGCCACGATCAGGATCAGCCCGACGATTCCCTCCAACACCAGCCAGGCCTCAAACCAGGCGAGGGCGCGCCCGCCGGCGATCCGGCCGGCCGCCACCAGCGGACCCAGCAGGGCGCCCACGCGCTCCGGATGGGTCGCGGCGGTCCACACCGGCAGGCTGCGGGCAACGCCCATGGCGCCTAGCGCCGCCAGCCCTCCGGCCAGCACGGCCCGCCCCCGACGCCGCGTCAGCCAGCGCGTCTCCCAAGCCGTCCACCAGCGGCTGATGACCTCGAACCACCCCGGATTGTCCTCCGCCAGCCGCACGGCATCGGAACGCAGATACTCAACCAGGGCGCCCGCCAGGCGCACCATCTCAGGGGCCTCGGCCGTCTCGGCCACATGCCGCAGGCGCGCCTCCAGGACCTGCCGCTCGTGCGCCTCCAGATCGCGGTCGAGGACCTCCTCCAGGCCCTCCATGGCCATGTACAGCTCGGCCCGCGCGTCGCGCGGGCGGGGACGCCGCATCTCCAGGTAGAGCAGCACCGTCAGCAGAAAGAAAGCATAGATGATCGGCGCCGCGGCCGGGTAGAAGTAGTCGTTGCTCTGGGTGATGAACTTGCCGACCTCATCCATGAACAAACCTGCGCCGACCCCGGCCGTCAACGACCCGGCGGTGTACACCCAGCGATTGGCAAACAGGATCGGAAGCAGGGCGGCGGCGAAGAGCAGCAAGCCGCCCCACAAGACATGGGCGATGTGCAGCTCGCCGGAGGCCAGCCGCGGATAGCCGGTCAGCTCGAGGATCAGGCGCGTCGCTCCCACGCTGGCCGCGAAGCTCAGCAGCATCAGCTGCACGGATGTCCCGGCATGCTCGCGGCGGACCGGCCGGCGGATGCGTCGCACGAAGCCATACAGCGTCATGTCAGGCCTCCTGCGGGCGCGGCAGCAGCAACAGGAGCATGGCCGCCAACAGAGCCATGCCTGCTCCGAAGAGGAACGGCGCCGAAGATCCGAAGCCTGGCCAGGTCCCGATTCCCTGCCACAACAGCCCCGCCAGCACGCTCGCCGGCAGCGCCGCCAGCCCGATGGCGGCGTTGAACAGGCCGTAGGCCGACCCACGCGCCTCGGCCGGCACGAGGTCCGCCACGAATGCCTTGGCCGCGCCCTCGGTCAGCCCGTAGTAGACGCCGTATAACAGCATCAGCAGCCAGGCCTGCCATCCGGCCCGCAGCACGGCAAAGCCGAGGTAGGTCAGCCCGTACAGCAGCCACCCGAGCAGCAGCAGGCCCCGCCTACCCAGCCGGTCCGACAGCGCCCCGGCCGGCGTGGCCACCAGGGCGTACACCAGGTTGAAGGTGAGCATCATGCCCAGGATGGCGATGACGCCCAGACCGGCGTTCTGGGCGCGCAGGATCAGGAAGGCGTCCGACGAGTTGCCTAGCGTGAAAACGACCAGGATGCC
>DYJB01000118.1:5216-8456 GCA_020723365.1 Candidatus Aquidulcis sp. | reverse complement strand
CTGCCCGCCGACTCCGTCTGGTGCTATCCCGGCGACGTGGCGCGCCTGGAGTACGACGTCGACGAGCGCTGCCTCGACGCGACGGCCTGCGCCCAGGCCGGGACCGAGAGCTGGCCCTTCAGCCCTTCAACCACCTCGACGCTGCTGACCCTGGAAGTGACGCCGGAGATGCGAAAGGCGTGGGACGAAGCGGAGGTGCTCAAGCTGCCGTTCGCCTGCTGCCATCGAAGCCAGAGCTTCCTGACGTCGCTCCGCGCCATCCCCGACCGCCTGACGCTGGGGGACGGCTCATGCTCCCTGACTCTCCACCAGCGTCAGTCAACGGAGGTCCCCGGCTCGCGCGGGTACCTGCGGGTGACGCTGGACGACGTCACCGGCGGGCAGGTGATGGCGTCGCTCACCGCCGGGGAAGGCGAAAGGCGCGTCGCCGCCGCCTCGCTGCGCGAGTGGGACAGCCTGCCCATCGACCTGCCGGAGGCTCGCTACGTGCTCGGCGTCGAGCGCCTGTGCAATCTCCTCATGGGCGAGGACTTCGCGGTCCTGTCGCTCTCGACCCCGGAGGCGTGGGAGACGCAGAGGATCGAGCGACTGCTCGCATGCCTCGAGGCCTCGGACCTGACCTTCTTGCGTGAAGGCCAGGAATACACCGGTAAGGACGCGGCCGCCCACCTGCGCGACAAGATGCAGGCGATGCAGTCGGGGCCTCCGACCATCGATCGCTTCATCGAGGAGGTCGGGTCCCGGTCGTCCACCACCGGCAGTCCATATCAGGTCCGCCTGCCGGACGGCGAACTCCTCGACTCGGCCGCGTGGCTGCGCCGGAAGGCCGATGAGCTGTTCGGCCCCGCGACCCAGAAGCCGCAGCCGGACGCGCCGGCCGAGGGCGACGAGCGGTAGCTCCCGAGCGTTGCCGCGGCACGTCAGCCGCCGGGGCAGCCTGCCGATTCCCGCTCCTCGTACAGATTGAATATTGGAAATTCAATCTGCAAGGAGTAGGCTCTCCCCCATGGTCGCACGCGCCCTGCAACCCGTGCTGCAGAAGGCCGCCCGGCGAATGCCCGTCGTCACGCTCACGGGCCCGCGCCAGTCCGGGAAGACGACGCTCGCCAGGACAGCCTTCCCGCGCTACGCCTACGCGTCGCTCGAGGACGCCGACCAGCGCTCCTACGCCCAGGAAGACCCCCGCGGTTTCCTCGGCCAGTTTCGCGGCAAGGTGATCCTGGATGAGGTGCAGCGCGTTCCTGAGCTCTTCTCCTACATCCAGACCATCGTCGACGACGAGGACGTGCCCGGCCGCTTCATCTTGACGGGATCCCAGGAGTTCCTCCTGCTGGCGGGAATCTCCCAGAGCCTGGCAGGCCGCTGTGCGATCCTGCACCTGCTGCCGTTCTCGCTGAGCGAGCTGGCGGGGCGCCCGCCTTTCCCTCTGCGCCGCCTCGGCAGGAAGCTGCCCGCGCCCGGCCGGAGCGGCGCGCCGGATCTGATGGAGGTGCTGTTCCGCGGGTTCTATCCGCGGATCCACGACAAGGGCCTGAATCCCGCGCACTGGCTGCGCGACTACTTCAGGACCTACGTCGAGCGCGACGTGCGGGCGATCGTCAACGTCGGGGACCTGGAAGCCTTCCACCGTTTCACCGGCCTGTGCGCCGGCAGGAACGGGCAGCTCCTCAACCTGTCCGCGCTGGCGAGCGACTGCGGCGTGACGCACACCACGGCCAGGCGCTGGCTCTCGGTGCTCGAGGCGAGCTTCCTGGTCTTCCTCCTCCGTCCCCACCACCAGAACTTCCGCAAGAGGCTCATCAGGAGCCCGAAGCTGTACTTCCTGGACACGGGGCTGCTCTGCTACCTGCTGGGGATCCGTTCGCCGGCCGAGCTGCACCAGCATTCCTCCCGCGGCTCCATCTTCGAGAGCCTGGTCATCTCGGAGCTGTTGAAGAACTACCTGCACCGTGGCGAGGAGCCGCGCCTCTTCTTCTGGCGCGACTCCACCGGCCACGAAGTGGACGTGCTCATCGAGGAGGGGCGCGAGCTCATTCCGTTGGAGATCAAGTCGGGCCAGACCATCGCCAGCGACTTCCTCTCCGGGCTCCGGCGCTGGCTCGAGCTGGCCGGGCGGCCCAAAGGACCGGCGGCCCTCTTCTACGGCGGCAGCCGCTCCCTGCTGCTGCACGGCATTCCCTGCTGCTCCTGGACCTGCCTGTGAAGGGGGCCCCTCAGATCTCGGTGACGACGACAAGCCGTAGCTCCCGTCCTTCGCGCTCGACACGCGACCGGGCGGTCGACGAGCGGCCGTCACGGTCCCATCGCCGGTGCTTCTGCGCCTCCTCCCGCTCCAAGGCCCCACCACATTGCGGCAACGCCGCAATGTGGCTCTCCTGACGTTTTTGCGGGTCGGAAGACCGTCCACGAACTGGATCAAACTCGCGGACGGCACCGCGCCGGCCCCCCTCCTCCGGGCGCTTGTACGGCGCGTTCGGCAGCCGCGGGAGCGTCACGACCGGCTGCGTGCCCCCGGTGACGCTCGACGCGCGCGGTGCTTCCGACGAGCAAACTCCGGGCGCAGCGGCCTCACTGGATCGTGAGCTGGACCCCGTTCGTGTTCGAGAAGCCGAGAGCGCCGCCCGGGTCCACGACAAACGCCTGCAGGGTGGCGACGCTGCCGAGCGGGATGCCGGCAGGGATGGGCAGGGACAGGCTCACCCACCCGCTGCCCGGCCCGCTGCCGGCGAGAGGGACCATGAACAGGGGGAAGGGCGGGGAGACGTTCAAGGAGCAGCCGTAGCCCATGGGCAGGGTGGCCTGGGCAAGACCCAGGAACAGCAGGGTGCTCGAGCCGCCGAGCGCGTTGGTCACGGTCAGGCCGATGGAGCCGCTGGGGGTCGGGCAGCCGGTGATAGCGAGGATGGGAGAAAAACCGCCGCTGCCGCAGCCCGTGCCATAGGCCACGATGTTTCCCGGACAGCAGGCGCCGCCGCCCCCGCCCGAATAGACCCGCGCGCTGCCGGACTCGGTCCCGTTGTTGTCGTCGGCGAACACCCCGGCGATGAGATCGGCGAAGCCGTCGGCGTTCACGTCCCCGGCTCCGCTCACGGAATAGCCGAGGTAGTCGCCCCCCGAATCGCCGTTGAAGGTGTAGAGCACGGCGCCGGTCTGCCCCGAGTAGACCCGCGCGCTGCCGGAAGAGCTCCCGTTGTTGTCGTCGGCGAACACCCCGGCGATGAGATCGGCGAAGCCGTCGGC
>DYJB01000118.1:3544-5116 GCA_020723365.1 Candidatus Aquidulcis sp. | reverse complement strand
GTTCACGTCCCCGGCTCCGCTCACGGAAATGCCGAGCCGGTCGCCCGCCGAATCCCCGTTGAACGTGTAGAGGACAGTGCCCGTCTTCCCCGAGTAGACCCGCGCGCTGCCGGAGTAGGACCCGTTGTTGTCGTCGCCAGGGGCCCCGGCGATGAGATCGGCGAAGCCGTCGGCGTTCACGTCCCCGGCTCCGCTGACGGAATGGCCGAGTATGTCGCCCGCCGAATCCCCGTTGAAGGTGTAGAGGACGGGTTCGGGCGTTCCCCCTGTCCACGCGAACGTGATCAGGATCTCGTAGAGCTGGTTCTCGTTGGTGGACCCAGGCGAGACCCTGACGAAGTACCCCCCGGCTCCGGAAGGCAGGGCGACGTTGGTGAGCGTTTCGGGCACGCCTGCGGGGTTGGCCGTTGCACTCGCCAGAACCGTCGTGCCGTTGGTGTCGAGAATCTCCACGCCGAGGTCATTTGCGACGAGGGAGTCGCAGAGGGTCCACGTCGTGCACTCCCAGCCTTGTGTCACGGGGTTGTATGTCTGGCCGCCTTCGTCGTAGGTCTGGCCGACGGGAGTCAACGTGACGGACACCACGGGCGTGGCCGACGGGACCGCGAAGCGGTAGTAGTCGAAGTCGCTGGGCCTGTCGCAGCTCACGTTCTGGATGAGCTTGGACTCGCCGGCGCACACGGCCCCGAGGTTGGTGGCCGTCGCGGGTGTGTCATTCTGCTCGAGATGGTCGCCGTAGAAACGCTGCACGCCGCGAATGTCGTCGTGCTGCGGGCCGTCGAAGTTCGAGGTGATGATCGGCTCGAGCAGCTTGGTCTGGTTGACGGGGCAGACGTGGCGGAGGCCCATGCCATGCCCGTGTTCGTGCGACAGCACGTTCCGGAGGTTCAGGGCGTTGCCGGCCAAGTCGCCGTAGAACAGCGGGTTGCCCGTGTCGAGGACCATGTCACCGTTGTCGGGGTACTGGTTGTAGGCCAACGTGTTGAACCCGGTCTCGCCGTCGATCAGGTGCCCGCCGATGCGGATGTCGCCGCGCACGCCGAGCTGGCCGAGCTGGCCGAGGAGCGGCACGCCGTCGTCGTTCGGCTCGTACACGTAGGTGATGCCGCAGATCTCGGACCAGCGGTCGAAGACCGAGTGGACATGCGCCTGCCACGCGGCCGTGCTGCCGTAGAGGCCGTGGAGGAACGAGAAGAGGCTGCTCATGTCCGAGGACTCGCCCGCAAGCTGCGGCGGGATGGGCGTGCCGTCCGGGACGAAGCTGTAGGTGAGCGTGATCGGCGCGCCATCGCCGAGGAGTCCCGAGCCGTCAGTCGCCGTGGCGGTCCAGTGGGGCCCAGGCTGATACCGGCTCGGCAGGGACCCGGGGCCACCGGCCAGGGCCTGCTCCAGCGCTGCCGACATCTCTGGACTCACGGGGCCGGAGAAGCAGGCCGGGACCGCTACCTCGCCACGCTGCTCGGCCACAAGCTGTTCCGCGAACAGCCGTTCCGGCGGCGTGAGCCGAGCGAGCGCATCCGGTAGCGGACCGCCGCCAAGTCCAACGCTCACTGCGACGCCGAGGAAGAGAAT
>DYJB01000118.1:0-3534 GCA_020723365.1 Candidatus Aquidulcis sp. | reverse complement strand
CCCTGAGCGATCCGTGGTTCATGCCCCAGGGACGGCATCGCATCTTGCGGCCATGCCTCCTCGCAAGTCCAACCACGGGCGACATGGTCCGAGTGCGGTGAGACGCGCGGCGCCCGTGCTTCGGTGCTCAGCAAGCCGCTGGGGCCTCCATCCCGTCCCGTTGGCCCATCACGGCGCTCGCGCGGTCGCACCCCGCCGCAGGGAAGAGCGTTGCTCGATCGGCCCCGATGTGCAACAGCGCCTCCCGGTCAGCCGCTCCGCAGGAATCGCCCGTACTCGGTGACGAGATCGCGGACCGCCTGGGGGATGCTCGGGTTCATGGATCGATCCTCCCAGGCCGTGAGCGCGGAATGCACGGGCTGGCGCATTCCCGGAGCGGATCCGCGGCGCGTGGGCTTGGCCGGTCTTCCGCACCGGCTGCCCGCGCGCCATGCTCCTGTAACCCCTGGGCCGAAGCGCCGACTTCCCGGCATGACGAACCCCCAGCCCGGGAGGCTTCCTTGTCCGGGACCGATCCACCGCGGGACGACTTCGACGGACCCTGGAAGGAGGCACTCGAGCGCTTCCTGGAGCCCGCGCTCGCCCTGCTCGCGCCCGAGCTCCACCGGGACATCGACTGGCACCGCCAAGTTGAGTTTCTCAACAAGGAACTGCTGCGCTTCCTGCCCGAGGGCGGCGCTGGCGGCGGCACGGTCGATGTCCTGGCTCAGGTCTGGCTCAAAAGCGGCAGCCCCGCCCGCCTCCTGCTGCACGCCGAGGTGCAAGGCGATCCCGAGGCCGACTTCGCCCACCGCCTCTTCCGCTACTGGTACCGCCTGTTCGACGCCCGCCAGGTTCCAGTCGTCAGCCTGGTCATCCTCGTGAAGCTCATCGACTTGGAGCCGCGCCTAGACCGGCTGGAGCAGAGCACCAACCCCTTCGCCCTGTTCGTAGTGGCGTACCTCGCCGCGCAGCGAAACCGGGACGGCGAGCGCCGGCTATACTGGAAGTTGAGACTGGTGCGGCGCCTGCTCCATCAGAACTTCTCCCGGGAGGACGGCCGGCTGCTGCTCCGGCTGGTCGACTGGGTGCTGCGCCTGCCGAAAGAGCTGAAAACCTGCTTCCTGGACGAGGTACGCCGCATGGAAGAACAGAACAAGGTCGAGTTCGTGGACTGCTTCGAGGAGCTGGCCATGGAGAGGGCCACGCGCCGGTCGATCCTGCAGGTCCTTGGAGCGCGCTTCGGATCGGTCCCGCCCGGCATCGAGCAGGCCCTCGCCGATCTCCACGACCTCGCGACCCTGGAGGACTTGACGCGGACCGCGGCGACCGTGCCCGACCAGGACGCGTTCGCCCGAGCGCTCAGCGCCCTGTGAGGGCGCGACTGCCGCGCCGGCTTCGTCGTGCTGTACACGTCGTCGCACCGCATGCTGGCGCAGTTGCGGGCGGTGCGCGCTGATCAGAGCGTCGAGCGCAGGCTCCTGCGCTTCAGCAGCCCGAACCTGCTCATCGTCGACGACCTCGGGCTGCGGCCGCTGATCGGCGACGAGCCGGTTGACCTGTACGAAGTCATCCGCCAGCGCACCGAGCACGGCTCGACGGCGTGCCCCGGCCGCAGCACGCGGCCGGCGCCCTGGCCGCCGCGATCGCCCGTCCCACCGGAGTGGCTTCGGCGGCGAACCCCCGATGTAGGCTCTGAGACGAGTTGACTAAAATGCCCGGGTTGATGGGGCCGTCATCCACATCAGCGGGAGCGTGTCGCATGACTAAAAGCATGCACTTGACGGCGACATCAACCGATTGTATTTAGTCATCCATGGAGACGGCCGCAGACAGCATGGCCCCCGATCGGATCCGCAAGGCCCTGGCCGAACTGGTCGGTTTACCAGCGGAAGACGTCGCCCCGCTGGAGTCCAGTGAGCCGGGGGTCGCCAGTGCTCGGGTCGGCCGCTTCCAATTCGTCATCGCTTGGGCGCGGTCGGGCAGAACCGGGCCGGTCTCGCTTGCGCTTCGCGCCGCGCAGGCTGCGGCGAGTTCCGTCCGTGGAGCGACCCCGCTGGTGGCGGTCCCCTTCATGGGCGAAGTCGGCAGGCGGCTGTGCGAAGAGGAGGATATCCCCTGGCTCGATCTCTCCGGCAACGCACACATCGTCGCCGAGGGTCTGCGGGTGGTGATCGCCGGACAACCAAACCGCTTCAAGTGGCGAGGTCGTCCTTCGAGCGCCTTCGCGCCCAAGAGCTCGCGCATCGCGCGCTGGCTCCTGATGCACCCGCAACGCGCCGCCTCCCAGAGCGAGATCGCCGAAGCCACCGGCATGGACCGCGGCTTCACGAGCAGGATCGTGGGGCGACTCGTCGAGGACGGTCTCATTCTTCGTGAGCGCGATGGGAACGTCCGGGCAGCGGATCCCGATCTCCTCCTGGATGCATGGCGCGAGGCATACGACTTCCACCGGCACCGGATCCTGCGCGGCCACATCGCTGCACGAACCGGCGATGGGCTGCTGGCGAAACTCGCCGCTGAGCTTCGGGACCGAGATGTCGAACACTCTGCGACGGGGCTGGCCGCGGCCTGGATGTTGACCCGGTTCGCGACGTTCCGCACCGTGACGATCTACCTCGCGGTGGAGCCATCCGACGCGCTGTTGTCCGATCTGGGCTTCCGCGAGGAGCCTCGAGGGGCCAACGTCTGGCTGGTCGTGCCGAACGACGCTGGCGTGTTCCACGGAGCCACGGGGCACGACGGTGTGCGGTGCGTCCATCCGGTTCAGGTGTACCTCGATCTCAAGGGCCACCCGGAGCGCGCGGAGGAAGCAGCGGCGCAGCTTCGCGGCGCGCACCTGAGCTGGAGGAGGGATGCCTGACAAGCCCACGACCGCCGACGGCTACCGTGGCGAGCATGTCGCGCTCGTACGCGCGACCTGCCTCTACCTGGCCACGAAACTGGGCGACCTGATGGACGAGCTGGTGGTCGTCGGCGGGTTCGTCCCGTCGCTCCTCGTCGATCAGTTGGCGCTGCCCGAGGGCACGCCGGCCCACATCGGCACGATGGACCTCGACGTGGGCCTGACGATCGCGCTCCTGGATGAAGGGCGTTATCGCGAGCTGACCGAGCGCTTGCGGCGGGCCGGCTTCGAGCCTGACGTCAGCGAGAAGGGGAAGCCGGCGCGCCAGCGCTGGAAGATCGAGCAGGCCGAGAAGGCCACGCTCGACTTCCTCATCGCGCCGGCGCTCCCGGACGACCGCGGCGGCAAGCTGCGTGACCTCGAACCTGACTTCGCTGCGATCATCGCCCCCGGCCTACACCTCGCGTTCGAGGATCGGAAGCTGGTGACGCTGACGGGAAGGACCATCCTGGGCGAGGAGGCGACCCGCTCGATCTGGATCTCCGACGCGGGGGCGTACATCGTGCTCAAGGCGCTGGCGTTCGACGGCCGGGGCGAGAACAAGGACGCCTACGACCTCCACTACGTCGTCCGCAACTACGGCGCGGGGGTCGAGCTTCGCCGCTCGCGAGAATCGCCAGGGGTCTGCTCGCGAGAAGTGGACCAGAGCA
>DYJB01000117.1 GCA_020723365.1 Candidatus Aquidulcis sp. | reverse complement strand
AGGTCGTCCAGCCCGCGCTCGATCTCCCCCTGGGCGCGGCGCCGCTCGTCACTCTCCCAGGCGGCCTGCAGAACCTTGCGCAGGTTCGCACCCAGGCTGCGCAGCTCGTCCCCCAGATCCTCAAGAGATGGTCGTGGCTCGGTCATGGTGGCCTCCGGCTAGAACTGCTCGAGGAAGCGCAGGTCGTTGGACCAGAAGGCGCGGATATCCTCGATGCGGTGCTTGAGCATGGTGATGCGCTCCGGCCCCATGCCGAAGGCAAAGCCGGAGAATTCGGCCGGGTCGTAGCCGCCGTTGGCCAGCACCGTCGGGTGCACCATGCCCGAGCCCAGCACCTCGAGCCAGCCGGTGTACTTGCAGACGGCGCAGCGGCTCCCCCGGCAGACAAAGCACTCGACGTCCATCTCGGCCGACGGCTCCGTGAACGGGAAGTGGGCGGCACGGAAACGCGTGCGGACGTCCGGATTGAAGAACCGCCGGGCGAAGGCCGTCAGCGTGCCCTTCAGATCACCGAAGGTGATGTGGCGCCCGACGGCCAGTCCCTCCACCTGATTGAACTGGATCTCGGAACGCGCCGAGACCTGCTCGTAGCGGTAGCACATCCCGGGCAGCACCACCCGGATCGGAGCCGGCGCCCGTTCGCGCATCACATGGATCTGGCCCGGCGAGGTGTGCGTGCGCAGCACCACGCCGGGCGTGGTGGTGTAGAACGTGTCCCACATGTCGCGCGCCGGATGGTGGGCGGGGATGTTGAGCAGCTCGAAGTTGAAGGCGTCGGATTCGACATCCCGCGAACGATAGACCTGGAAGCCCATCTCGGCCCAGATGGCGACGATTTGCCGCAAGGTCTGCGTCGCCGGGTGCAGGCGGCCGCGCGCCAGCGGCCGGCCCGGCAGCGTGACGTCGAGGCGCTCGGTCTGCAGCGAACGCTCCAGCCGGCCGGCGGCCATCGCCTGCTGGCGCGCTTCGAAGGCCGACTCGAAGGCTTGCTTCACCTGGTTGGCGCGCTTGCCCAGCGCCGGCCGCTCCTCTTTAGGCGCCGTTCGCAGCCCATCGAGGACGCGCCCGAGCTCGGCCGAACGCCCCAGGTAGCGTACCTTCCAGGCCTGCAGCGCGTCCTCGTCGGCCGCCGCCGAGAGATCGCGCAAGCCCTCCTGCTCCAAGCTCTCCAGGCGTCCCAGCATGCTGCCCTCCTCACCCCGAAAACAAACGCTCCCGCCCATCAAGGGACGGGAGCCTGCCCGTGGTACCACCCTCGTGATCCCCGCCCGGGGACCGCTCGGCGCCGACAGCCTGACCGGCGATCGGCTCCCCGGATATCGGCAGGGGCCCGGCCCGGGCTAGTGGCCCTCAGGGGCGTTCACCCGGACAGCTCAGGAGGGAACTTCGACGAGCTTCCTTCGAGCCGGGGTCTCAGTCATGCCCCGGCCTCCCTGGCGCGCTCCACCCGTCTACTTTCCTCCGTCGTCGCCGCTATGCGCTTGTCCCGGCATTATCCTGCCGGACCGTCGGCTTGTCAATGCGGGGGTGACACGACGTGACACGCGGCGCTGCCACGTGTCACGTCGTGGGTCTTCAATCTGCCGCCGCCGCAACCGAAACAGCCCTGGGCTTCCAGTTGACGATCGCCAGGCTGGTCACGACCAGCGCCGCGCCGACCAGCAGGCGCCAGTCCGCCAGCTCGTCCAGGAACAGCACACCCAGCGTCACGCCGACAACTGGAAAGACGTAGGTCACCATCGTCGTGCGCGTGGCCCCGACGGAGTGCAGCAGGTTGAAATAGAGCAGGTAGGCAGCGCACGAGCCGAGCAGGCCGAGCCACAGCAGCGCCACCCAGGTCAGCGGCAGCGCCGGCAGTCGCCCCGGGTTCCCGACCTGAGTGGCGGCGGTCCACACGATCGCATCCGCAATGGCCATCGGCACAAAGGCCTGCACCAGGGGAGAGACCTCACGCATGGTCCGCCGGGCAAAGACCGAGGCCGAAGCGTACGACGCGGCTGCCAGGAGCACCGCCGCCTGCCCGAGGATGCCGACACCCAGGCTGCCCGCCTCCAGGTCGCGCGCCATCAGCGCCGACACGCCCCCGAATCCGATCAGCAGCCCAACGGCCTTGCGCGCCGTGATCGGTTCATCGTGCAGCGCGAAGTGGGCAATGACCATCGTGAAGAGCGGCACGGTGCTGTTCAGGATCGAAGCCACGGCCGAATCGATCGTCTTCTGGCCCCACGAGATGAGGACGAAGGGCAGCGCCGTGTTGATGATCCCCAGCAGCGCCAGCGCCGGCCAGATCGATCGGCCGCGCGGGAAGGGCGGGCGCCGAAGGGCGATTACCGCCACCATCCCCAGCGTCCCAAACAGCAGCCGCCAGCCCACCAGTGTGAAGGCATCGACCTCCCGGACGGCAATCTTGATCCACAGGAAGGACGAACCCCAGATCAACCCCAGCGCCAAGAAAAGCACCCAATCCTTTGGCTTCACGACACTCTACCTCCGCCTACGGCGATGCGATCCCCCGCCATGGGAACACCCTCGAGCTTGAGCAGTTTCGCCTTGAGCCCGATCCGGTCGCCCAGGTAGCCCTGCAGCCGGCCCTCGCCCGAGACGACGCGGTGGCAGGGGATCACGACGGGCACCGGATTGTGGGCCAGCGCCTGCCCCACCGCCCGTCCGGCGCGAGGGCGGTGCAGCCGCCTGGCCATCTCGCCGTAGCTGACGACCGAACCACGCGGGATGCGCCGCGCCGCCTCGAGCACCGCTCGGTGAAAGGGGGATACGCCGCTCAGGTCGACCTCGACCTCCAGGGCCCTCTGCTCGCCGCGCAGATAGGCTTCCAGCTGGCGCCGCGCCTCCTGCAAGTGCTGCGGCGAACGCGCCGGCCGACGGCCGACCTGCTCCGCGATGCGCCGCACGAAGCGGGCTTCCTCCGTCGCCAGTCCCACGGCCAGCAGGCCGTGCCGCGCCGGCCGCTAGGAAGACTCTGCCCAGCAGCGAGTCCGGAAGGACATCGTAGTACACCGGTGCGGCCTGCGCGTGGAGGGCCGCCGTGAGCTGCGCCCTGGCCGCCGCCGCACGCGCAGCATCCGGCCCGGGTCCCAGGACCCTGTCCACGGCGTGCATCGGATCCGTCTTCGGGCCGATCATCGCTTGCCTCATTGCTCGCCTCGTTTCTCGCTCGCCTTTCCTTCGTCGACATCGCACAACCACTTCCTCAACCGCTCCTGCGCCAGGTGGACGTTTGTGCGTGCCGCCTCCCGGCTGCCGCCCATGATGACGGCGATCTCGTCGTAACCCAGTTCCTGGTAGCGGCGCAGCACCAGCGCTTGCCGCTGTTTGGCCGGCAGCCGCTCAACCGCCGCCAGCACCCGTCTGCGCAGGTCCCGATCGGCCGCCTGGGCGGCAACCGAAGGGCGGGGATCGGGCTGCTCATCACTCACTCCGGTGAGTCCCGACTCTCTGCGAGTACGCGCCTTCTGCAGGCTCCGGGCGCGATTGGTGGCGATGGTGTACAGCCAGGCGCGCAGGTGATCGCGGTGCTTGAGCCGGGGAAATGCGCGCCAGGCGCGCAGGAAGGTGTCCTGGAGGACGTCGGAAGCCAGTTCCGGATCGCGCAGCAGCCGCCATAGGTAGGCATGGATCTCGGCGCTGTGGCGCTCAACAAGCGCCTCGAAAGTGGGATCGGGCACGGTTTGGCCTCTCGCGTTGTGCTCTACCCTATGAAACCACGCCGCGGCGGTCTTGTGAGGTCGAGAGCGCCTGCCCCGGCAACGATCAGGCGGGCGGTGGAGCGGCGGCGGCGGAGACCGGCGAGCGACGCGGCATCACGCGGGCCAGGACCAGGAAGCCGATCATGGCCACAGCGCCCAGGACCAGGCCGGCGTACCAGATCGCCACCGGCGCCAGCTGGTCGTTGAGGGTCCCTCCCAGGACCGGGCCGATGCCCATGGCCACGCCCCACGTCAAACCGTAGACACCCATGTAGCGGCCGCGCATGTCCGGAGGCGCCAGATTGGCCGTCAGGGCCGTCGAGGTGGGGATCATGATCAGCTCGCCGATGGTCAGGATGATCATGCTCACCAGGAAGGCGGTGAAGCCTGCGCCCAACGCCACGCTGCCCACGCCCAGCGCGTAGAAGAGCGAGCCGACGGCCAGCACCGGCAGATGGTGGTAGCGCTGCGTCAGGCGCGTCACGCCGTACTGGAACAGCACCACCATGGCGGCGTTGGCGGCCAGGATGAGGCCGTAGGCGCTCTCGGGAAGGCCAAAGTTCTCCTTCATATACACAGGCAGCAGCACCATCATCAGGGAGTAGGCCATGCCGGCGAACGAGTAGGCGATGCAGAAAGCCACGAACGGCCGGTCACGCAGGACCGGGCCGTAGCCCCGGGCCTGCTTCGCCCGCTCCTCGGCCGGCCACTGCGGGATGGTCTCGCGCATGAAGACGGCCACCAGCAGGGCGTAGATCAGCGCCGTGGCGGCGGCGATCGAGAAGGCCAGCCCGTAGGAGACCGCCGTGATGAAGCCGCCGATCGACGGCCCGATGGCCACGCCCAGGTTGCTGATCATGCGCAGCAGCGCGTAGGCGTCGGCCCGCCTGGCCGGAGGGATCAGATCGGCCACCATGGCGTCGGATCCGACACGGTAGAGCGGATCGGTCATGCCCTTGAAGATCATCAAGGCCACTGCCGCCGCCAGCGTGTCGACGCGACCCAGGGCCAGCATGAAGAGGCAGCCGACTCCCAGGCTGAGGACCATGGCGCCCTTGCGCCCGAAGCGATCGACGGCCGGTCCGGCGATGGAGGTGGAGGCCAGCCCGGCCAGCGAGTTGGCCGTCAGGAGCAGGGCGATGGTCGTCAGCGGCACATCCAACCGCTGCCGCAGGTAGATGGTCAGGAACGGCCAGACCATGCTCGAGCCGGAGCTGTTGACCAGCACACCCCAGAAGAGCAGCCAGAACTGCCGCGGGTAGCCGGCGGTGGCATGGCGGAGTCGTGGGAGCATGGCGAGGGTCTTCCGCGACCTCAAAGAAAGAGCGCCCGGCGTCGCGGCCGGGCGCTGGGCGGCATTCTAGCACACGGCGCTACCAGCGGGTGTGCGGCGTCTCGGCGTGGGCGCGGCCGAGCCAGCGCGCCACGGCCCCCCGCCCGCCGCCCAGGATCGGCCGGCCGTGCGAGGGCAGCAGGTGCTCGTAGTCGAGGTCGGCCAGCCGGTCGAGCGACGTGCGCGCCACGCCCGGATCATGCGTCGCCAGCGCCGGCGGGGGGGAGAGCCGCCCGCCAACGTTCAGCAGCGCGTCGCCGCACAGCATCGCCCGGTCCTCGGGATGCAGAAAGCCGATGTGGCCGGGCGTGTGGCCCGGCAGATGGATGATGGCCATGCCCTCCACCGCCTGGCCGCGCTCCAGATCGCGCGCTACCGGCAGCGCCCAGGTCGATCGGCGCATGAAGTGGCGCCCGATCGAGAATCCCGGGCCGCGCGGCGCCAGGCGGCGGTAGTCGTGCTGTCCGGTGACGAATCCGACCTCGTCGCGGTGGCACAGGATGGCCGGGTCCCAGGCGGCGCGCAGCGCCTCCAGCCCGCCGGCGTGATCGGGGTGAGCATGCGTCAGCAGAATGGTCTGCGGGCCGCGTCCGTGCGTGGCGCGCGCCACCGCCGCCACGACCGTGTCGGCCCCCTCGGGCGGCCCGCTGTCGACCAGCGTCCAGCGATCGCCGACTCGGATCAGCCACACGCAGACCGAGGACGGGATCAGCCCCAGCATGCGCCAGGGGATCTCCAGGCGACCGATGTGGGGGGTGACCGGCGTGAAGTCAGGCACGCCTACACCGCCGGCGGGCCTGCGGAGAGGGATCGGATCAGGGCCGGCAGGCTGTGCAGGTCATCCGTGGCGGCGTCCGCCTTGAGCGTCTTCGCCCAGATCCGATTGGCGGGTGTGTCGGCGTCGGCCGTGAACCAGATCGTGCGCAGGCCGGCGCGCTGCGCCCCCAGGATGTCCTCGCCCAGCGTGTCGCCCACCATCACGACCGCCTGCGGGGGCAGGCCCCAGGCGCTCAGCACCCGCTCGAACAGGCGCGCTTCCGGCTTGCGGATGCCGACGGCGGCCGAGATCAGCTCCGGATCGAAGGTGTTCAGCAGGCCGGCCTTCACCATCAGCCTTCGCACGTTGTCCGCGTCGCTGGCATTCGAGATCAGCCCCAGGCGGTAGCGCGCCGCCCGCAGTTCGGCCAGCATCTCGTGCAGCCCGGGCATTGGCACCCAGCGCGCCTCGCTCACGGCGAACAGTCGGCGCAGGGCGCGCTCGATCACGCCGTCGTCGACCGGGGAGGCACCCAGATCCGCCAGCACCTGGCGCAAGACCGAGTCCGAGGTGCGTTCGACGCAATCCTTCTGCCGCTCCGCCTGGGCCGCCTCCACTTGGCGGCGGAACGCCTCGCGCAGCAGCTTCGGCTCCACGCGGAGGCCGTCCGCCTTCAGCTGCCGCGCCAGCGCATGCAGGCTCTTGGTAAAGACCGCCTGCCAGTCGCCGTCGAAGTGGATCAGGGTCGATCCCAGGTCGAAGATCACGCCGGTGATCACGGGCGTCCCTAGTAGCCGCGCTGCGGATCGAACAGGTTGAGCAGGGGCTGGTCGGTGAGATAGCGGCGCAGGTTCTCGGCAAAGAGTTCCGTCGCCCGGGCGAAGTAGTCCCCCGAGGCGCCGGCGATGTGCGGCGAGAGCAGCACGTTGCGCATCTCCCACAGCGGGCTGTTCTCCGGCAGCGGCTCCACCGGGTAGACGTCGAGCACCGCCCCCGAGAGCTTCTTGTCCGTCAGCGCCTCGACCAGCGCGCCGTGATCGACCACCCCGCCGCGCGACAGGTCGACCAGCGCCGCCGACGGCCGCAGGGCCTCGAAGACGTGCCGGTCGATCAGGCCGCGGGTCTCCGGCGTCAGCGGCACGGTCACCACCAGGAAGTCGCACAACGCCGCCATGGAGGCCACCGCCTGAGGCGGATACAGCCGATCAGCCAGCTCGCCGTCGGGGTCGCCGGTTTCCTTCAATTGATAGCCGTCCTCCGCCAGGCGGCGCAGGTCGCGCTTGGTGGCCAAGACCTGCGCCCCGAAGGTGCGGCACAACCGGGCGACCTCGCGGCCCACGCTGCCGTAGCCGACAATGCCGACCGTGGCGCCGCGCAGCTCCACCGGGCGGAAGCGCTCGAAGCGGTCGTCGGCCCAGCGCCGGGCGGCTTGATCGGCCACCATGCGCGGCACGCGCCGGCCCAGGGCCAGCATCCCCATCAGCGCATACTCGGCCATCTGCGACGCCGAAGCCCCGCTCATCGAGGTAACCTGCACCTCGGACGTGTGCAGCAGCGGATGGTCGACGATGGCATCCAACCCGGCGAAGTGGAACTGCACCCAGCGCAGATTCGGAACGGCAGCCGGATCCGGGAGGGCGTGGTGGGTATAGAGCACCTCGACGTCCGGCAGCAGGTCCGGCGGCAGATCCTGCGCGCTGCGCGCCGGATGCACGGCGATCTGCAGGCGCGGCGAGATCGCCCGCAGGCGCTCGACCAGCGGTTCGGGGTAGCTCAGGGTGATGAGGACCAGGACTTCGGACATCAGGTCGATTGTACAACAGCGATCAGCAGGCCGATCGCGACCGCCAGGCTGACCAGCAGCAAGATCGAGCCCATGGCCCACGCCAGCGCTCGCATGACCTGACCTTCCCGCCCTGCCAGGCCAACGGTGCTGACCGCCACAATCACCTTCGCCGGCGAGACAACCGACCCCAGCGCCCCGCCGACGTTCTGCAGGGCCAGCACGTGGGCGGGCTCCACGTTCAGCAGGCCTGCCATCCGCGCCTGCAACGCGGCGAAGATCAGGTTCGAGCTGGTGTTCGGTCCGGTAACGAAGGCGCCCAGCGCACCGATCCAGGGGGAAACCAGAGCGAAACCCTGTCCGGCTGCGGAGGCTATGGCGCTCGCCAGGGCGCTGATCATCCCGGCGTACTCCATCACCGCCGACAGCTCTACCATGGCGACGATCCCCAGCGTCACCGGCAGCATGGTCGACAACGTGCTGCTCATCACTCGCTGGAGCGCGGCGCCGGCGCCGGTCCGGCTGCGCCAGGCGAGCAGCCCGAAGGCGAGCAGCGAGGCGAACAACAGCAGCGTGCCGGTATGACCCAGCGGCGTGTAGCTCTGCACCGCTGCAGCCATCCGGAATCCGTCCAGCGTGGCGGTTCCCGGGAGCATCGCCTCGACCGTCCAGCGCTCCAGGACCACCTTCAGGGGCCCGACCAGGCGCGCCAGGCCGATGACCAGCACCAGCAGCGCGTATCCTTCAAGCCCGCCTCCCAAACGGCGCAACCTGTCCGGGGTCCACGCTTGCCGCGAGGCACTGGAGAAGTGTGCCACCGCCAGCCCGACGCCCACCCCCGCCAATCCTGCGCCAACCGTGGCGATGGGCCACATCCCCTGGACGGCCAACAGGTAGTGGGTCAGACCCATTACGGCGCCGATGGCGAT
>DYJB01000116.1:6053-8559 GCA_020723365.1 Candidatus Aquidulcis sp. | reverse complement strand
ACGGGTTGCTGGCTGACTTACGATGCATGCGGCACCTCGGGAATCATGAGACCTCGCACCGGGATGACGACGCAAGGCGCCATCGGGCGCGAGGGCCTGAGCAGCCTGTCCGAGCGACAAGCCATCATCCAAGCCTCTGATTGCAGTGCGAAGTTCGTATGGAAGCCCTGGCGGCTGAGCGTACCTCGAGCGTACCTGCGCTGGTGACGGATTTCACATACCAGTATATACCAATTTCCCCCTGAGTATCGCCCCTAGGTCAATTCCCGCGCAGTGAGAGAATTCACGCCGCCAGGGGAAGAATGTCAGAGAGGTGATGGTTGATGACCGGCCGTGGGACGGTCGGCGCTTGCCTTCGCTGGCGACTGACGCCAAACTACCCTCAGGCCAAACGGGCAGGCCGTTCGCGCCTGCCCTCAATGATGAGGAGATGAGCGCCATGCCAAGCAAGCCCAAGCCAAAAGCGTCGAAGCCGAAGAAGGCCGCCAGGCCGGCCGCCAAGAAGGCCAGGCCCGTCAAGCTGCCGTACAAGCCGATCAAGCTCAAGCTGCTGCGCCCCGTCCCGTCGGACATCGAGATCGCCCAGGCCGTCAACCCCAAGCCTGTATCGCTCATCGCGCAGGAGATCGGCCTCAAGGGGTCCGAACTCGAGATGCACGGCGAGTACAAGGCCAAAGTTCGGCTCGAAGTGCTCGATCGCCTCAAGGCCCGCAAGGACGGGAAGTACATCGACGTGACGGCCATCACGCCCACTCCCCTGGGCGAAGGCAAGAGCACGACGATGATGGGCCTGAGCCAGGCGCTCGGGGCGCATCTGGGCAAGCGGGTGATCACCTGCATCCGCCAGCCCAGCCAGGGCCCCACGTTCGGGATCAAGGGCGGGGCTGCCGGCGGCGGCTACTCCCAGGTCATCCCCATGGAGGACTTCAACCTCCACCTGACCGGCGACCTGCACGCCATCACGGCCGCCAACAACCTGCTGGCGGCGGCCATCGATGCCCGCATGTTCCACGAGAAGGAGCAGGATGACGAGAAGCTCTTCAACGCCCTGTGCCCGAAGAACAAGCAGGGCAAGCGGCGCTTCTCGCCCTCCATGCTGCGGCGGCTGAAGAAGCTGGGGATCAACAAGACCGATCCGGAAGCGCTCACACCCGAGGAACGCACGCGCTTCGCCCGCCTGGACATCGACCCGGCCAGCATCACATGGCAGCGCGTCGTCGACACCAACGATCGCTTCCTGCGTCGCATCACCATCGGCCTGGGCCCCGAAGAGAAGGGCATGACCCGCGAGACGGGCTTCGACATCACCGTCGCCAGCGAGATCATGGCCATCCTGGCGCTGACGACCGATCTGGCGGATCTGCGGGAGCGGCTGGGACGCATCGTCATCGGCACCAGCAAGTCCGGCGAGGCCATCACGGCCGAGGACCTGGGCGCAGGCGGCGCCCTGACGGTGCTCATGAAGGACGCCATCCTGCCGACGCTGATGCAGTCGCTGGAGGGCACACCGGTCTTCGTCCATGCCGGACCGTTCGCCAACATCGCTCACGGGCAGAGCTCGATCATCGCCGACCGCATCGCCCTCAAGCTGGCGGACTACGTCGTGACGGAGTCGGGCTTCGGCGCCGATATTGGCATGGAGAAGTTCTTCGACATCAAGTGCCGCTACTCGGGGCTCATCCCGCAGTGCGTCGTCATGGTCGCCACCGTGCGCGCCCTCAAGATGCACGGCGGCGGGCCGAAGGTCGTGGCGGGCAAGCCGCTCGACTCTGCCTACACCGACGAGAACCTCGAGCTCCTCAAGAAGGGCCTGGGGAACCTTCAGCACCACATCAAGAACGCCCTGCGCTTCGGCGTCAATGTCGTCGTGGCGGTCAACTCCTTCGCCGCCGACACGCCGGCCGAGGTTGAGCTTGTGCGCAAGGCGGCCAAGGAAGCCGGGGCCGAGGACGCCATCGTTTGCACGCACTGGATGGATGGCGGCAAGGGCGCCATCCAGCTGGCCGAAGCGGTGGTCAAGGCCGTCGAGAAGCCGACCAAGTTCCAGTTCCTCTACCCGCTGGAGTGGTCGATCAAGCAGAAGATCGAGAAGGTCTGCAAGGACATCTACGGCGCCGATGGCGTGGAGTACTCGGAGGAGGCCGAGAAGAAGATCGCCCTCTACACCCGGCTGGGCTTCGACAAACTGCCGCTGTGCATGGCGAAGACACACCTCAGCCTGAGCCACGATCCGGCGCTCAAGGGCGTGCCCAAGGGCTTCAAGGTGCCGATCCGCGACATCCGCGCCTCGGTCGGGGCGGGCTTCCTCTACCCGCTGCTGGGCGAGATGCGCACGATGCCCGGGCTGCCGACACGGCCGGTGTTCTACGACGTCGACGTCGACCTGAAGACCAAGCGCGTCGTGGGCCTGTTCTAGCCGTTCGCCGACGAAGGATCGAAGACGGGCCTCCCGCAGGGGAGGCCCGTTGTCTTCGGAGGAGTCGGGGCGGGCGGACCGCTCAGCCGC
>DYJB01000116.1:3981-6043 GCA_020723365.1 Candidatus Aquidulcis sp. | reverse complement strand
ACGATGTCGATGACGGTGAAGGCCAGCAGTGCATCGACGGCCAGCGCGATGGCGCCGAAGACGATCCGTCCGCCAATGGGGTCCTCCCCCGACGTCGTCCAACCCCCGATGGTCGTCTCGCTGGTGTACACGATGCCGGGGGCAAAGGCCGTCCAATTGCACACCGCGGCGAGGAACAGTAGCAGGATGAGGAAGATGGCGGACTTGAGCTGGGGCGGCGTAGAGGCGGGCATCCACAGTCCCAGGCCGAAGAGGATCAGTCCGGCGCCAAGCGACAGGATGACCCAGGGTGGCGCCAGGAAGCTCCCCCCATCGGTCGGCACAATCCCCGCCTGGGCGCCAAGGATCACTGCGCCCATCAGGATCGGGACCGCGCCGAAGAGGACCCGGATCCAAACCGGAGTCGAGGCCAGGGGTCCGGAATCGCCCTGCTCGTGCCTGGCGATGGTGAAGGGACGTGGTGTCTTCATGCCCCAGCCTGTCCTGCGGCGGCGCGTGCCGCTCGCATCTCATCCGCCCGGGTGACGAGTGAGCGATGGATCCTGCGCGTGATGGGGAACGCGGCGGCGGCCAGGCAGGCTGCGATCAGCAGCACGACCGGCACCCAGGAGACCATCACGCGCAATCCGGTGAGCGTGGCTGGGGACTGGATCGCCGCGCCCGGGAGGTACCCGGTCAGCTCGAGCATCCAGCCGATGGCCAGCAGCGCCACCGAGTTGCCCAGCTTCTGAATCAGGTTCATGACGCCGCCGAAGACGCCTTCCTGGCGCTCACCGCTGTCGACCTCGAGCGCTTCCATCACATCGGCCGCCATCGGATGTGAGCGGCAGCCACGCCCAGGCCGGCCAGTGCGCCGACGACGTAGACCGGGACGGCGGAGGCCGGGGGGACGAACCACAGCAGAGCGTGCGTGCCGGCCCAGGTGGCGGTGGCCGCCACGAAGGCCCATTTCTTCTCCAACCGGCCGGCCATGGCGTTCACCAGCGGCAGGAACAGCGCGGCACTTCCCAGGATGATCGCCAGCACGATGGCCGAGTCCTCCTCCGGAATCCCCGACCAGTAGACGACGTAGTAGGCGAAGACCGCCTCGACGATGGCGATGGCCAGCCAGGCGAGCCAGCCGACCAGCATAGCCAGCCAGAAGGGCCGGCTGCGCAGCACGATGCGGATTGAATCGCGAATCGTGAGCCGGGGAGGGGCCTGGAAGTCGGGCCGTTCCCTGAGGAGCGCGCCGATGAGCAGGAAGGGAACCCCGGTGAGGATTCCAACCGCCGCGCCCGCCCACAGGAAGCCCTGCTTCAGATCGGGGAAGGCGTTGAAGACCAGAGGGAGGGCCACGGCCGCACCCAACCCGGTGATGATCGAGGTCGCCATGCGGTAGGTGACGATGGAGGTGCGCTCATCGCTGTCGAGCGATAGCTCCGGCATCAGGGCGTAGAACGGCCCGGTGACGATGGTCATGAACAAGTCGTACAGGAAGTCCGCTCCCAGGTAGTAGAGAGCGAGCGACGTTCCCGTGAGCCCATGGGGAACGATCCAGAGCAGGGAGTAGGTGATCGCCAGGGGCACGGCGCCAGCGAGGATGTAGGGCCGCCGGCGGCCCAGGCGCGTGCGCGTCCGATCCGAGACCGCCCCCACCAGCGGGTCGTTGAGCGCGTCCCAGATGCGAGCTACGAGCAGCAGCGTACCAGCCACGCAGGGCCGCACGCCCGCCACGTCGGTCAGGAAGAACAGGAAGTAGAACGGGATGATGGTCCCCCCGGCGACCGATGGCCCGAATTCCCCCAGGCCGTAGAGCAGCTTCGTCCAGCGGGAAAGCCGAGGCCGGGATGCGGACGTCGTCATCAGCAGCTCCCCAGTTGATCGTGGTCGGCTAGCGCGGGCACAGGCCCCAGCCGAAGAAGGTCGGAATGAAGAGCAGATGTTGACCCTCGTCCCTGGACGCCGTCAGCTTCCTGCGCATGTCCTCGAGCGCATGGGGAGGCAGGTCGCCGGCGAGGTCGTCGGACAGCGTCTTCCATTCGAGGTCCGCCTCCATCGCGGATGAAGCTGCAGCGGCCCG
>DYJB01000116.1:0-3971 GCA_020723365.1 Candidatus Aquidulcis sp. | reverse complement strand
CCGCCACTCGCCTCCCAGGACACCGACTTCGATCGAGACCAGCCCGGCCTGCCCCAGCAGCTGTCGCAGCCGGCGGCCGAGGCGTGTGTCGGCGCCCTTCCGCCGAAGCGCGCTTTCCTGCGCCTGTCCCAACGGCGCCAGCGAGTCCGGGTACTCGATCCGCCCGCCGTAGTCGGGTTCTGCCAGACACAACACCGCGCCGCCGGGGACGGTGACGCGCACCATCTCGCTCAGGATAGCCTGCGGCTCCCGCACCCACAGCAGCAGGAAGTGGCAGCAGCTCAGGTCGAAGGTGCTTGAGGGGAAGGGCAACTGCTCTCCCACTCCCGTGACAAAGCGCGTCGCCGGGTCGTGGCGGGCCGCGTAGGCGTTCGAGGCGTGGTCCCGATCCAGGCCGACGATGCGCGCCCGCGTGCGGCCATGCAGGTCCAGCGTGATGGCGCCGGTTCCCGAGCCGACTTCGAGGAGGGAGCCGGCTGTGCGCGCTTGCGGGAGCGCCAGGAGCCTGGCGCGGATGTCGGCCGTCCAGCGCGCCTGTTGGGTGAACCTGGCATGCAGGTCGTCGAGAGGATCGGGCATGGCTGGCTGGGCCTACCGGCGTGCGGCGAGCCGCAGGGCCCTCACGCCGCGGCGCGCGCCCAAAGGTCGGCCCAGGAATCGCGCAGCGCGTTGCCCAGGACGCTGCCCAGTCCCTGGGTCGCCAGGACGTCGCCGTCAGGCTCGACGTACAGCCAGGAGCGGCCGCCGCCCTCACGGTGCGTCTCGACCTCCAGCTTGAGTGGATGGAGGTGGGAGTAGGGCGCCGGCAGGTCCCACACCAGATCCAGGCCCAGGTTGGCCAGGAGCTGGCGGGCTTCGGGGAGCAGGGCGCGCCCGGCGCCACCGGGTTCAGTCACCGTCAGCGACACGGCCGGGACGCCCATTGCCTTGAGCTGCTCGAAGATGGTGCGCGTCTCAGCGAGCGTTGGCGGCAGGATGAGATGGACGGCGGTGAAGACGTCCGAAGCCAGCGCCGCCCGAAGTCCG
The DNA here is from genome assembly GCA_020723365.1 of Candidatus Aquidulcis sp. Taxonomy (GTDB): domain Bacteria; phylum Chloroflexota; class Anaerolineae; order Anaerolineales; family E44-bin32; genus DYJB01. The sequence goes on along the minus strand of DYJB01000116.1, from coordinate 2,945 downwards.
GCCATGCTGGCAGCGTCGTCGGGTGCCAGCGAATACAGGATGTGGTCGAGCCCGGCGTCCGAGAGCGTGGCCAGGTAGTCGCCCTGCGCCAGCCTGCGGCCCTGCGTCAGGAGGCCGCTGACCTGCCCGAGGTCCTGCGCATAGGCAACAAGCTCAGCCAGGTCAGGTCGCCGAGTGGGCTCGCCGCCTGTGAAGGTCACGTGCGGGATGCCGGCGGCCCAGGCCGACTTGAGCAGGCCCTTCCACTCGTCCGTCGTCAGCTCGCGATCGACACGCCGACTGGCCTGGGGGTCGAGGGCTCCATCCGGGTCGGTGGCGTAGGTCAGGGCAAGGTCAAGGCGGTACGGTGCCGAGGGGCGCGTCGCCCGCGGCTCCTGCCGTTCCATGCCGAGGAAGACGACCGGATCGAGGTCGGGCTGGGTTGCCAGGCGCAGGATCTGCTGCCGCAGCTCCTGCTGATCGGCAAGCGCCCGGCCTCGGCTGACACGGAATCGCCGACGCGCGGCGGCGGCGGCCGCCTCGGCCGGGACGCCACGGATAAGTTCGAGGGCATGCGCCGCAGCGCTGGCGTTGAGGTGCAGCACGGTGGCGGCGTTGACCAGCAGGACCCCACTGCCATCCGGCTCGAGGCGCAGGTGCAGCCGGTAGGGGATCGGCGCGTCCGGCGCAGGCTGGGAGGCATACATCCCCGGCTGAAGCGGCTCGGCTCGTCTGGTGAAGGGGAACCAGCGCTCGAGGATCGACGTCATGGCAATCTCTCCTGGCGGCCGTCGCCCTCAGGCGGCGGTGAGAACGGAGACCTGCAAAGGCGCCTGATGCGCCAGCGTCAGGGGACAGCCGCCGCCGCACTCGGCCAGCACGGCGCAGGCGCGGCAGCCTTCGGGCACGAAGCGGCGCTCACGCAGCCACCGCGCCAGTTCGTGTTCCCAGATCGAATCCCACGGGTCGAGGAGCATGTTGCCCAGGGGCTCGTAGTACGACTGACAGGGAAGGACGGCGCCGTCCGGTTCGACGCACAGGTTGTACATCGCCGCCGTGCATCCCTTGACCCCCAGCTGCATCTGGACCGGATCGAAGTGGCAGTACTGCGTCGGCGTGTACCAGATCAGCCGCTGGCCGGCGCAGTCGGTCTTGCTGCGCGCCAACTCGAGCAGCGGGGGCAGGGCGGATTCCTGCAAGCCGGTGCCGACCGTCTGGCCGCGCCCGGTGTAGATCAGCGCGTTCAGCCCGACCGTGGGAACCTGCAGCCCGGCCAGGAAGTCCAGCGTGGCGTCGAGCCCGGTGGCGTTCTCCGCCAGCAGGGTTGTGTTGGTCATGACGTACAGCCCGCCGGCCAGGCTGTTGCGCAGCCCGGCGACGGTTTCCTTCCAGGCCCCGCGGGCGCCGACCATCCGATCGTGGATCGCCTCATCGTGCGACTCGAGCGTGATTTGAACGTGATCGAGCCCGGCATCCGTCAGCGCCTGCACGAAGCGAGCGTCCGACAGCCGACGACCGTTGGTCAACAGCCCCGTGACGAGTCCCTGCGCCTGCGCATGGGCGACCAGATCCGGAAGATCGGGGCGCAGCGTCGCCTCGCCGCCAGTGAAGCACAGATGCGGAATGCCCACCTGGCGGGCGCGGTCGATGATGCTGACCCAGGCGGCCGTCTCGAGTTCCGGGTAGTGGCGCGGGCGGGCGTTGTAGCAGTGAGCGCAGTTGTCATTGCAGCGATACGTCAGCGCCAGGTCGAGGCGATAGGGCGCGCTGGGCACCTGGCTGAAGGGTTGAAGGATTTCGAGATCGAGGTCGTGGACTGGGCAGGCGCCGTCCGGCGCGGCGAGCGCATCGATCTTGGCCTGGACCTGGAGCCAGTCGGTGCGTAGCTGTCCGCGCGGTACGCGGTAGGTACGCGCCAGGCGCTCCAGCGCCTGCGCCTCCGGGACCCCTTCCAGGGCCAGCCAGGCCATGGCGGTCGCGGTCGGATTGAGGTGGACAACCTGGTTGGCGTTGACAACCAGCAAGCCGCGCCCGTCGGATTCGACTCGCAGATGGAGCCGCGTGCGCTCGCCGGGCGCCGGCTGGCGCAGATAGGCATGCAGACCGGGCGGAGGGACCGCCGGTGCGGGCGCGCCGCGCTTCAGGAACGGAAGCGTCACCGGCCGCCCCCGGCGCACGCGCAGGCACATCCGGCGCAGGCGCAGGCGCAGGCACACGAGCGACCACCACCGCCGCCACCTCCGCCGCCCCGATAGGTCGAGGGCGGGGGCGGTGGATTGGTGACCTTGGTGATGTTCCCGGTGAAGGACGAGAGGTTGGAGACCATTCCGCCGGCCGTGTTCTGGACGCCTTGCACGACGGAGGCGGCGAAGTCGGCCCCGGGCAGGCTGGGCAGGCTGGGCGACGTGGCCACCGGTCCCGCCGAGCCGCGGGGCGTCGACACGGGGGCGTGCATTGCCCTTCCGCTCCCGCCTCCGTACGATGGGCTGAAGCCGCCCCACCAGTGCGGAATGAAGACCGGGCCGGTGCGGAAGGTGCGCTGGGTCCGGTCGTCGAAGTCGCGATCGAGCATCGTCCACTCAATCGAATCGGCGTAGCGCTCGGACTTGACCTCCGGAGTGGCCGCCTGCTCGACCTCCTGCCAGGCCTTCTCCATGATGGCCTTGTAGTAGTCGCGCGTCTCGCGCAGGCTGAAGCCCTTCATCTTGAGCTGGACCTCTTTGATTAGGTCGGTCATGACGGTCTGGAGCTTGCGCGAGCGCTCGCGCGCCTCGCCGACGCTGATGGCTTTGACGAACGCCGTCTCGTATTCGTGGAGTTCCTTGGGTGCCGGCTCGATCGCTTCGACCTTGAGGGGCTTCTCTTGCGCCACGCGCGCAGCGCCCTTCTTGATGGTCGAGAAGAGCATCATCGTCAGGACGCGATCCAGAGGGGTCTGAAGCAGCACGGCTGCCTCGACGGCCGTC
>DYJB01000115.1 GCA_020723365.1 Candidatus Aquidulcis sp. | reverse complement strand
GACGATCATCCTGTGGATATGGGGGCGCGGCCCGCGCCCCCTTGCGACGGCGCCGACGCCGACCTTCGATGTGGCGGCCGTCCTGGCGAGCAAGGTTCCAACCGCCACGCCGACTCTCCCGCCGACGCCCACGCCGCACACGTACACCGTCCAGGGCGGAGACACGCTCTTCAGCATCGCCCGCGACCTGGGGATTGAGCCCGAGGCCTTGATGGCAGCCAACGGGTTGAACGACCCCGATCGGCTGTCGGTGGGGCAGGTGCTGACGATCCCCGAGGTGTCGACTGCGCCGGAGGCTGCCGGGCCTACCCCGACCGCCGCGCCGGCAACGCTCACGCCGCCGCCATCCGATTCACAGGCACCGCGCCTGGAGATCCGTGGCGTCGATGGAGCCGGGATTCTCGATCGCGAAACGGTGCGGCTCCTCAACACGGGCGGCGTGGCGGCGCTGGCCGGGTGGACCCTGGATGATGGCCAGGGACAGGTGTACCGTTTCCCGGACGGTTTCACGCTCTACAATCGCGGCGCCGTCAGCGTCCACACCCGCGCCGGGACCGACACGGCGATCGATCTCTACTGGGGCGCGCAAGGCGCCGTGTGGACTTCCGGCAAGACCCTGAACCTGAGAGATTCCAATGGCGACGTCCAGTCGACCTTCACCATTCCCTGACCGGCGACGGTTCGCCGCCGTACTGATGCTGGTGCTGGCCGCCGGACTGGGCGCCTGCTCGGGCCGCAGCGCCGCCGAGCCCTACCACCGCACGTCGCCCACCAACCTCTACTTCTATACGCCGCCGAACTACCAGGCTGGGGTCGCCATCGAGCTCATGTTGGCGCTGCACGGCCCGGAGTCGGATGCGCTTGGCTGTTTCCAGGCTTGGCGGGAGTACTCCGAGGACAACGGCTTCGCGCTGCTCTGCCCGGACCTGCCGTACGCCGAAGGCCTGCTCGACCGCGTGACCGCGCAGGAACGCATCGGCAGCGCGCTGGCGCTCGCCTACGGAGAGGCCACCCTGCGCGGCACCTTCTTCATCGTTGGCTTTGGTGAAGCAGGAACGCTGGCGCTGGCCTACGCCTCACAGTATCCGCAGGCCATCACAGGCGTTGCCGCTGTGGCCAGCCGCGAGTTCCCGCCGCTGACTACAGGCGCCTCCCGGCTGCCGATCCTGATCCTGGCCGCCACGGGCGATCGCAGCGCGGCGGAAGCGGCCCAGGCCTTCGGAGACAGTCTGATGCAACAGGGGCTGCCGGTCCGACTGGTAACCCTCGACGAGCGCGGCGAGAAGCTGACCGGAGATGACCAGCGTCTGACGGTCGAGTTTCTGCGCGAGATCCTGCGCTAGCATCCCATGTCGATTCTGGAGAGGATGGCCGAGCGGCGCATCGTCGAAGCGCAGCAAGAGGGCGCCTTCGACGGCCTGCCCGGCCGCGGGCTTCCCCTGCGCCTGGAGCCGGAGGATCACGTCCCGCCGGAATGGCGGGCGGCCTTCCATATCTTGAAGCAAGCCGGCCTGGCGCCGGAGTGGATCGGGCTGGGGGCCGAAATCGAGTCGGAGCTAGCCGAAGCGCATCGCCGGTGGGCGGCCTCCGATGGCGGGGCCGAAGCCCGTCGGCGACATCGGGCCGCGATTGCCGCCATCAACGCGAAGATCGATCGCTTCAACCTGATGGTGCCGAGCTCGAGCTTGCAGCGCCGCCGTCAGCGGCGGGACGCCTAGGGAGGAAGCTCAAGGGCGAGGGTTGGTAACTTGCGGGCCGGCAATCGCCGGCCCGTGAAGCTCTGGGCTAAGCTGCAGGGCCGCCTTCGGGCGGTTTCTTGGCGGCCTCCGCCGCTTCCGCCTGCTTGGCCTCGTCCCCCTGCAGGCCGCGGCGGAATTCCTTGATCCCCTTGCCGAGCTCACCGCCGATCTTGCCGATCCGGCCGACGCCGAAGATCAGCAGCACGATGACGAGGATGATGATCAGTTCGGGACCGCCCAATCGGAAAGGCATGGGAACCTCCGCGCGCGCCTCAACCTGTGTGCGCAGCCATTATACCACCCGACGGCTTGCGTCGGCCTCTGCCGTCTGATAGACTGCACCTATCGGGTCCCCGCGATGACACAAGCCCTGTATCGCCGCTGGCGGCCGCAGACCTGGGACGAGGTCGTCGGCCAGGAGCATGTTGTCCGCACGCTGCGCAATGCTGTTCGCAGCGATCGCTGGGCGCACGCCTACCTCTTTGCGGGACCGCGCGGCACGGGCAAGACAACCATGGCCCGCCTGCTGGCCAAGGCGGCCAACTGCCTGGCGCCCTCGCCCGCCGATCGGCCCTGCAACGCTTGCGATCACTGCCAGGCGGTCAATGCCGGTCGATTCCTCGACCTGATCGAAATCGATGCCGCCTCCAACACCAGCGTCGATGACGTGCGCGATCTGCGCGAGCGGCTGAACTTCCGCCCCAACCAGGGACGGGTCAAGGTCTACATCATCGACGAGGTCCACATGCTTTCGACGGCGGCGTTCAATGCGCTGCTCAAGACGCTGGAGGAACCTCCGGAGCACGCCCGCTTCGTCCTGGCCACGACCGAAGTGCACAAGATCCCGGCGACGGTGCTGTCACGCTGCCAGCGACATGAGTTCCGCCGCCTGAGCGTAGCCTTGATCGCCGGCTGCCTGCGTGAGAAGTGCGCCGCCGAAGGGTTGAAGGTTGATGAAGCGGCGCTTGACCTGATCGCCCGCCAGGCGACCGGCAGCCTGCGCGACGCCATTTCACTGCTCGATCAGCTGACGTCCACCGGTGAGCCGGTGTCGCTGGAGCAGGCGCAGCAGGTGCTTGGAACGGCAGCCTCGACGGCCGTGCGCGCCGTCGTGCGTGCCATCGTCGACCGTCAGCCCGGTCAGGGTCTGGCCGTGATCCATCAGGCCCTCGACGCCGGCGCCGACCCGCGCCAGCTGGCGCGTCAGGTCGTCGAGTTCCTGAGGGGCATGATCCTGGTCCGCCACGGCACCGGCCAGCTGCTGGACGTGGGGCCCGAGGTCCAGGCCGAGATGGCGGAGTGGTCGAAAGGCCTGCCCCAGGCGTCCATGCTGGCGGCGCTGGCCGCCTTCCAGAAGGCGGCCGTCGACCTGCGCGGGAACTGGCACCCGGCCCTGCCGTTGGAAATGGCGCTGATCGAGGGGTGCGCCGAGCGAACCGAAGCAACCGCGACGCCCGCGATGCCCCCGGCCTCGAAGCCTGCTCCGGCCCCGGCAACTCCGCGCCCCGCCGGCGGGGGTGTTCCTCCTAAACCCGTGAGCAGAACGGCCGCTCCCACGGCATCACCAGATCTGGCCTCCTCGTCGAGTGTGGCGTTCGCTCAGGTGAAGCAGCACTGGCCGCGCGTGCTGGAGGCTGCCTTCCGGCGCGACCCGCGCACGCAGGCGCTGCTCAACTCCGGCCGCCTGATGGGGTTGGAGGGTGGGGCGCTCGTCCTGGGATTCAACAGCGACCTGCTGCGCGAGAAGATGGAGGGCAAGGCGACTGTGGCCCTCGTGAGGCAGTGTCTGGAGGAAGTCTTCGGCACGCCTCTGGGTGTGCGCTGCGTCCTGAGCCGCGCCTGGAAGCCGGAGGGCGAGGCCGAGTCCCCTGCCGAGTCGATTGAGGATGGCGGCATGGTCGCTACCGCCGTGCGCGACCTGGGTGCGCAGGTGGTAGACGTCAAGCCGCTGCCGCCGGAGGGTAGCTAGCGGCACCCGTCACGCGGGGCGCCGGCAGGCGCGAGCCGCCCAGGCCCCCGGCACTCGGTCGGCCGATCCGCCGTGCCGCAGTGCGAGGAGACAGCCCCATGCCCAAGCCGAAATCCATCCTCCCTTCCGGCAAGAATGCCCTGTCCCAGTTCCAGCGCATGCAGGCCGAACTGGCGCAGGCGCAGGCGGACCTGGCGGATCAGACGGTCGAGGCCAGCGCCGGCGGGGGAGCGGTCAAGGTGGTCATGACCGGCACACAGGAGTGCCGCTCGATCACGATCGACCCTGGGCTGATGCAGTCGGGCGATGCGAGCATGGTGCAGGACCTGGTCCTGCTGGCGGTGAACCAGGCGATCCGCGATTCCCAGCTGCTGGCGGCGCGCCGGCTCGGCCCCCTCACCGGAGGACTGGCGCCGTGAATGCCGGAATCCCGCGCCCCGTCGAACGCCTGATGGAGGCCTTCGCCCGCCTGCCCGGGATCGGACCGAAGACTGCCTCGCGCCTCACCTACCACTTGCTGCGCACGCAGGCCGACGAGTCGCTCGAGCTGTCGGAGGCGCTGCGAGAGCTGCGCAGCGGCACGATCTTCTGCGGCCGCTGCTTCAACATCTCCGCCGCCGGCGTCGACCCGTGTGCGCTGTGCACCGATGCGGGGCGCACTTCGGAACTGGTATGCGTGGTCGAAGACCCCCTTGACGTACTGGCCATTGAACGGACCGGGCAGTTCCACGGGCGCTACCATGTGCTGCACGGGGCGCTCTCGCCGGTCGAAGGCATCGGGCCGCAGGACCTGCGCATCGAGGAGCTGGTGAAGCGTGTGGCGGCCGAGGGCATCCAGGAACTGATCCTGGCCACCAATCCGACGCTGGAGGGAGAGGCGACGGCCATGTTCCTCAAGCGCCGTCTGCTCGGGATGGCGGTGCGTCTCACCCGCCTGGCGCGCGGGCTACCGACCGGCGGCGATCTGGAATACACCGACATCAGCACGCTGTCGCAGGCTCTGGAGGGACGCTCCGAGCTGTGAGCCCGTTCCTTCCGGGTCAAGGGAGGTCGACATGAACATCGCCAAGACTCGCTGGCTGACGTGGCTGGTACTGGTCGCACTCGCCACGGGCTGCAACTTCAACGCGACCGCCCCGACACCCACGCCGCTGGCTCCGCCGCCGGCGCTCGTGCCGGCGACTTCCGCCCCGGCCACCGCCGCGCCGCCGACGGTGGCGCCCAGTGACACGCCCATTCCGGCCAGCCCGACGCCCGACTCGTCGCCCACGCCGACCGAGGTCACGGTTGCGCCGATCAGCGGTGACGTGCCGTGCCGCTTCGGGCCGGCAACAGAGTTCTCGGTCGACGGCAAGCTGACCGCCGGGAACACAACGCCTGCCCTGGCGCGCAATGCCTCCAGCACCTGGATCCGCATCGAGCATGAGACCCACCCGCGCTGGAACTGCTGGCTGAAGGCGGAGGCTGTGACCGTCAGTGGCAACCTGGCAGGCGTGCCGGTGGAGCCGCCGCCCGTGGCCATCGTCACGAATGTCGAGGTCGACATGACGCCGAGCGAGGCCAGCGTGCCAGGCTGCGCCTTCCCCTACACCTTCTCGGTCCGGTTCTGGATCACGGTCAACGGACCGACGCAGGTGAAGTTGCAGCGCAGCAAGTCGAATGGCGACAAGGCGCCCGTGGAGACCCAGACCTTCACCGCCTCCGGGCGCTACGAGTTGGCCGACTCCTACCGAGTGGGGGCTACGGGCAGCTACTGGTTCCAGGTGGACGTCCTGAGTCCGAATGCCATGAGCGGGCGGGGGACGGCCAAGGCGGTGTGTGGTCCGTAGAGTGGGCGTTCTCGCGGGCCGACCCGCGGGGCAGGGCAGCTAAAACCTGGAAGGCGCCCGGGGGATGGGCTAGATACCCGCTCCTGCAGCCTCTCGTCCGACAAACGAACGCGGGCCGGTCCGCTCACGAGAGCCGGGGGCAGGGCTGGGGGCCTTCGCGTCCCTGCACCCGTTGCTCTATTTCGCGTATCCCGCCCTGGCGCTGCTGGCGCCGAATCTGGGGCAGGTATCCCCCGCCGTGGTTCTGCGACCCCTGGCAGCCTCATTGCTTGCCGGAGCAGCCGCCTTCGCGCTGTGGAGGCTGTGCCTCGGGAGCTGGTCGAAGGCCGCCGTCGCGACGACCGCCTGCGGTATCGCCTTCTTCGCCTATGGGCATGTCTACTTCTATCTGAAGGACGTGCTTGAGCTTCCCGCCAGCGTGGTCCGGCATCGCTACCTGATCGTCGCGGTCGGGGCCGCGCTGATGCTCGCCATCTGGGGGATCACGCGCCTGCGAGGTGATCTCTCGAAGTTGGACGGGGCGCTGGCCATCGCCGGCCTGGTGCTTCTTGCGACACCGACTTCCCAGATGGCCAGGTACGCCCTGGATGAGCTGCGCCCCGTGGGCGATCCGGAGACGGCCGGCGGGGCCAAGCTTGCCCTCACCGATGGCGATCCGCCTCCAGACATCTACTACATCATCCTGGACACCTACACTCGCCAAGACACGTTGCTCAAGGAGTACGGCTACGACAACTCGGACTTCGTGCAGGGGCTGGAAGCCCTGGGGTTCTATGTTCCAGCTTGCAGCCGCTCCAACTACTCTCGGACCTTCGAATCGCTGCTGACGTCCTTGAACATGGCCTACCTGGAGCCTCTGGCTGAGGAGGCCCCCACGCGAGCCGAGCTTGGCAAGCTGCTGAGCCACAGCGCAGTTCGAACGCTCCTGGAGGGTGTCGGGTATCGGACCGTTGCGTTCAAGACGGGCTACCAGTGGTCCGAGTTGGAGGATGCGGCCGTCTACCTTTCGCCTGGCGATAGCGGCATCTTCGAGGCTCTGGATCCGTTTGAGTTCCTCTTCCTGCGCACAACGGCGCTGTCCTTCGTGCTCGACTACCGGCATCAGCTAGCACTCACCGCCGGAGGCGAGGAGTTGCGCGGAGGGGCGCTCTTCGAGCACGCCGAGTTCGTTCAACGGGAGCGCTTCATCCTGGACTCGCTCCCGGCCGTCGCTCGCCTGGCCGGCCCCAAGTTCGTCTTCGCACACATCCTTGTGCCTCACGTCCCTCGGGTGTTCGCGCCCGACGGCAGCATCCTTACCGATCCCCGCTTCTACGCAGGCAAGAACGATGGCGCCACAAGCCAGGAGTTTGACCTGCGCGGCTACCTGTACGGGGTCGAGTTCATCAGCGGACGGGTGCTGGGCATTGTGAGGGAGATCCTGGCGGTCTCCGGCCGTCCGCCGATCATCGTCATCCAGGGCGACACCGGGCGGGGGGGGGCGGATGCCTTCGAGATCCTCAATGCCTACTACACGGCCGGAGAGGCCGAGCCGGGACTCTACCCCACGATCACGCCGGTGAACACCTTCCGGGTGCTTTTCGACTCGAAGTTCGGGACGGCCTTCGGGCTGTTGCCTGACGAGAGCATCACGCCGGGAGGGGAGAAGGTCCCGGAGCGGTGGCCCGGCTGCGTGGGGGAGTAGGCAGTCCTGGGAGAGGGTGGGCGTGCGGTGAGTGGGGGTCCGCTGGAAGGTGGGGATCTGAGGGCGTTGACGCCCGGGCTGGCGTCTGGGGGGGCCTTCAGGGGTCGGGAGCCGCTGTGCGGGAGCCCAAACGGGTTTCCCGCCAACCCTTGACAGGGGGTGAGGGGAGCCTATAATCTGGCAGTAACTCAAGGAACGGTCTCGCCCCCAGGGCAGACCTGGACAGCTGAAGACGCAGTGGGCGTCTGAGACCCCGGGCACGCTGCCGGAGCGGTCAGCCAGCCTCGCCGATGCGAGTACGATGGCATCGGCAGTTGCGTCTCTTTCCCTTGACGGGGGATGGAGCGGGTGATAGTATCCGCCCGCTTAAGCGACAGCACCTTAACAACTGAAGAGTGACGGGAAGCCTGGCGAACCTTGGTCCAGTCAATGAGGAACTGATCCCTCGCAAGAGGGTGACTTTCCTACGGAGAGTTTGATCCTGGCTCAGGATGAACGCTGGCGGCGTGCTTAATACATGCAAGTCGAACGAGGGCACCCACGTAGCAATACGAGGGTGTTCCTAGTGGCGAACGGGTGCGTAACACGTAGGCGACCTGCCCCGAAGTGTGGGATAACACCGCGAAAGTGGTGCTAATACCGCATGATCTCCCTGGGGTTAGAGGCCCGGGGAGCAAAGGCGCAAGCCGCTTTGGGAGGGGCCTGCGGCCCATCAGCTAGTTGGTAGGGTAACGGCCTACCAAGGCAGCGACGGGTAGGGGGCCTGAGAGGGTGGCCCCCCACACTGGCACTGAAATACGGGCCAGACACCTACGGGTGGCAGCAGTAGGGAATATTGGACAATGGGCGAAAGCCTGATCCAGCAACGCCGCGTGCGCGATGAAGGCCTTCGGGTTGTAAAGCGCTTTTCGGGGGGATGAGGAAGGACAGTACCCCCGGAATAAGTCTCGGCTAACTACGTGCCAGCAGCCGCGGTAAAACGTAGGAGGCAAGCGTTATCCGGATTTACTGGGCGTAAAGCGCGTGCAGGCGGTTCGGTAAGTCGGACGTGAAAGCTCCTGGCTCAACTGGGAGAGGCCGTTCGATACTACCGAACTAGAGGGCAGGAGAGGGAGGTGGAATTCCGGGTGTAGCGGTGAAATGCGTAGATATCCGGAGGAACACCAGTGGCGAAGGCGGCCTCCTAGTCTGCCCCTGACGCTCAGACGCGAAAGCTAGGGGAGCGAACGGGATTAGAAACCCCGGTAGTCCTAGCTGTAAACGATGCGGACTTGGTGTGGGTGGCTTAAACTCCATCCGTGCCGTAGCTAACGCGATAAGTCCGCCGCCTGGGGACTACGACCGCAAGGTTAAAACTCAAAGGAATTGACGGGGGCCCGCACAAGCAGCGGAGCGTGTGGTT
>DYJB01000114.1 GCA_020723365.1 Candidatus Aquidulcis sp. | reverse complement strand
GGCGGCCTGGACAGGGAATCCGCGCCGCGTCAGGTCGAGCGCCGCGGCGACCTCCAGCAGGGCTGCATCGCAGGCCGCCGCAGCCGTCGCCGGCTCGGCCTCGGGCCGCGCCAGCAGCTGGCCTTTGACCTTCTCGCGTATCTCGCGCTGCAGCTCGGGGTAGCCGGGGTAGCCCAGCTTCTGGGCGAAGCGAACGACCGTCGCCGGATCGAGATCGAGCGAGTGTGCCAGTTCGGTGGCGGTCAGGAACGAGGCTTCGGCGTACGAGTCGAGCAGGAAGTCCGCCAGGCGGGCAAAGCTGGGGGACAACCCGCGGCGCACGTCGCGAATCCGTTCTTCGTAGGTCGACATCCAGCCGCTCCTGCCGATTTCGGGGCCGGCCCCCGGGGCCACGGACTGTAGCACACGCGGCCTGGCGATGCAATCGCGGTTGCAGAAGCAAGCCCGACTTCGGAAGTCCAAGGGACTTGCGAAGTCGGGTCGAACTCGGGTTCTCCAGCCATCGTATAATCCCGGCGCGGGCGGATAGCTCAGTTGGTTAGAGCACTTCTCTTACACAGAAGGGGTCGCAGGTTCGAGTCCTGTTCCGCCCACTGGCAAGGCTCCGGGCGCGGGAGGCGAGCGATGAGGTTGCGCTGGATGGCCGTCGCCGCGCTGCTCAGCCTGGGCTGCAGCTTGTTCTCGCTGCCTGCCACTCCCTCGCCTGAGGCCTGGCGGCCCGCGGCCACCGCCACGGCCGCCGCCATGCCGGCGACACCCACGCGCCCCGCTCCCCCGGATGATCTCGCTCCCACGCCCCAGGTAGACTGGACCGATGACCAGCCCCAGCGTCTGCCGCTGCGGGAAGGGCTCGAGGACGAGGCGGCGGACTTCCCGACGGCGACGCGCTACTGGATCCAGGCCGACGTCGCTCTCGATCCGACCGGCTCGAGCGCCATCCTCGAGGGCGTGGCGCGCATCCGCTTCACCTCGCCGCTGGCACAGCCGCTCGACGACCTGGTGCTGATGCTCTGGCCGAACGACGCGCAGTACGCGGCGGTCATGACGGCCGGGCCGGCATGGATCGACGGCCAGGTGGTCGATCCCGAGCCGCTGTCGAACGGCCTGGGCCTGAGCTTCAAGCTGACCATGCCGCTGGCGCCGGGCGCCACGCTCGATGTGACGCTTCCCTACCGCCTCGAGAGCTCGGCCGCCATCCGGCCGGCCGCACCGGGGCGCTTCGGCTTCGCCGAAGGCGTGTTCATCGCGCCGACGTTCTACCCGCTCGTACCGCGCCTCTCGCCCGACGGGGAATGGCAGACGCAGGCCGCACCTCCCGGCGGAGACACGACCAACTCCGACATCGCCTTCTACGACGTGCGCCTGACTGTGCCGGGGGAGACCGTGGTCGCAGCCACCGGCAGCGAGCTCGAGCGACTCTCGAATGCCGATGGGACGGTGACCGTCCGTTTCGCCAGCGGGCCGGTGCGCGACTTCGCCTTTGCCCTGGGTCGGCTGCGCCAGGCCGAATCCACGGCGGGCGATATCATCGTGCGCGCCTGGGTGCTGGAGGAGCATGCCGCCGAGGCACAGTCCACCGCCCGAGTTGCGGCGCGGGCGGTGCAGGCGTTCGAGGACCTGCTGGGTCCCTATCCCTACGATGAGCTCGACGTCGTCGATGCGCCCGGCGCCTTCGGCGGCATCGAGTATCCCGCGCTGGTCTACATCGGCGTCATCGGCGAGCCGGGCGATGACCTGGTGATCGTGCATGAGGTCGCCCACCAGTGGTTCTATGCCCTGATCGGCAATGACCAGCTCGACGAACCGTGGCTGGACGAAGCCGCGGCCTCCTACGCCGAGGTCCTCTACCTGGAAGCGATCGGTGAACCGCAGGCGGCCACCGGCTTGCTGGACCAGTTCCGACTCATCCTGCGAGCTACCGGCGAGGCGGACACGCCGATCGGGTTGCCGATCTCCGCGTACGCCAGCGAGAGCGACTATGGCGTGTTCGTCTACCTGAAAGGGGCGCTCTTCTTCGACGCGCTGCGCAGCCGACTTGGCGAATCCGCCTTCCTCGCCTTTCTGCGCGACTACGATGCCCGCCATCGCTACGGCTTCGCCACGAGCGCTTCCTTCCAGGAGACGGCCGAAGCGGCGTGCGCGTGCGACCTCAACGATCTGTTCGACCTGTGGGTCTACGAGGGCGGCGACCTGAAGTTGCCGTAGGCGGAACGCGGGCCGGCGTTTCGCCGGGGCGGGAGAGTCACCTTCGGGAGGCGGCCGGCCTGTTCGCGGCGACGGCGGCATGCGGCCCGGGGTTCGCCGCCTCGCCGCCTGGGCCGGGCGAAGCCATGTAAGCCTCCGATGCGCTGCGGCTGCTGTGAGGGTTGTCGCGCCGGCACCCACCCGAAGGCCTCCAGCCCGGCGCTGAGGCGTGATTGTGGCGCCACACTCCGCCTCGCCGGCTGGCCTCCTCCCAGAGCGGGTCGTCCAGACAAGCATCAGCGCGCGAGCGGTCCCACGGTTCGTGTCCTTCGGCACGCTCAGGCGGGGTGGGGTTGTCGCTTGACCTGCGCCTCTCGCCGGGCCTACAATCGAGTTGTCTGACATCCCGAACAACCTCGATCCGGACTCCCGGGAGTAGAAGCAATGACCGACTTCCTCGTGCGCGGCCGGCTGGCCGATCTCGATCCGGCGCTCTTCGACCTGGTGCAGATCGAAGCCGAGCGCCAGTACCGCAAGCTGATCCTGATCCCCTCCGAGAGCAGCGCCCCGCTGGCGGTGCGGGAAGCGCTGGCCTCGGCCTTCCAGAATATCTACGCCGAAGGCTACCCGGACGATGAGACGCGCGGGCAGGCCGAGGACGAAATCCTCGACTTCGAGCGCCAGTTGGCGCACTACCGGCGCTTCTCCGATCCCCGCTACTACAAGGGGGTCGAGTACGCCGACATCGTCGAGGCCCTGGCGCGCCGGCGCTGCGCCGAGGCCTTCGCCGCCAACGGGCTGAGCGCCGACGACCTGTACGTCAACGTGCAGCCGCTCTCCGGCGCGCCGGCCAACAACGCCGTCTACCACGCGCTGATGGAGCCGGGGGCGGTCGTGCTGGGGATGAACCTGCTGCACGGGGGGCACCTGACACACGGCTCGCCCGTCAACCGCTCGGGCAAGTTCTACAAGGCCGTCCACTACAAGGTCGATCCGCAGACGGAACGCATCGACTACGAGGCCGTGTCGGCGCTGGCGCGTGAGCATCGGCCGAGGATGATTATCGCCGGCTACTCGTCCTACCCCTGGGCGGTGGACTGGAAGCGGTTCCGCGCCATCGCCGACGAGGTGGGCGCCTACCTGCTGGCCGACATCGCCCACGTGGCGGGGCTGGTCGTGGCGGGCGTCTACCCGTCGCCCGTGGGCATCGCCGACGTCGTCAGCTTCACGACGCACAAGTCGCTGTGCGGACCGCGTGGTGCGGCGCTGGTGACGCACCAGGCGGCGCTGGCGCGGCTGCTCGACCGGGCGGTCTTCCCGGGCGAGCAGGGCGGCCCACATGTCAACACGATGGCGGCGCAGGCGCTGACCTTCAAGCTGGCGCGCACGCCGGAGTTCGCCGCCCTGCAGAAGCAGGTCGTGGCCAACGCCGCGGCGCTGACGCGCGGCCTTGAGCGGGCCGGGATGCGCATCCCCTTCGGCGGGACCGACACCCACTTGACCAACCTGGACTGCAAGTCGGTCACCGGGCCGGGCGGAACGCCGCTCTCGGGCGACGTGGCGGCGCGGGTCCTCGACCTGGCCGGCCTCGTCGTCAACCGCAACACCATTCCTGGCGACGCCACCGCCGCCAATCCCTCCGGCGTGCGGCTCGGGACGCCGTGGATCACGCAGCGCGGCTTCACCCCGCCCGAGTGCGAGACGCTTGGCGCGTGGATCGGCGAGCTGCTGCATGCCTGCGTGCCCTACCTGCAGGCGGGCCGCAAGGGACCGCAGCCGAGGGCCAAGGTCGGCTTCGGCGTGCTGCATGAGCTGCAGATCAAGGTGCGCGACCTGGCGCAGGCCAAGGGCATCGACTTCCGCGCTTCGACGCACGCCTACCCGCACTTCTACTACCTGGACGATCCCGCCCCGCGCGGCAAGTACGCCGTGCTCGAGCTGCGCGGCGAGGCGGCCGAAGCGATGCTGCGCTGGGCCGTGAGCGCGCGTACCGAGGGGCTCGAGGTTGGCGCCTCCGCCCGCTGTACGATCAGCCTTCCGGGCAAGGTCGTGCGCGCGGTCGTCACGCGCGGGACGCAGGCCTGGCAGCTGACGCTGCCGGCCGAGGACGCCGTGCGCGCCGCCGCCTGGCTGCGCGGCCTCTCGGATGGGTTCGTGGCCTTCGACGCCGCCGATGTCACCAAGCGCATCCCCGGGCCCGTGATCGTCACCATGGCCGGCACGGCGCCCAAGCTGCCGGAGGCGGCCGGCGACCCCGGCGCCGACAAGCCGTGGTTCATCGGCATGCCGGAGGCGAAGGGCCGGGCGCTGCCGCGTTTCAAGTGGGTCGAGCCGCCCGAGGGCGAGCCGCGCGCCACGGCCCTCAACGCCACCCACCGCGAGCTGGGCGCCAAGATGGTGCCGTTCGCCGGGTGGGACATGCCGGTGTGGTACTCGTCGGTGATCGAAGAACACCTGGCGACTCGCACCGCCGCCGGCCTGTTCGACGTCAGCCACATGGGCGTCTACCAGGTGGAGGGAGCTCAGGCGGCCGCCTTCCTCGACAGCGTCGTGACGAACGACGTGTCGGCGCTGGCCGTCGGCGAGTCGCACTACACCCAATTCCTCGACCCGGACGGCGCCGTGATCGATGACACCATGGTCTACCGCCGGGGCCAGGACATCTACCTGGTCGTGGTGAATGCCTCCAACGATGACAAGGACTGGGCGTGGCTGAATGCCGTGAAGGAAGGGCGGGTGCGGGTGGACAACACCCGGCCGTGGGCGACGGCCTTCGGGCGCGACTGCCGGCTGCGCAACCTGCGGGATCCCAAGGAGGGCGCCGTGCAGCGCGTGGACATCGCGCTCCAGGGTCCGAAGAGCCGCGAGATCCTGCTTGCCCTGGGGTGCGAGGCCGAGGTGGCTCGCAAGCTCAAGCGCCTGCCTTGGGCCGGGGTGATGGAAGGCGTCTTCGGCGGCTTCGACCTGGTCGTCAGCCGCACCGGCTACACCGGGGAGCGGGTGGCCTTCGAGCTGTTCATCCATCCCGGAAAGAGCGTTGAGCTGTGGAAGGCGCTGCTCAAGGTCGGCGCACCGCTGGGGCTCAAGCCCGTCGGGTTGGGGGCGCGTGACTCACTGCGGACCGAGGCGGGGCTGCCGCTCTATGGCCACGAGATGGCCGGCCCGCACGGCCTGGGGGTCGGGCACGCCGGGTTCGGCTCCTACTGCAAGACGAACAAGCCCTGGTTCATCGGGCGCCAGGCGTTTCTGGAGCAGGAGGCGGCCCGGGACGGCGAGGTCGTGCGCTTCCGCTTCGAGACCAAGGGCGTGCGCATGGCGCACTCGGGCGATCCCATCGTCGATGCGCGCGGGACGGTGATCGGCTACGTCACCTCGTGCGCCGTCGACCGCGAAGGCTACCTGCTGGGGCAGGCCTACCTGCAGCGCAAAGCGACCGCTGAGGGAACATCGATTGGTGTCTACCAGGGCGCCAGCGCCGACCCGCTCAAGCCGGTGAAGCGCCTGCGGCCCGGCGATCGCACGCCGGTGCCCACGCCGGCCAGGGTGCTCAGCCGCTTCCCACGCTAGTTGTAGAGGCCCCCGCCTGCTCGAGAGAAAGTCAGGAGCCCCACCACGGTGGGGCTCCTGCGTTGGCCAGGGCATGCCCGGGCGAGGGCGGACTAGATGTTGGCGACGAGGTTGCTGAAGACGTTGCCAATGGCGGGCCCAAGCAGGGCAAGGATGACGATCACGACCACGGCGACAAGAACAAGGATGAGCGCGTATTCAACCAGACCCTGGCCACGGTCCTTCGGGGCGAACAGCATCGGTGGATCCTCCTTTCGCTAGGACTTGCCGGAAGAACGCCTGGTGTAGGCTGAAGGCGCTTTCCTGCTCACCCAGAGTACCACAACGGCGGGCGATGGGACCCCTGACGGTGGACACAATCCCGGGGCTGGCTCCGGCAGGCCGGGGCGTTTCGACCGGCGCCGGCGGGCGCAGGGTACCGGCGTACCACCGCTGTCGGCAGCGGCGCCCGGCGAGCCGCAGCCTGAAAAGGCGGAGCCCCACCCGAGGGTGGGGCTCCTGCTATGGGAGAGGTTCCTCCCGGCGGATCGGGTTAGATGTTGCCGACGATATTGCTGAAGACATTGCCGATCGCGGGCCCGAGCAGCGCCAGAATGACGATCACAACCACGGCCACCAGAACAAGGATGAGCGCATACTCAACAAGACCCTGACCGCGTTCCTTCGGGGCAAACAACATGAGCGTATCCTCCTTTCTTCTAGTTTCGCCTGAGGTCCGCTTCAGGCAGAGCGCTGAGTTGCGGCGGAAACGGCGTCGTGCGAGTACAGAGTAGCACATCCGCCCCCGCCTCGACCTTACGGTCGCCTTGCATCGGCCTAGGGATGCAATCCGCGTGCCAAAGCCCTGTCGATCGGGAAGACTCCACGGTGGCTGGCCGGGGGGATTCAGGCGCGCGGGACCCGGGTACCATCTCGCCGCCGCAGGCTGGGGAGAGAGCGGGCGCTGGCTAGAGCGACTTCTTGACCGCCGCCAGGACGTCGTCATAGCGCGGCTCATCACCGAGAGCGGCCATGTAATCGGCATAGGTGATCTTGCCATCGCGCCCGACCACGAACATCGCCCGGCGCAGCACGCGCTTCTCCTTGACCAGGCAGCCGTAGCGCGGCCCGAAGTCGGCATGCGTGCTGTCCGAAACCGTGGTGACCCGGTCGACGCCGGCCGCGCCGCACCAGCGCTTCTGGGTGTAGGGCAAGTCCATGCTCAGGACGTACACGTGAACATCCGGCCCGAGGGCGCTGGCCTCGGTGTTGAAGCGGCGGACTTCCCGGTCGCACACGTCGGTCTCGAAGGAAAGGATGGAAGCGAGGACGATGACCTTGCCGGCGCTGGCCTGGAGGGGGTGGGTGTCCGACCAATCGTTGCCGACGGCGACAAAGTCCGGAGCGGGATCCCCCGGCTTGAGGTCCGGGCCGACCACCGTCTGGTCGACGCCGCCGAACTTGATCACACCGAAACGCTCGATGGCCATACCGTCTCCTTGGGCTGCGGGGTGTGAGTGCGGGCGAGCAAGCTCCCCGGCGCGCTCACCCGATGGTGATCATGCTGAGGATGAAGGCCAGGACCACCAGCAGGCCGATGGCCATGAAGATCAGGCGCGACCAGTTGACGCGCCGGCGGGGTTTGCGGGCGGACGAACGCGTGTTCTTGCCTGCCATAGCCTTCCTGCCTCTCGGCACCGATGGTAACACGGGCGGGCAGGCGATGTCCAGCCTTGCTCCTATTGCCCGGCCCGGGGCGGTCGCTATACTGAAGGCAGCCGGAAGAGAGGAGGCAGGGTCATGACGTTCTTCGATGTTCTCGATCTGCTGGGGTACGTGCTGCGATTCCTGGGATCGTTGGTCTTCGGCATCGGCGCCGGATGGCTGACTGTGCGCCTGGTCAAGCAGGAGGCTGCGGCCTGGCAGCTGCTGGTGGCCGTCTACCTGGGGCTGCTGGCCAGCTTCGTCTTCCTCGGCCACTGGGTGGCCGGCGGGGCGACGCTCGGGTCGTTCGGCCTGGGCGCCGGGGCTGCCATCCTGATCTGGGGGATGATCCAACCCAGGTCGAAGAAGGAAGACGAGGAAGCCACGCCGTCCGAGATCCGCAAGCGCAAGTAGCGGGGCTCAGGCGGGCCCCAGGCATCGCGCCGCACCGGACGGCAAACAGCGAGCCTCCGATCAAGATCGTCCCGCGAGCCAGGCGGCGCCCGAGAGGGCGTCGCCGTTGCTTCGCGGGGTCGTTCAACCAGGAGCATTGTCTGACAAGGGTGGCCTCGTCGCCCTCTTGCGGTTGACATTGGCCTTCGAGGACAACGAAGGTGGCTTCCGCAACTTGACCCGGCCATACGGCCGGGTGTACTGTGAAATCGTCACCCCCCCCCATGACTTCAGAGCACCCGAGATCAGGAAGGAGGTGATGCCGGCGTCTACCTGACCGGTTCCTGTTTCGATACTGCCTGGGAATCGCGCTCTCTACCTGAGGAGGGGAACATGAGACGAGCACTGTGGGTCACGTTGATCGTGGTGTCGCTTCTTCTAATCACCGCCACGGCGGCCTACGCAATCACGAATGGGCAGCCGGACGCAGGCCGGCATCCCTATGTGGGCTTGCTGATCTTTGACAGCAATGAAGGTGATTGCGGAGGGGGGCCATGCTGGCGCTGTAGCGGCACCCTCCTCACTCCTAGCGTAGTCCTAACTGCCGGCCACTGCACGGAAGGCGCTTTGCGGGCACGGATCTGGATGGACGAAGGGCCGATCCCATCATACCTGGCAACCCCGCCAGGCGAGTACCCCTTCGGAGGAGAAACCTCGTTTGAGGGGGTGCCGCATACCTTCCCCGGCTTCTGCATCGGTTGCGGGAACGGTCTACCGGGATTCGCCTATCGTGACACCGGAGTCGTCGTGCTGACAGAACCGGTGCCCGAATCGGTAGTGGACGAATACGGAGTACTCCCATCCGCTGGTTATGTGGACTCTCTCAAGAGCAAGACGCCTGTGGACCTGGTGGGCTATGGAGTACAGGAGCAGCTCACGGGTGGAGGGCCGCCAGTTTGGACCGGTCTTCGGTGGCGCCTGTATGCTCCCAGCGAACTGG
>DYJB01000113.1:2193-8976 GCA_020723365.1 Candidatus Aquidulcis sp. | reverse complement strand
CCGACATCTGGCTCGAGCAGCCTGTCCCGGAAGGCGAGGTCCTGGCGCGGCTGCAGCAGGCGGCGCCGCCGGGGATCGCCTTCGAAGCCGTCCAACCGGTTGCAGCGCCCGAGCCGCCCCTTCAGCGGCAGGTCCAGCGGGCGGACTTCGTCGCCCGGCTCGAGACGCCCCTGACGCCCGAACTGCCCAAACGCCTCGATGCTCTGCTGAGGGCGACCTCGGTTCCACGCCAACGCCGTGGCAAGGCTTACGACCTGAGGCCCTTGATCATCGACCTCCGGCTCGAGCCTCCCGCGGAGCTTGTCCTGACACTCTCCGCCCGGGAGGGCGCCACCGGCCGCCCCGAAGAAGTCCTGGAGGCGCTCGGCCTGGATCCGCTGGCAGCCGACATCACCCGCGTTCAGCTCACGCTCGATCCCTCACCCGCAGCCGCCCCCGCGGCCTGAACGCAGTCTGCCCCGACGGCTGACGCCGGAGCCTGGAAGGGGCACGCGTGCCGCGAGGGCACGCGTGCGGGACACCCCCCACCGGGTCGACAGACACCGCAGTCTGGAGCGAGCGTGACCCGGGCTCAGCTCATCTTGAAGATGTTCATCAACTTCATCGCCAGGCCGATGTCGCCCTTGAGCTTGATCTTCCCCTCGCCAAAGGCCGCCATCGGATTGACCTTGCCGGTGAAGACGCCGACGTAGTCCACGGCATCGGCCATCAGCGTCAGCTTCGGGTTGTCGACCGTGCCCTTTGTGACGGTGCAGGCGCCGTCCTTGATGGTCGCCACCCACTTGCCGCCCTGGTCACCGGACAGGTCGAACAGGATGACGGCGTCCATGCCCGGCGCCTTCTCGGGCAGGAAGGCCTTGGGCATCCGGGAAAACAGGATCTCGGGCGTCAGGTCGTCGGGCATGCAAGCCTCCTCATCGTAGTTGTCGGCGTCGGTCGCGTTGCCGTGGATTCTAGTGGAGGATCTCGAAAACGCCGGCCGCTCCCATTCCCCCGCCGATGCACATGGTCACCATTACGTAGCGCGCCTTGCGCCGCCGGCCCTCGTGCATCGCCTGCACCGTCAGCTTGGCGCCCGTGGCGCCCAGCGGGTGGCCCAGCGCGATGGCGCCTCCGTTGACGTTCACCCGCTCCGGGTCGAGCCCCAGCGTGCGGATCACCGCCAGGCTCTGCGAGGCGAAGGCCTCGTTGAGCTCGATCAAGTCGATGTCCGCCAGCTTCAGCCCTGTGCGCTTGAGCACCCTGGGGATGGCTTCAATCGGTCCGATTCCCATGATCTCGGGTGAGACTCCGGCGACGGCATAGCCGACGAAGCGCATGCGCGGCTTCAGCTTGAGCTCCTTCGCCCTGGCGGACGACATCACAACCGCCGCCGCCGCGCCATCGGACAGCGGCGAGGAGTTCCCGGCCGTCACCAGACCGTCGGGTTTGAACGCCGGCTTGAGCGCCGCCAGCGCCTGAACGGTCGTCTCCGGCCTGACGAGCTCATCGACCTCGAAGGACACCGTACGCGTGCCATCCAGCGTTGTGGTGGTGACGGCGACGGGTGCGATCTCCTCCTGGAAGCGTCCGGCCGCCTGCGCCTCGGCAGCCTTGCGGTGCGAGTGGTAGGCGAATTCATCCATGTCCGCCCGGCCGATGCCGTACTTGGCGACGACGTTCTCTGCCGTCTGCCCCATGCTGACGTACGACTCCGGCATGTCCACCACCAGCCCCGGATGCGGGCTGATGCGGAAGCCGGTCATCGGCACCAGGCTCATCGACTCGACGCCGCCGGCAACAATCACGTCGGCTCCACCGGCGATGATCCGCTCGCAGGCCAGCGCGATCGCCTGCAGCCCGGAGGACCAGAAGCGGTTGATGGTCATTCCGGGAACGCTGTCGGGGAAACCCGCGTGCAGCGCCACGGTGCGGGCGACGTTCAGCCCCTGGCTGCCTTCGGGAAAGGCGCAGCCGAGGATCAGGTCCTCGGCCAGTGCCGGGTCGAGGTCGCCGGCCCTCTGCCAGGCGGCGTGGATGGCGGCGCGCGCCATGTCCTCCGGACGGCACGTGGCCAGCGTGCCCTTCTTCGCCCGCCCGACGGCTGTGCGCGCCCCGGATACGATGACTGCGTCTTGAGGCATACGAACCTCCTGGAAGTCAAGCTGTCAGTTTCAAGCTAGCAGCGGTCAGCTGATAGCTGACCGCTGATCGCTGACGGCTAGTTCCTCAACGGCTTGTTGAACTGAAGCAGGTGCGCCATGCGTTCGAGCGTCTTGGGTTCATGGCACAGCTCGATGAACACCTTGCGTTCGAGGTCCAGCATGTACTGTTCCGGTACCCACGTCGGCTCCGTCAGATCGCCGCCGCACATCAGCCAGGCGAGCTTGCCGGCAACGACGGCGTCGTGCTCGGTCGCCCAGCCCGCCTGCCGCAGGCCCCAGATGGCGGCGCGCAGGGCGGAGAGCACGTCGCGCCCGGCGGCGTAGATCATCTCCGGCGCCGGTGGCCGATAGCCCTCGGCCACCATCGCCAGCGCCGTGCGCTTGGCTTCGGCCAGCAGGTGGTCGCGGTTCATCACGATGCGATCCCCCGGGCCGAAGTAGCCGAACTCGAAGGCCTCCTGCGCGCCGGTGGCCACCTTAGCCGTCGCCAGCTGCTCGAAAGCCTTCTGCATAACCGAGATCGGGTCGGCGTTCGGGATGCGCATCACCGGGTTGACCACCCGGCGCAGCGTCTCCTTGGTGCCGGTCCCGGCCGGGATCAACCCGACGGACCCGGTCTCCACCAGCCCGATGAAGGTCTCGGCGGCCGCCACGCGCCGGCTGCAGGCCATCGACACCTCGGCCCCGCCTCCCAGGACCATTCCGAACGGCGCGGCCACGATCGGCTTGGGGAAGTAACGCACGCGCATCAGCACGCTCTGCATGCCGCGCACCATCCCGTCGACCAGCTCGAAGTCGCCCTGTTGAGAGGCCATCCAGATCACGAACACGTTGGCCCCGGCGCAGAAGTGCTTGCCCTCGTTGCCGATGACCAGGGCATCGAACCGTCCCTCCTCGGCTTCATCCAGCGCCGTGACGAACATGTCGAAGATGTCCTGGTCGAGCGAGTTGGCCTTGGAGTGGAACTCCACCAGACCCACCCGGTCGCCCATGTCGATCAGGCTGGCGGAGCCGTTGGTTCTGATCACGGCGCCCGGCCTCGCCCGGATCACGTCGAGGCTGACCTTGCGGGCGTCCGGCGCCAGCGGGGCATAGGCCTTCTTGCCCCGATCGTAGACCCCCACCACCCGGCCGTCCTGCTGCTGATAGAAGGTGGCGCAGCCGGCGGCCAGCATCTCCTTCACCCAGGGCGCCACGGCATAGCCGTCGGCCTCCATGCGTTCAACAGTCGAGGCGACCCCCAGCGCGTCCCAGATCTCGAAGGGCCCCAGTTCGTGCATGAAGCCCCAGCGCACCGCATTGTCGACACTGGCGAAGTCCTCGGCGATCTCGGGGACGCGACGGGAGGCGTAGGCCAGCGAAAAGGCCGTCGTGGCCCACAGGTAGCGCGCCAGCCGGCGGTCCTCCTCCGGTGCCTCGGCGTCGAAGGCCTTGTCCATCAGCCAGCGCAGACGCTCGGGCAGTGCTTCGATCTTGCGCGCCTCCCCCACCAGCTTGAAGCGCGGCTTCGTGGGCGGCTCGTGCGCGAGCGTCTTCAGGTTCAGCACCCAGAACTCGCGCTCGCCCTTCTCGCTGATCACCTTCTTGGAGAAGCCGACGTCGGTCTTGTTGCCCAGCCATTTGCGCTCGAGCATCGCCCCGAGCAGCTTCGTCGCCCCGGGGTGCTTGAGGACCTCGCGCGACTCGTCCGCCGGCACCAGGTCATACAGATTGCTCATCACGTGGTGCACGACGTCCAGCCCGATCAGATCGTTCAGCCGGAAAGTGGCCGTGTTGGGATGCCCGATCAGCTCTCCCGTCAGGCTGTCGACCTCCTCGACCGTGTACCCGTGGTCCAGCGCGTAGGCCAGCGCCTGCGTCCCCCCGATGCTCGCCAGACGGTTGCCGATGAAGTTGGGGGTGTCCTTGCACAGCACCACGCCCTTCCCCAGCACGTCTTCCCCGAAGGCGGTCATGAACTTGAGCACCTCCGGAAGCGTCTTCGGGTGCGGGATCAACTCCAGCAGTTTGAGCCAGCGCGGCGGGTTGAAGAAGTGCGTCCCCAGGAAGTGCTCCTGGAAGGCCGGGCTGCGTCCCTCGGCCATGGCGGCGATTGGCAGGCCGGAGGTGTTGCTCGAGACGAGGGTCGTCGGCTTGCGCACCGCCTCGATGCGGGCGAAGAGCGACTGCTTGACATCCAGCTTCTCGATGACGGCCTCGATGATCCAATCGACATCGGCCAGCTTCTCGAAGTCGTCGTCCAGGTTGCCGAGCGTGATCAGGCGGGTCGACTCGGCGCTGAGGACCGAGGGCGGCTTGGCCTTGGCCACCGCCTTCCAGCCCGCCTCGACGATGCGGTTGCGGACCTCCTTGTCCTTGAGCGTCAGCCCGGCCGACTCTTCCGCCGGGGTGAGCTTGGCGGGAACGATGTCCAGGATCAGCGTCGGGATCCCGATTCCGGCCAGCAGCGCGGCGATCCCGCCCCCCATCGTCCCGCCGCCGATCACGGCAGCTTTGCGTATCTGGTAGCGCATGCAGATGCCTCCTGCCGCGCCGTTGGCTCGATCGGCGCGGTCCACTTCCCCGGTGCCGCCTAGGCCAGCTCGTTCCGGCCGTACTCCAGGATGCGGCGGGCGATGATCAGCCGGTTGATCTGGCCGGTCCCCTCATACAGGTCGTTGATCTTGGCATCGCGGAACCACTTCTCGACCAGGTGCTCGCGCGAGTAGCCCAGCGGCCCCAGCAGTTCAACCGCCTTCTGCGTGATGCGGACCACCACGTCCCCGGCCCGCACCTTGCCCATCGACGCTTCCAGGTTGTTGGGCTTCTTCTCATCCATCATCCACACCGACTTGAGGACCAGCAGCCACGTCGAGCGCAGCAGGATCTCCATATCCATCACTTCGCGCTCGGTGTTCGTCATGCGGCTGCGCGGGATCCCGGTCCGCAGGGTGACGCCATGGGCGGCCAGCATCTCCTTGACCGCTTCGAGGGTCGCCCGCGCCACGCCCAGCGCCGAGGCAGCCACCATCGGGCGGCTGGCGTCGAAGGTCGCCATGGCGCCCTTGAAGCCCTCGCCCGACTTCTTCTCGACTTCCGGGCTGCCCAGGATGTTGTCGAGCGGGATGCGGCAGTCCTGCAGCACGACCGAGGCCGTGTCGCTGGCGCGGATGCCCAGCTTGTGCTCCCGCTTGGTGACGGGGCCGCCCGGCGTCCCGGCCTCCACCACGAAGGGCCGCACGCCGGCGCGCCCGGCGGAGGGATCGATCGTCGCCCACACAACCACGAAGCCCTGCGTGTCGACCAGCGCCTTGTGCCCGGCTGTGACGAAGATCTTCTCGCCGTTCAAGACCCACGAATCCCCGTCCCGCACGGCCGTGGTGCGCACTTCGGCCGGCATGGCCGACCCGGCGTGGGGCTCGGTGAGCGCCATGGCGTCCAGCACCGGCTTCTCGCCCCCGAAGCGCGTCAGGAAGAGCTGCTTCTGCTCGAGTGTGCCCGTGGCCGCCACGGCGGCGGCGCCCAGCAGTCCGACGGGCGAGCACAGGTACAGGCCGGTGTCCCCCCACGACAGGACCTCGGCGCTGTAAGCCAGGCGCTGGTAGCCAATGCGCGGTCCCTCCTTCTTGGGGGCCTCGCCTTCCGGCGCCTTCTTCGGCTTGTCGCTCGATGGCACGAAGCCGCCGCCGCCCATCTGCTTGTTGGCGTCGTGCATCATGTTGATGTAGTCCCAGGGGATCTCATGCTCGTGGTCGTCGAAGTAGCGCGCCACGGGGCGCATCATGTTCTCGGCGACCATGGTCATCAGCGTGACCGTGTTTCGGACCTTGTCGGGGATCTCAAAGCTGATCATCACACCCTCCCATCACCCGCCTAGACCATGGCCAGGCCCGGGAAATTCGGCACGCCACGCCCGTTGCGCATCCAGCGCTCGACCGGATGCTCGCGGATGTAGCCGTGCCCTCCCAGGATCTGGACGGCGCGGTCGGTCACCATCATGGCGCAGTCGGCTCCGCCCAGAACGGCCATCAGGGCCGCCTGGGCGGCGTCCTTGCCTTGATCCAGCAGCCAGGCTGCCTCCCAGGCCAGCAGGCGGATCGCCTCGATGTCGGTGGCCATCTCGGCCAGCATGAAGGCAATCGACTGCTTCTGGGCAATGGCCGTCCCGAAGACGGTGCGGTCCTTGGCATACGCCAGCGCGTACTCGTAGGCGGCGCGGGCCAGGCCGATGGCCAGGGCGGCGGTGGCGGTCTGCGTGGCGGCGATCAGGAGCTGCGCATCGTGCCCGGATTCACCGCCCAAGCGGGCGTCGGCCGGCACCTTCACGCCCTCCAGCGTCAGCCGGTGCGTCGGCAGGGCGTTCAACCCGCACCACGCCTCGCGGTCGCCCACCTTCAATCCTGCCGATCCGGGCGGGACGACGAACGCCTGGGTCTTGCCGTCCAGGGAGGCATACACCAGCAGTCCGGCGGCCTGCGCTGCAAAAGGCACCATCGTCTTGACGCCGTTCAGCACGTACGACCCGTTCGAACGCGCTGCGGTGGTGCGCATCTCCGCCGGTGCGAAGTCGAGGTTGGGTTCTACGAAGGCCGAAGCATAGGGCTTCCAATCGCCCTCGACCACCGGCGGGAGCAAGGCCTTCTTCTGCTCCTCCGTGCCG
>DYJB01000113.1:281-2183 GCA_020723365.1 Candidatus Aquidulcis sp. | reverse complement strand
GGCCACCAGGATCGGCAGGGCGTATGCGGCCGGAGCCATGACGGCCAGTCCCGCCGTCAGATCGCCCCAGCCAAGTTCCTCGGCCGCCAACACTCCGGTGACGGCCGACCGTTCCCCGAAGCCTCCGTACGCTTCGGGGATGCTGGCCTGCAGAATGCCCAGCTCCCAGCCCTTGGCGATCAGCGCCGCCGGCAATTCACCCGCCTCATCGGCGTCATGGGCCGCGGCGCGCAGATCGTTGAGGGCATATCGCTGGACCGAGTCCACCAGCATCCTCTGCTCTTCATCGGGCTCAAAGCCAAACATAAGACCCTCCCCTCCCCGTGGTCGTCCGGACGGCGGTCACGACGGCGCCGCGCCTTCGCCGCTCACATAGCGCAGCGGCACAGGCTCGCCACCGCCGATCACCTCCGCATTCGTCAAACGGATCAGCGCCCGCTGGGCCAGGTACTCCACATGGGCGCCCGTCTCCTCCAGCGCCAGCAGCACGTTGTAGCCGCGCACGTCGGGAAACAAAACGGCGGAGACCTCGGCGACCGTGCGCGGCTCACGCAGGATGTCCAGGACGGCGGACAGCCGCTGGCGGTGGAGGTCCTCGATGGCGGCAATGCGCCCCGCCAGGTCGCGCACGGGGGACTGGTGACCCCCCAGCGTCCAGGTGACACCGGGCGCCAGAGGCTTGAGCCGCTGCAGCGACTCCAGGTAGTGTCCCAGTCCCGTGTTGTCGCTCAGGCTCTCCGGCGCCTGGTGCGGGCTGATGTCGCTCAGAATGTGATCGCCCGCCAGCAGCAGGTCATCCACCTGCATCACGACCTGCCCCGGGCAGTGGCCTGGGACGTGGGTCATGTGCACGGGTCCGATGCGCATGCCCTGGGCTTCGTACGTCAGGTCGACCGGTACCGAGCGCGACAGGGCCTTGTGGACGCGGTACAGCTCCAGGACGCGCGCCTGTACCTCGGGGGCAACCCCCGCCTCGATCAGGAAAGCGGCCAGCCGGTGCGTGACCAGCCGGACGCGTTCTTCGTAGCGCGTCAGCACGCGCAGGTCGAGCTCATGGACGCCGATGGGGGCGTGCGTCCGCGTACGCACGAAGGTCAATCCGCCGAAGTGATCGATGTGCCCGTGCGAGATCAGGACGTGTGTCAGCCGGTCCCATCCGGCTTGTTCGCCATGCTCGCGCCGCACAGTCTCCAGCCCGCGCTCCAGTCCCTCGTTCGACGAGTCGAGCCCGGAGCCGCAGTCGACCAGGGCGCACAGCCCATCCGCCAGAAGCAGATGCGCATACCCCCAGAAACCAGGAAACTCCTCCAGCGGCAGGCGGTAGACGCGCGCTCCCCCGCGCGACTCGAAGCGCTGGACCTCGGGTGGGATCACAGCTTCCCCTCACCGCCGGCCAGAAGCCCTTTCAGGAAGAGCTCGGCGAATCCCTCGGCTGCCTGCGCGGCCGTGAGCCGACCGTCATCCCGGAACCAGGTGATCATCCAGTGCTGTACGCCCAGCAAGGCGAAGGACGTCAGTACCGGATCGACGCGGCGAAACTCGCCGGCGTCAACGCCCTCCTTGACCAGGCGCCGCCAGAGCTGATCGATGCGGTCGCGCCGGGCGATATGCCGCGACCGAAGCCTGGGGTCCAGCCCGCGGTACTCGAGCAACAGCACCGAGGCCAGGTCGCGGTCCTCGTTCAGCCGGAGGGTGTAGGCTTTGAGGGCCAGGCGCAGCTTGACCGTCGGGGAAAGGTCGGACTCGACGACAGCCGAGATGTCGGCTGTCAGGCGATCGAGGGCGGCATCGAGAATCTCGAGCAGGATCTCCTGCTTGCTCTCGATGTGGTGGTACAGGCTGGCCTTCTGGAGGTGGACGGCGTCGGCGATGTCCTGCATCGACGTGGCGTGGTAGCCCTTC
>DYJB01000113.1:0-271 GCA_020723365.1 Candidatus Aquidulcis sp. | reverse complement strand
GGGCTGCCGCCTGGACGATGTCAGCTCGCTGCATGTCCCTACCGACCGGTCGGTAGTTCGATGGTAGCACAAGCCGAAGTGCGGAGTCAAGCTCAAGTCACCCGCTCGACGGCATGAGCAGCCGCAGGAACCCCCAGGCGAGCAGCATGGTGGCAGGGAGGGTCAGCGTCCAGGCGGTCAGCATGTCGCGCAGGACCAGCCAGCGCACCTGGTTCAGCCGTTCCGCCGCGCCGGCGCCGAGGATGGCCGAGGCCAGTACCTGCGTTGTGCT
>DYJB01000310.1 GCA_020723365.1 Candidatus Aquidulcis sp. | reverse complement strand
TCGACATCTCTCACTGCGGCGATCCCGAGCCTCGAGGCCCGCGGGGTCGACTTCGTCGTCTACGGGCCGGAGGAGCGCGCCCTGGGGCCGGCGGCGTGGCCCGAGCAGCTCAGGCGCGTGGCGGATTGCGGTGATGTCGGCGTCTTCGAGGTGCCGGCGCCATGAAGCGGCCCGAGCGGCGCTGGCTCGTCCTCTGCCTGCTGGTCATCCCGGCCTTCGGCCTGGCGGCGGTCGTGCTCGATCCGGCAGGTTGGGTGTTCTGGCGCGCCGGGGCGTTCTCGGACTTGTGGATTTCGCACGCCCCCAATCTGCGCTTCATCCGGGACGCCATCGGGGCCTGGCACGCCATCCCGCTCTGGAACCCGCTGATCCTGTCGGGGATGCCGCTGGCTGCGGATCCGCTGGCTGGCTTGTGGTATCCGCTGCACGCCCTCGGCTGGCTTGGAGCCGGGGGCTTCGGATTCAACCTGCTGTTCTGGATCCACCTGGCGCTGGCCGCGGGCGGAGTCTTCAAGCTGCTGCGGTTGGAGGGCGCCTCGACCTCGGCAAGCCTGCTGGGGGGCCTGGTCTTCGCCGCCACGCCCAAACTGATCGGCCATGTGGGGCTGGGGCACTTGACGCTCGTCGAATCGATATGTTGGACACCCTGGGTGCTGGTGAGTGTGCGCGGCGCCATCGAAGGCGCCCTCGATCCCCAACGCCGCGGCCTCCGTTTCGCGCGGCTGGGTGCGCTGCTCGGCCTGACGTTCGTGATCGACCCTCGCTGGATGATTCCATCGGGCTTGCTGGCGCTGGCGTATGCCGGCAAGTGCCTTGCGCATAGCCAGGAAAGGCGGGAACGCGGGCGGCGTTCGCTGCGCTGGGCGCCCATCGTTCTGGTGATGGCGGCGGCGCTGGCCGCACCCCTGGCTGTTCCGCTGGGCGAACTCACGGGGCGGACAACGAGGGCGCTGATGACGGCTGAAGAGGCAACGTCTCTGTCGCTGTCGCCGGTCGACCTGCTGGGGCTGCTGGCAGTTCGCCCGGGAGCCTGGCCGGAGACGCAAACCTACCTGGGCGCCTCGGTGCTGGTACTGATCGTCGCCATGCTGGCGGCGGCGCCCTCGCGGCACCGCTTCTGGTGGGGTGTGCTTCTCTTCAGCGCGCTGCTGTCACTCGGCTTGCCGGCGGGTGTGTATGGCGGGCTCTCGGAGGTCATACCGGGCCTCGGCCTGATGCGCGTCCCTGCCAGGTTCTTCC
>DYJB01000112.1 GCA_020723365.1 Candidatus Aquidulcis sp. | reverse complement strand
CATCACCGCAGGGTTCAGCGTCGGGGCCTTGTTCCTGGGCATCTGGGTCGACCGCATGCTGGGGACCCGCCCGGCGTTCACGCTGACGTTTGTCCTGGGGAGCATCCCCGTCAGTCTGGTGGTCATGGTCTGGTTCGTCTTGCGCAATGCCCGGCGCGTCAGCCAGGCGGAGCAGGCGAGGCTGGACGGCGCGAAGGAGTCGTAGCGTGCGCAAAGCGTTGACGATCATCATCGCTGTGGGCGCCGTGGTCGCCTTGTGTGGCCCGCTCACCGGCTTCCTGTACTCGGGCGGGCTGGGCAAGTCGCCGTACGGCGCGCTGCCGGTCGTCAGCCTGCCGGCCGAAGCGATCCCCATCCCATGGTTCGGCGGCAAGATGTCGAACACCTTCTTCACCACGCTGATCATCGATGCGCTGCTCCTGCTGCTGGTTGGGCTGGGACTGCGCCACGCCCGCCGCGGCGATGTCCGCCCGCCGAAAGGCGTCCTGGGCGGCATGGTCGAGATGATCGCGGAAGCCCTGGCCAACTTCGCCGACAACGTCGCCGGCCAGCGCGGCAAATCCATCTTCCCGCTGGTGGCGACGCTGTTCTTCTTCATCCTGGTCGGCAACTGGTTCAAACTGCTGCCGGGCGCCGAGAGCATCGGGATTCTGGAGAAGCCGCATCTGGCCAACATCCCGGCCTACGCGCCGCGCCTGATCGAGCTCGGACCGCTGTCGTTCTACACCGTTGACGGCACGCACCCGGTCGAGGTGGAGCACAGCGATGGCGAGGCCCAGGCGGATACGGCCACGGAGGCGCACGCCGCCGAGGGTGAGGGAATCTGCACGGCCTGCAACATCACGCCCTTCATCCGCGGCGTGGCCACCGATCTGAACTTCACCCTGGCGCTGGCGCTGGTGACGATGGCGCTGGTGCAGGCCTGGGGCTTCCGCTCGCAGGGGCTGCGCTACCTGGTCAAGTTCATCAACCTCCCGGCCCTGAGCAAGGGCCCGATCGGCGTGATCGAGTTCGCCGCCGGGCTGCTCGAGATCATCTCGGAGTTCAGCCGCATCATCTCGTTTGCCTTCCGTCTACTGGGCAATATCTTCGCCGGGACCGTGCTGATCTTCGTGATGTCGAACCTGATCCCCTTCATCCTGCCGGCCGGGTTCTACGGGCTGGAGCTGTTCGTGGGCGCCATCCAGGCGGTCGTCTTCGCTCTGCTGGCGCTGGTCTTCATCAACATGGCGACGCAGGGTCATGGTGACTCGTCGCACGCCGCGCCAGGCGAGGCGGCGCACGCGTAGGTATTCGAACCACAGACGGACGCCGGCGGCGTCCGGCAAGGACAACGCAGGAGGACATCGAGCATGGATCTTCTGGCAGCACGCGCGCTGGGCGCAGGCCTCGCCATCGGGCTGGGCGCCATCGGACCGGGCATCGGAATCGGTTTGCTGGTGCTGGGCGCCCTGCAGGCCATCGGCCGCAACCCCGATACGTCGGGCACCGTTCTGGTGAACATGATCCTGGGTGTGGCCTTCACGGAGGCGATTGCCATCTACGCCCTGGTCGTGTCGCTCATCCTGATCTTCGTCGGCATCTAGCCTGCAGGGAGGTGTATCCGTGGGACCGCTAACCCCTCTGGGGATCAACCTCACCTTCCTGATCTCGCAGATCGTCAACTTCATCCTGCTTCTGATCATCCTGCGCCTGTGGGCGTGGAAGCCGATCCTGAGCATGCTGGAGAAGCGCAAGCAGACGATCGCGCAGGGCCTGGAAGACGCACGTGTGGCGGCCGAGGCGCGCGCCAATGCCGAGAAGGAAGCGGCGGGCGTGCTGGCGCAGGCGCAGAAGGACGCGGCGCAGGTCATCCGCGAGGCCAGCGACCGGGCCGAGAAGGTGGCGCTCGAGATCAAGGCCGCCGCCGAAGGCGAGGCCAAGGCGCTGCGCGAGGCCGCCGCCGTCGAGGCTGAGCAGACCAAGCTCCAGCACCTGGGCGAACTGCGCGGCCAGGTGGGGGCGCTGGCGATGGCCGCCACCCATAAACTGATCGGCGAGTCGCTGGATGAGAAGCGCCAGCGGACGCTGCTGGCCGAGTTCTTCAGCGGCGTCAAGGGCGGCAAGATCGCCGTCCTGGAGGGCGAGTCCGTGAGCGGCGCCAGCGCCGAGGTGACGACGGCTCTCCCGCTTACCGGCGAGGAGCAGGAGACGGTCCGCAAGGACGTCCTGGCCAGACTGGGCGGCGGGGCGACGACCACCTTCCGCGTCGACCCGCGCATTCTGGGCGGTATGGTCGTACGCCTGGGCGACCGTGTCATCGACGGCTCGGTGGCCGGCAAGCTGGACAACCTGAGGCAGTCGCTGCAGTAACAAAGCGGCTAGCAACTAGCTGCTAGCTGCTAGCTGCTAGTCGCTAGCTGCTGGTTGACATGCGCCTTCACGAGCTCCTCTCCGACATCCCCGAACTCGATCCCGGCGGTCTGCCCGACAGCGATGTCTCGGGCGTGACCGCCGATTCGCGTCAGGTCCTGCCGGGGACGATCTTCGTGGCCGTTCCGGGATTGACCGTCGACGGCGGAACGTTCCTGCCGGAGGCCGCCCGCCGCGGGGCTTCGCTGCTTGTCGGCGAAGCGCCGGATCCGGCGCTGGCCGTCCCCTACCGCCAGGTGCCGGCCGCGCGCTGGACGCTGGCGCAGCTGGCCGCCGCCTGGCACGGCCGCCCGGCGCGCCGGCTGGTGATGATCGGCGTCACCGGCACGGACGGCAAGACGACCACCTGCAACCTCATTCACGCTATCCTGCAGGCGGCCGGATTGCAGGCCGGGCTGATCAGCACGGTCAATGCCGTCATCGGTGAGCGCGTGCTCGATACGGGCTTCCACGTCACCACGCCGGAGGCATTGGAGGTCCAGGGCTTGCTGGCCAAGATGGTCACCGCCGGCCTGACGCACTGCGTCCTCGAGGCGACCTCACATGGGCTGGCACAGCACCGCGTGGCGGCCTGCGAGTTCGACCTGGGTGTGGTGACCAACATCACACACGAGCACCTCGACTACCATGGGACGTTCGAGGCCTACCGAGAGGCCAAAGGCCGCTTGTTCGCCGGCCTGTCGACACGGGCGCCCAAAGCGGCGTCCGTCGAGCCGGCTGCTATCCTCAACCTGGACGACGCTTCGTACGCCCACCTGGCCTCCCTCTCGGGGGTGCGGCAGATCAGCTACAGCCTGTCAGCGAGGGCGGACGTGCGGGCCCAGTTCCCGGCGCCTGTGGCTGGCGGGCTGTCCTTCGAGGTTGTCGGCGCCGGCTACCGTCAGCCGGTTCGCTCCAGCCTGCGCGGCAGCTTCAACGTCGCCAACATCCTGGCCGCCTTCGCTGCCACCGTCGACGGGCTGGGGCTCGCGCCCGAAGTCGCCGCTCGCGGCGTCGCCTCCGTCGAGTCCATCGCCGGCCGCATGGAGCCCGTCGACCTGGGCCAGGCCTTCACGGCGCTGGTCGATTTCGCCCACACGCCCAACGCGCTGCGCCGGGCGCTGGAAGCGGCGCGGGGGATGACGACGGGGAGGGTCATCGCCGTCATCGGCTCGGCCGGGCTGCGCGACCGCGCCAAGCGCCGCCTGATGGCCGCGGCGGCTGTGCAGATGGCGGAGGTCACCGTGCTTACGGCGGAGGATCCGCGCAGCGAGCCGCTCGACGCCATCCTGGCCGAGATGGCCGCCGGCGCGGAGGCGCAGGGCGGCGTCGAAGGCCGCACCTTCTGGCGCGTGCCCGATCGCGGCCAGGCGCTGCGCTTCGCCGTCGGGCGGGCGCAGACGGGCGATGTGGTGATCGCCTGCGGGAAGGGTCATGAGCAGTCGATGTGCTTCGGCGAGACCGAGTACGCCTGGGACGACCGCGTGGCGC
Source organism: Candidatus Aquidulcis sp. (assembly GCA_020723365.1). Classification (GTDB taxonomy): domain Bacteria; phylum Chloroflexota; class Anaerolineae; order Anaerolineales; family E44-bin32; genus DYJB01. Next base: position 5,169 of record DYJB01000112.1, on the reverse strand, counting down.
TGCGGGCGGCGCTGGCCGAGCACCTGGGGATCCCCGGCCCGGCGATGCCCGGCTTGCCCACGTCCGGGACGGCCGGGTCCTGAGGCGCCGGGTTGCGGGCAGGGGGACCGGAGGGTCCTTGCAGGAAGCCGGGCTTTCGTCTAGAGTTTAAGGTTGTGGGCCGATGTCATCGTTGATGAGGAAGGGAAGGGTGGGACCATGACTGAAACCCCTGAGCCGATTGCCGGCGATCGAATCCTGGCCTTCCTCGATCTGGCAACCTTTGAGGACGGTGCCGCCTTGCGCGGCGGCTGCCTGGTGACCGACGCCCTCACCCGTCCGCTCGAATTCCGGGTCAGCGGCGCCATCCGTCCAACCAGCTTGCAGAAGGTGCTCTATGGGGACACGCTTCACGAGTACATCTGCAACGACCTGATCGGGATCCCCATCCTGCAGACGATCGAGTCGAAGCTCGACTTGATTCTGGTGCGCGACGCTGAGTTCCTCAAGCTGCGCGGGCGGACCGAGGTGCCGGTGCTGTGGGTGCGCGGCACGGTTGACGGCCAGTTCGTGCTGCAGGCCTTCCCGGGCTTTGAGCAGGAGGCCGAGGCCGGCCGCGACGTCCTGCCGCGCCGGCTGCGCGGCCGCAACATCATGGAGCCCTTCCTGCGCATCAAGTCCGCCCTCGAAGAAGCCCACAACCTCAAGGTCGGCGAACCCCGGAAGGGCTGACGTGCCCACGGCACGCCTGTCCACCGGCAAGACCGTCGCCCCGTTGCGGCCGCCGCGCATGCACACGCTGCGCGGCGTTCAGATTCGGCCCACGAGCTTCCATCCCTTCCCGGTGAGCGAGGAGTTGGTGCTTGCTGAAGGGGTGTCGATCGAGGCCTCGCGCGTGGTGCTGGGTGACCGGTTGAGCTACGAACTGCCCACCGGCGATCTGTATGCCCCGCCCGTCGAGTCGCTGCCCGCCGCGCTCGAGCCCACCTGGCTGGCGGCTGAGCCGCTGCTGCCGCCCGGCACCGGGCCGGCGATGGGCAGCCGATTCCCGGCTCGGCCGGCAGGGGCGGGCGATGCCGGCCTGACCGATCCGGCTGGGGAGGCAGGCGAAGCGGCGAACTTGTGGGAGCTGACCTTCCCGCTGCTGGAGCGGGAGGGCTGGGAGATGGAGGCAGGCCGGCAGGGGGAGCCGCAGCTGCGTGCCTACCAGGTCGAGGCGGCTCAGGCGCTGGTGGCGCAGGAGGCGCTGCTGCTGGCGGATGACCCGGGCACGGGCAAGACGGCTGCCGCCTGCGTGGCACTCAGGGCGCTCTACCAGCGCGGCTGGGCGCGGCGCTCACTGGTCATCTGCCTGGAGCATGAGCTGAGGCACTGGTCCCGCCACCTGGCGCGTTGGGCGCCGGCGCTGCGCGTGCTTTCCGTGCGCGGCGACCGCATGCAGCGCGCCCAGCGCTGGGGCCAGCGCGCCCACGTCTACCTGATCGGACATGAGGCCCTGGCCGACGACATCCTGCATGGGACGCTCGAACCTGAGGACCTGGGCTTCGACATCGCCGTGATGGACGACGCGCTGCTGCTGGCTGACTTCCCCGAGCCGGTGCGCACAGCCTTCGATCGGCTGCGGGCGCGCCGCCGCTGGGCGCTGGCCGGATCGCGCCCGGAGGACCCGGAGGAGTGGGAGGCGATCTTCACCTTCGTCCTCGGGAATCGCACCCAGGTCCGGCGCGCCCTGGCGGCCGGAGAGATGGCCAAGGCCTTCGAGGCAAGCCTGCTGCGCCGGACGCGTGCCCAGCTCGAAGCGCAGCTCCCGGCGCATTCGGTCTCCCAGGCCTGGATCGCCCTGACGCGGGAGGATGCTTCGGCCTACGATGAGTCGCTGGCGGAGGAGCGGCACCGGCTCAGCCAGCTCGGGGACGGTGCGGCCCAGGACGACCTGACCGCTTCGTATCAACGCCTGGCGGACACGGCCGCGCTGGGACGCGCCGGGCGGCTGGGCGCCAAGGCCCAGGCGGTGGTCGATCTGCTGGCGGACATCACCGCCGCCGGTCACAAGGCCATCGTCGTCACGCGGCCTGAAGGTCGCGGGCAGGAGCGGCTGCGCACGGCCCTCGATCCCTTTGGCGTTGTGGTGCTTTCCTCGCTGAGGGATGAGCCCGAATTGCGCGAGGATGTCGAGACCTTCCTGCAGCGCCCGTCGTGGCACGTCCTCCTGGCGGACCTGGAAACGCTTGAGCGGGCCGGTCCGCTGCGCGGCATGGCCTACCTGATCCACTTCGCCAGCGACTGGAATCCCGCTCGCTGCCGCCAGAGCGAATCCTGGCTGCTCGAGCGCACCGGCGCCGGCGCATCGCTGAGCGTCTACGAGTTCCTCACGCTGGGGACGGTCGAGGAGCGGCTGCACCGGCTGCTGGCCGAACGCGGCTGGCCTTCGGACTCGCTGCCGGAGGGAGCCTCGCCGCAAGATGTCGCCGGCGCGTTGACGCTAAAGGATTGGATGGAAGGCGTCTTCGAGGTCGAGGTTGTTGTTCGGCAGGAGCGCGTGCCGGCGCCGCGCCCGGCGATCAGCACCGGCATGCTCCCCGGCACTGACTCCCTCCGCACCAACCTGATGGATCTCCCGCCGGCCGGCCTGCTCGACGGAGTCGCCCAGTGGGTGCGCGCCCTGGGGTTCGATGAGGTTGAGACCACGCGGGCGGCGGATGATGCGGGCGGGGAGCTGACGGCGCGCCGGACCGTCGAGGGCAAGACCGAGTGCGTCCTCGTCCGCTGCGTGCGCAGCGAGAAGAACGTCGGGGTGGCGGAGGCGAAGGGGCTGCTGCAGGCGATCGAGCCGCGCGCCGAGTGGCTGGGTGGGTATCTGGTGACGACCTCCGACTTCACTTCGGCGTGCAAGAAGGCCGCCGATCAGTCCTCCGGCCGGCTGGGACTCGTTTCGGGCGCCGAGCTCTGGCGCCATCTGCACATTCAGGGGCTGGTCTAGGTCGGCTGGCCAACAGATCACCAAGGGGCGGCGTCCCACCGACCGATCGGGGAGGTGAGGCGCCGCCTGCGGTTGAAGGCGCGGCTCCGGTGCGCCGGGCCGCCTCCAGGAGTGCACGATGCCGTCGCTGTTGTTTGTGTGTTCGGCCAATCAGCTGCGCTCTCCGCTGGCGGAAGTCGTGTTCCGCTCGCAGCTGGAACGGCGCGGCCTGAGCGCGGGCTGGCAGGTGGGGTCCGCGGGCGTGTGGGCGCTGGAGGGCTCGCCGGCGGCGCGAGCAGCGCTGCAGACGGCGGCCAGCCGAGGATGGAACCTTGCCCAGCACGTCGCCCGGCCCGTCACGGAGGACCTGCTTCGCGGCGCGGACCTGGTGCTGGTCATGGAGCGCGAACACCTGGAGGCCCTGCGGGAATCCTTCCCCAGGTTCGGAGACCGGATCCACCTGATGTCGGAAATGGTGGGAGAGGCCGGCGAGGTCGAGGATCCCATCGGGCTGCCGCTCGAGCGCGTTCGCTCGCTTCTGGACGAACTGGAGCGCATCCTGCAGGCAGGCTGGCCGCGCATCCGGGCGCTGGCGGAGGCCGGCCGGTCCGGGAGCGCAGCGGACGGAGCGCAGGGCTGAGGCGTCATCTTGACGCCGGCGTCCGAGGTGTTATACTGTTCCGGCTGTGTACGAACCGCTGCGGGGTGGAGCAGTGGCAGCTCGTCAGGCTCATAACCTGAAGGTCCTAGGTTCGAATCCTAGCCCCGCTACCTAGAGCACGATGTGGATCGCCAGGCAAGCGCGAGACGCGGGCCTGGCGGTTTGCTTTTCCCGGCACGGTCTCCCGACCACGCAAGTAGTCCGCCTTCCCCCGCGTTGGGCTCAAGTGCGGCGTCCAGAGTGGATACGTCGTCGAAGGCGGCGGGCGTGCCCCTGCACCTAGGGGGCACCCGTCCCCGTGATGGTCTTTGCTCACGAGGTCGCGAACCGGAAGCGCGCGGCCCACAGGCCAGGCGCCCCCTCGGCCCGGGCGAAGGCCGGGCCTCAAGGGTCGCCGGCCTTGAGGGCCGCTTGCCACGCGTCCGAGGCGTCGCCCGTCGGTGGCACCACACCACCCTGTGGGCGACGGACCGCGCGTCAGGATCCGGCCAAGAGCAGACTCGCTTCGCCTTTGAGGGAATCCGGCACGAGAGCCGGGTAGGTGCCGGGCATCAAGCCCCGGGGCATGGATACTTGCGGCCGCCAAGGCTGTTGGCGGGGAAGGCGCCGCCCTGCCGTCGGCACGGAGTTGCGGGGTGATGGGCAGGCAGATGCAGACACCGACTGGAGAGGGCCTGAGGCGAGTGCCGACAGATGGTGATCAGCCGGCCGCATGACCGGCTCCAGGCCCCCCCGGCGCGCGGGCCCTTGCGCTCAGGGCGAGGCCAGGTGCCGCGTTTCCGGTCGGCGTGACGGAGGGCGGCTGCCCGCCGGCCGGTTCACATCAGGCGATGCAGCCCGTTTGCATGAGCTGGCCAGTTGGGCGCGTGGCCGGAGGCAACCGCATGTCCGACATGTCGGCTCACCCGCGCGACAGCCTGGACGGACAGAGGGCAGCCTGCGAAGGCGCGGCAGGACATCAAGGGAAGACGATCACGGCTGGGTGAGGCCAGCCACTGGGTGGCCGTAAGTGGGCCGTGACTCGCGAGGTCCCATCCGCGCTGGGCGAGGACGCCCGCGTCCCACCCGCGCTGGGCGATTGGTACGCCGGCCCGCGAGCCGCGGCCGGCAGGTGACAAGGAGGGGCGGAATCCAGGGCGAAAGCCTCGCTGCTCCGCGCGAGCTCGAGTTCCGCAATGTCGACCCGGCGCCGCGCCCCTCGGCCCCCTTCGCTGAGCCGGACTCCCAGGCCACCTATGGGGGTCCTTCCTTCCCCTTTCCCAAGTGCCGTGCCATGTGCCGCGCCAAGTGCCGGAGGGGCCCTTGGCACATGTGCCTCCTTAGGCCGCGCCATGTGCCGCGCCATGTGCCGCACATAACTCCCAAGTGCCGCGCCAAGTGCCCAGGTGCCGCGTGTTGGCCCAAGATCTGGCGCTCAAGGATAGTTGACCAAGCCCGGTCTACGGCTCCGACTTCAGCCCACAACCGCGTGTGACGCCCCCTTTCTCTAGGATCGTTCGGGAGGGCGTGACGGGATTCCCTGTGCCTGGAGCGTCTCCGGGTCGGGTGCGAGCGCCTTTCCCACCGCCCC
>DYJB01000309.1 GCA_020723365.1 Candidatus Aquidulcis sp. | reverse complement strand
AACGCGCCCCGCTCAGCGGGGTAGCGTCCTATTTTGAGACCTAGTGTTCCGTCCGGGAAGTCATGTTAACGACCACGCGGGATCGCCTTCTTGATAATGTCGGCTGGCTCTTTGGTCCAGACAAAGGGAGTCGGGTGCGTGTTCCACTCCTCGATGTAGCGCTGGATGTGCCGAATGAGGGCGCGGACCGTCTCGAAGGAGCCGCGGCGCACCGACTTGCGGGTCAGGATGCTGAACCACGCCTCGACCATGTTGAGCCACGAGGCCCCCTTGGGGGTGAAATGAAAATGCACCAGCGGGTGGGCGCTCAACCACGCCTGCACCGCAGGGGTGGTGTGGGTCGAGGAGTTGTCGAGGATGATATGCAGCGCCTGCCCGCGGTAACGGCGCGCCACCTGCCTGAGGAAGCGCAGGAAGTCCGCCCCCGTGTGCCGGGGCGAGCAATCGCCCAGGACCCGGCCGCTGGCGATCTCCAGCGCCGCGTACAGGCTGGTCAGCCCGTTGCGCCGATAATCGTGGGTCTGCCGGGCGGGCAGCCCAGGGCGCAAGGGCAGCAGGGGTTGCGTGCGACTCAGCGCCTGGATCTGCGTCTTCTCGTCCAGGCTCAGCACGACGGCGTTCGTGGGCGGCTCCAGGTACAACCCCACCACATCGTGGATCTTCTCCTCGGCCTGCGGGTCGGTGGTGAACTTGAACGACGTCAGCCGGTGCGGCTTGAGGGCGTGGGCCTGCCAGATCCGATGCACCGTGCTGTGCGAGACACCGGCCTTTCGGGCCAGATCCCGCGTCGTCCAGTGGGTCACCCCCGGCGCCGGGGGCTTCAGCGTCAGGGCCACGACCTGCGCCCGCTTCCGGGCCGTCACGGTCGGCGGCCGGCCCGAGCGGGGACGCTCCTGCAGGCCCGCCCGCCCCTCCTCGGCGAAGCGCCGGCGAATCCGGCTCACCTGCACCACGGTGTAGCCCACCCGGTCGGCGATCTTCACCCCCGAGACCCCTTGGGCCATCAGCAACACCGCCCAGGCCCGGCGACTGAGCCCGGCCGGCGTCGAGGAGGCCCGGTGGAGCCGCTCCAGCTCCCGGCGATCCTCCTCGGCCAGCACGATGGGACGTACCCGGTTGGCCATGGATTCCCTCCTGGAGAATGCCATGGCTCATATTAGCACTACTTTTGATACGAAACACTAGCTCTACGGAGATGAGGATGTTGCCCAAACGAATTCCCAGTTGGTGTCGTGCCACCGGAACTAACCTTC
>DYJB01000111.1:3323-9258 GCA_020723365.1 Candidatus Aquidulcis sp. | reverse complement strand
CATGGCCGAGCGGGTGGCCTCCTGGGAGTGGACAACCGAGCAGGCGCTGATCACCAACCTCAAGCTCTTCGCCGGTGAACTGCGGCTGGACCAGGTGTACGAGGTGGCGCCCGAGTCGCTGGAAGGATTCGGGCTGGTGCTTGAAGCCTCTCGCTACGCGGCCAGCGGCCCAGACGCCGCCGCCCGGGCGGAGATCGTTCGCCTGCTGGGCATCCTCCTCCCTCCCAGCGACCGGCTCAAGGAATACGCCGCCCCGGAACCGACGGCGGGCGGCGGCAGGTCCGGCCTGGCGATCCTCCCCCCGCTGCAGGAGGACTGCGAGAAGCTGTATGCGAAGGGCTTCCCACCCGGCTCGGGAATCAAGTGCCTGCTCTACAAGCAAAGCGGGATTGGCGGCCAAACGGTCACCACCTACTATCCGTTGGTGGCCCTGCCGCTTGAATACGCCGAGGCGGCGCACCAGGCGGTGCTCACTTCCTGGTCAACCTTCAGTGCGTTGAAGGGCGGGCTGAGCAGCCCCACCATGGGCAGCGTCGACCTGGTGTTCGTGCTGCTGCCGTACGTCGAGGCCCCGTCCGTCCTGGCGCTCGTCCCCAGCCTGGCGCCCGATCCAACCTGCAAGATCACGGTCTTCCTGGGCGCCATCCAGGCCAACGAGAAGTCCAAGAGCGGGCCCAACGACTACGGCCGCTTTCAGCAGACCGTCGCCCACGAGGTGTTCCACTGCTACCAGCAGTGGAACTTCCCCGACCATTTCCCCAACCAGGCGGATAGCTCCGACTGGGGAGTTCAGGATTGGTGGGGCGAGGGGACGGCCGAATACTTCAGCAACGTGGCCTTCCCGACGGTCAATGACGAGTGGGGGCGCATCCCGGGGTTCGACTTCAAGTCGGCCTCCAAGTCCCTGGTCGAACTGAGCTACAACAATACGGTCTTCTTCCAGTACATGGCCAACACGCTTACGAATGACGGATTGCTCAAGCTCCTGCACGGGCTCCCTTACTCCGGAAACGAGCAGGATCAGGCGGCGGCGCTCTCCAAGTGGCCCAACATCGATCAGCACTTCCATGACTTCGGTCGGGCGTTCTTCGATGGCACGATCAAGGACTCCTCGGGCGCGCTGCTCCCCTCCGGACCGCCCGTGGTCCTGGACGACGACTACCTGTCGATCTTCGAGTCGCAGATCCGCCTGATGGAGGCGCGGCCGTTCGTGCTCAAGCGCGTGGCGGTCTTCTTCCCGCAGGGCCACCGCTACTCCATCTCGGCTGTGACCAAGGGCTCCCTCCCCGGGCTGGATGCCGTACGCAGGGGGGCCGCGGCCGGGTTTCCGTGGGCCGAATGGCCCCCGCAGCTGGCCGCCGGGTGCAAGGACGCCGTGTACCTGATGTTGATGACCAGCACGGCGCCCTCGCCCTCCGGCACCTTCGCCGTCGAGCTCACCCTGACCCGCGACGAGCCGGTCGTGTGCGATGCCTGCCTCGCCGGACAGTGGCGCCTCTTGCACGAGAGTCTGGCCGACTACCTGGCGGCGCCCTTCGCCGGTACACCGGGGCTGTTCACGTTCGTCGACGGCGGCGGGCTGTGGATCTACACCTTCACGTCCAGCGGAGGGATCTCGGCGACCATCAACTACGCCCTCGGCTACAAGTTGAACCAGGGGAGCGAGACCCTGCCGATCGTCGCCCAGGTGGTCCTGACGATCGCCGGGAAGGGTGCCGGCTCGTACTGGGTCATGCTGCCCGGCACGCTGGCCATGGAGGCCTCCACCTCGAACATCAAGATGGAGCAGACGATTGCCATCAACGGTCAGACCGTCGCCGGTGACAGCCCGATCGACTTCAACCCGCTACCCCCGGGCACGTCGTCGGCCGACTACGAGTGCACGCCGACGACGCTCGTGCTATGGCCCGCGGGGGCGGAGCAGGCCGGCCTGCCTCCGCTAACCTTCGAGAGGTTTGGCAACGCCCCCTAGGGGCGATGGCTGTTCTCGGGGCGCCGCCTGTGCAGGAGGATTGGCGTCGCGCCTCGGCCGAGGGTGTCCTGGCGCATGCCTGCCAGCGCCGGACCGAGCGAATCACGCCGGCGGCCTCGTGGGCCGCCGGTGCACGTTGCTCGTGATGGGGATCTCCGGTCAGGGCGATTGCTGGCTGGCGCTGGCGATCACCACCGGTGTGTTGGGTACAGCCTCGTAGTAACGGAGGAAGCGCTCGATCTCCGGCCCGGAGGATGAACGCAGATTCTCCGCCCAGCGGTAGCCAACGCTCTGGAAGAGCAGCTCGGCCGTGACCGTGTACGGCCCGGCTCCCCCGCCGACGGGCATGATGTAGGTGACGACGTCCCCGCCGCCCAGGAAGTCCTCGTCCTCGAAGGCGCCGCCGTGCACCCGGATGTCCGCATACGGGGCGGCTTTCTCGAAGCCCGACGGCAGCAGCCGGTTGTCCTTCAGATAGGCGCCGGCGCGCAGCACATGTGTGGTCACCTGGCCCTCAGGCGTGCCGAGGATCGCCTCGTAGATCTGCACCTGCTCCGGCCGGTTGATCGTCTGGTAGTGCTGCTCGTAGGCTGCCGGGTCGGCATCGTTGTCGTTGCCCTGGATGGCGCCATCCGCCCCCACAGCGCCCGATTCGAAGGCCACGTTCCCGGCGGCGTCGGTGACGGTCACGTGCAACCATGCCCGCCGGGAGGGAAAGGCCGTCGGGAACTTGTGCCCGGCCAGGCTCTCGAGATGCACGTCGGCGCTGATCGTCGACCCGCCCGATACCAGGTTCTCAATGGCGATCGTAGCCGTAGCCGACTGCAGTTGGTCCAGCGTTCCCTGCCGGGCGGTTTCAAGCTGCGCCTCGGAGGCGGTCAGCTCGAGCTCCTCGCCGAAGGTCTGCAGCATGCCCAGCATGTAGGCGTTGCCGCCCCAGAAGGTATGCTGCGCGAACGGACTGCGCAGGTTGGGGCTAGTCACGGACACCTTGACGCCGCCCTGCGCCTCAGGCATGTGGCAGCCCTGGCAGGTCGGGCCCTGGCGGTAGTCGCTGTAGAACCACTCCAGGTAGGGAACCTGTTCAGGGAACTCGCCGACCACCTTTCCGGCGGCGTCGAAGACGGGTGTGTAGAGGGTGTGGCAGGTGGCGCACAGTTCGGATTGCGCCACATGCGTCGACTGCACCGGGATGAAACCGGAGGCGCCCTGCATGATCTGCGCCTGAACCTCATCCACAGCGAAGGGGCCGAAGATCTCTCGCTCGCCCGGCCTGGCCTCGGTGTCGATCACGTAGCCCCCGCTGTTGGCCGAAGCCCCCAGGTTGCCCGAGCGGATCTGGTGGCACAGCGTGCACGATACGCCGTCCAGGGCCAGCTCGTGCAGCTCATGGTCCGGGTCAAGGAAGCCGTCATCCAGGATCGCCCCCGACCCGCCCGCAACCGCTTCGCTGTAGTCGGCCATGGGCATATGGCAGGTGGCGCAGGAGTCCTCAATGGCCGCCCGCTGCTCCGGCAGCGCTTCGACTTCGGCGCGCACCGACGCCAGGAAGTAGGGGTCGCGCGCCGCCTGCGCCTTGATCGAGGCGCGCCAGTGGCTGTCGATCGAGACGTCCTGGCCCGCTTCATCCGTCATGCGCGTGTGGCAGACGGTGCAAGCCCCGGAAGCCGAGAACAGCTCGTTTCGCCCGGCCGGGAGCGTCCCGCCTTCGAAACCGCCGGCGGCGCTCGCCGCCGTGGGAGGAGCGATGGTCGTGGCGGTCGGGGGCGGCGTGGCGGTCGGGAGCCCGGGCGCCGGAGCCGTCGTGGGCGACGCCGTCGGCGTGCCGCCGCACGCTCCCAGCAGCAGGGCCGTCAGAAGGAGGCCGAGGGAAATCAGCATCCAGCGCGACATCGACCCACCCTCCCGCTCTCAGACCTTGAAGGCCCCGTCTTTGTAGAACACGCTTCCGTCCACCATGATCTCGGAATCGCGTCGCATGTCGCAGATCAGGTCCCAATGGACACTGCTCTTGTTCACGCTCCCCGTATCGGGATACCCGGCGCCCAGCGCCAGGTGGATGGTGCCGCCGAACTTCTCGTCGAACAGGATCTCCTTCGTGATGCGCTGCACGCCGAAGTTGTTCCCGATGGCGAATTCGCCCAGGAAGCGCGCCCCGGCATCCGTCTCGAGCGTTCGCAGGAGAAAGGCCTCGTTCTTGTCCGCCCTGGCCTCGGCCCCCCGCCCGTCCTCGAAGCGCAGCTCGACGCCCTGGACCTCGTTCCCGTGGTAGACGGCGGGGAAGTCGAATCGCACCCGGCCGTTGACCGAGGTTTCCACCGGGCCGGTGAAGATCTCGCCATCCGGCATGTTGTGCTCACCGCAGGCATTCAGGAACGTCCGGCCCTTGATCGACAGGCGCAGATCCACCGACGGGCCGCGCACGACAATCTCGTCGTGTCCCGCCAGGGCATCGACCAGCCGCTGCTGCTCTCGCTGCATCCCCTGCCAGTAGCCCACGGGGTCCTCGTCGCCCTCACCGGCATGGCAGGCGCCGAAGCCGAAGTCCTCGTACTCGCTCAGGCTCATCTCGGCGTCCTGGGCATAGGCCTGCGTCGGGTAGAGCGTGGTCACCCACTTGAACTCGCCCCGCGCCCCGCGCGTGAACTGGGCCTGCAGGATCGGCTCGAGCGTGCGCGCCCGCCGCGCCTGCTTGGCCGGATCGGCGCCCGTCAGCGCCTTGGTGTTGGGCAGGGCATGCACCCGAATGCGCGACTCGAAGTTGTCGTAGACGTGCTTGAGCAGCGGCGGGATGTAGTCCAGCTGTTCGTCGCTGGCGTGCTCGAAGAAGACCGTGTCCACGCCGCTCTTGCTGATCTGCCCCCCCAGGTTGAGCTCCAGGTGGGGATGGCCGCCGGCCTGCAGGATGTCCTTGTAGAGAGCTCGGATGAGCGGCTCCGCGGCGGGCTCCGATTCGATCAGCACCCGGTCGCCCTTGCGGATGTGCGCCGAGTATTCGATCAGGATGCGGGCAAGCTTCTCGACACGCAGGTCGGGCATCGAGGCTCCTTCTGGGTCAGGCGGGGAGGATGTGGTGGAGCGATTATAGCATCGGGGATCGCCCGCGGCTCAGGCGACGCACGCCGCGACCTGATAGAACTCGTGGGTGCCGCGCGTGACACAGGTGGTCAGCTTCTTCATCCAGACCTGGAACTGGGGCAGGCCGAACATCTCACGGCGGTGCCGATCCCAGGTCATCAGGTCGCGCGCTTCGATCTCGATGACGGCATTAAACATCGGGCCGCTGAAGTCGGTCAGGATGCGCGGCCGCACGCCGGCACCGGCATCCACCAGCATCCCGCCGTAGGTCTTGAGCAGCTCGACCGTCTCGGCCACCCTCCACTCGAGCGTGCGGAAACAGGTGCGCACCACGACGGCCCCCGGGCCGGACCAGCCGTCGTTGGGCTGCTCGACCGTGTAGAAGCGCCGCTGCCCATCGCTCACGAACAGCTGGAAGCCCTTGTACCAGTCCTGGAAGCCGGGCTGCGCCCAGGTCGTCGGCGCCAGTGCCTCCCATACGGCCACCGAGTCGAGGTGCATGGCGGTCACCAGCGTGAACATATCGCCCGACAAGTCCGTCAGGACCTCATACGATGACTGCGGAGGGGGCATGACCGTCGATGCCTCGCGCAGCGTGGTGAACAACTCGACGGCCTGATCGATCTTGCCAAACTTGATCTGGAACGTGTCCCGTACCTGGATCATGAGGGCCTCCCTGGCGGCCGAGGGGTTGCCTCCGCCTCCCGCATCGGGAACCGGCAGCAGCCCTCGACCCCTTAGCGAGGCATTATAGACTGATTGTGTCCGATTCGTGCAGGCCGACCCGGGGCGAGGTGCCGGCCTTACCCTTCCAGGCCGGAGGCGGGGACCTCCCGGCTGGCATCCATCCACTCCGCGCCGGTGACCGCCATCAGACCATCCTCC
>DYJB01000111.1:0-3313 GCA_020723365.1 Candidatus Aquidulcis sp. | reverse complement strand
CGGAGCCGCAGGTTGAGCCCTCGCTGCCCGGCGCTCACGACCACTTCGTCCAACAGCATCGCCGGCTCGTCGATGTACACCTGGAAGCCGCGGTTGAGCAGCGCCAGGGCCGAGATGCCGCCGACCTTCAGCCCGGTCAGCCGCTCGGCCTCCTGCTGCCGCGCCATGCCAATCCGTTTCAGGCCCAGGGCGGCGGCCACCTTCTTCGGGTCCAGCGTGCGCGTGGCGGCGACGAGAATCAGCAGGGGCTTGTGCGAGCGCAGGGGCGCCTGCGTGGCCGGATCGAGCACCTGGACCACGAGAGTCTTGTACACCGTTTCGGGAGGCAGGCCGGCGTGCGCCGCGACGCTCAGCGCATCGTGGATCGATTCGGGGAACTCGATCACCTGGTAGGGGACCTTCCGCCCGTCGAGCACGTGCATGGCCAGCGTCTTGCCGCGCACCATCACGCCTCGCCCGCCCTATCCGCCCTTCCGCCCGGACACGGCCAGCGGGTTGAAGTCGGTATCCCGGTCGTAGCTGTCAAGGCCCTCGGCGCGCTTGAGGGCACCGACGACGACGTAGGTCAGCGGCGTCGCCAATGCCTCGTAGGCCGACTTGAAGAGCCACTGGGTCAGGACCAGCGGCGCCAGGGCGGGCCCGGGCATCACGCCGGCGAAGGCCACGGTCAGGAAGATGGACGAATCGAGAAGCTGACCTGCCAGCGTCGACCCGATCGTGCGAAGCCACAGCCACCGCCCCTGCGTCGCCAGCTTGAGGCGAGCCAGGACATAGGCGTTGACAAACTCGCCCACCAGGTAGGCCAGGAAGGAGGCCGCCAGCAGACGCGGTGTGAAGCCGAGGATCGCCTGGTACGCCGCCTGGGCCGAGGCCGGTGCCTCGAACCCGCGCAGCGTCCAGAACGGCGCCGGAGCGATCCACCCTCCGAGGGCGATGGCGCCGACGGCCAGGGCGTTGCAGGCGAAGCCGATCCAGATGACCTGGCGGGCGCGGGCGTAGCCGTAGACCTCGGTCAGCACGTCGCCGAAGATATAGGCAATGGGGAAGATGATCACCGCCACCGGAAGGTACCAGGGTCCGAAGGCGCCGATCTTGACGGCGATGATGTTCGACACGACCAGGCAGGTGACGAAGCCAGCGCTGACGACCGGGAGGTATCGCCCGGAGCTCACGCCTTCCTCTTCGATGCGCCGCGGCGCGGCTTCTTCGCATGCGTCGCCACCACCGTCAGTGCGATCCCGCCGCGCACCTTGAAGGCGCCCGTCACTTCGATCCAGTGCGGGTCGAGCGCTTTCACCAGGTCATCGCAGATGGTGTTGGTGACGTGCTCGTGGAAGGCGCCCTCGTTGCGGTACGACCACAGGTAGAGCTTGAGTGACTTGGACTCGACCACGCGCCGATCGGGGATGTAGCGGATGGTGATCGTGGCGAAGTCCGGCTGCCCGGTCAGCGGGCAGAGGCAGGTGAACTCGTCCGTCGACAGCGTGACCGTGTAGCGGCGGCCCGGATGGCGGTTGGGGAATGTCTCGAGCTTCTTGCTCGGCTGCGCCGTACGGCCGAGCACCGTCAGGCCGGCCAGATCCTTCTTCGATGTCGGCAAGGGGCACCTCCGGCGGGCTACGCTGTGGGCTCGCCCAGCATGCGCCGCACCGCGCGGCGGGCGATCTCCACGGCGAAGTTCGTCCCGCGGTCCCACGGGTAGACCTGGCTCATGCTGGCAAACCACAGCCCCGGCAACGGCGTGCGCAGGTCGGGGATCACCCTGGAGTGATTCAAGAGCGGCACCGGTTGCGCATACGGGGTGCGGAAGAGCCAGGCTGTCCGCACCCAGTCGGGTGTGAAGCGCGGGTTGATGCGAGCCAGGCTGGGCAGGAAGCGCTCCAGCAGCGCCTCCTTCGTCAGCGCGAAGTACTCGTGGTCCGGCTCGATGTAGTCCCCGCAGTAGACGATGTGATCCCCCCCGAAGGACTCGGGCGCCATGAAGTTGGTGTGCTCGACCAGCGCCAGGAAGGGGAAGCCGGCCGACTTGACCAGGTTATGCCAGTAGACACCTTGCTCCGACAGACGGTGCTTGAGAGCCAGCACCAGGTTGACGGCGCCCATCGAGCGCAGCGAGAGGAGCCGGCTGAGGTACTCGGCCGGCAGGCCCGGGGCCAGGCGCGCCAGCAGCGCCGGCGAGGTCGTGACCAGACCGCGATCGAAGGCCAGGTCTTCGCCCGCCACGCGCAGGCGCAGCCCGCCGCCCGTTTGAGCCTCGATCCGCTCCACCGGCGTCTTGAGCCGGATCTCCACGCCCAATGTGCGCACGCGCTCGGCCAGCGCTTCCAGGAAGGCCTGAAACCCGCCCCGGAAGGTGCCCAGGCGGGCCGTGCGCGCCTTCACCCGCGCCCAGAACCAGGCCATGTTGACCTGCTGGTAGTGGGCGCCGAACTTGCTCACGAGCAGCGGCTCCCACAGCGTTTCGTAGACGTGCACGCCCATCCAGCGCCGCAACCAGTCGTGCGCCGTGACCGCCTCGAGTTGCTGCCAGTTCGGCAGGAGCGTCAGGTAGAGCCCGGCCAGGCCGTAGCGCATACGGTCGGGCCAGGTGAGCGCCGGGAAGCGGAAGACGTGCAGGGCGCGTTCGAGCATGCCCGCGCCCGGCAGGCGATCCAGCCAGGCCGCCCCGCCGAAGAGCGACGAGAGCGGACCGTCGAGAGCGTAGAAGCGCTCCTGGTAGAAGGCGGCTGTGACCGGCCAGGGGAACAGGACGCGATCGCCCCAGCCCAGTTCGTCGATCAGCCCCAGGATGGCGGCATCACTGGCGAACCAGTGGTGATAGTACTGCTCCACCGACCAGTCCCAGCGCGGGTCCTTGAATCCGGCCGCCAGCCCGCCCACCTGATCGGCGGCCTCGAAGACGACGACCGAGTCCCCGGCGCGCGCCAGGTCGTAGGCTGCCGCCAGCCCGCCGGCACCGGCGCCGATGATGGCGGTCCTCATGCCGAGCGCTCCGAAGCCACGTCTGCCTGGACCTTCGTCCAGCTCAAGCTCTCGCGGGCGAAGTACCAGGCGCCGACCACCGTGATGGGAAGCCACAGCGCCCCGTGCAACACCAGCGTGTAGCCGGCGGCCACGGCCGGGGCGACGCCGTAGGACGTCAGCAGCGCGATTCCTGGCGCGTCGAACGTGCCGACGTAGCCCGGCGCCGAGGGCAGCGTCGTCGTCAGGTTGACGATGCCGTTCATCAGCATCAGGGCGAAGAAGCTGACCTGGAAGGGGAAGGCGTGCATCACGAACCAGTACTTGCCAGTCTCCAACAGCCAGATGACGG
>DYJB01000002.1:7748-57717 GCA_020723365.1 Candidatus Aquidulcis sp. | reverse complement strand
CCGCCCGGCCGCCGTCTGGAGCACTTTCGTCACCGTCACCGACACCGTCCGCCCGATCTGCTCGCGCCCCGCCTCGACCACGACCATCGTGCCGTCATCCAGGTAGCCGACCCCCTGCCCGGTCTCCTTGCCCTCCTGGAGCACGTGCACTTCCAGGTCCTCGCCCGGCAGGTAGACGGCCTTGACGGCATTGGCCAGCTCGTTGATGTTGAGCACCGTCACGCCCTGCAGCTCGGCCACGCGGTTGAGGTTGTAGTCGTTGGTCAGGATCGGGCAGCGCATCTGTTTGGCCAGGATCACAAGCTTGTCATCGACCCCGCGCGCACCCTCCACATCCAGGTCGGTGATGCGGAAGGGCATGCCCGGCTCCTTCTGCAGCCGGTTGAGGATATCCAGCCCGCGCCGCCCGCGCTGCCGCTTGAGGCCGTCGGGCGAGTCGGCGATGTGCTGCAGTTCCGCCAGCACGAAGCCGGGCACGACCATCGGGCCGAAAAGGAAGCCGGTGTGGGCGATATCGGCGATCCTGCCATCGATGATCACGCTGGTGTCGAGCAGGACGTTCCGGCCGCCGGCGTCCGCCGGGCCGCCGTTCTCGATGACCGTCGCCAGCCGGCTGCGCAGCAGCCCGAGGATATCGTTTTGCCGCAGCACGAAGATGGTGATGCCGAGGTAGGTGAAGAACAGCGCCCCGATGAACGGCAGCAGCTGCCCAAAGGGGGAGGGCAGAAGCGATAGCGGGAAGGAGATCAGCGCCGCCACGATCAGTCCCACGATCAGGCCGATCAGTCCGGCGACCATCGTCTGGGCCGAGACCTGGGCGACGATCGAGCGGATGGCGCGCACCGGGCGGGTGGTCAGGAACGGCGTCACCACCAGGCCCATCAGCGCGCCGACCATGGCGAAGACCGCCGCCCACAGTTCGGGCGGCCCGGCCGCCAGGTCGCCCAGGTAGACGCCCAGGTAGATCCCGCCGACGGCCATCAGGACCATGCCCACAATACGGACAATGAACTCGCTGCTCATCAGCACCTGCCCTCCACAAAGCGAGCGGGGCGGACGCCCGGTTTCACGTCCGCCCCGCTGTGTGCGGAGACAGGCTCTTGGTCAGTGCCAGGGTAGCCGCGCCCT
Organism: Candidatus Aquidulcis sp.; assembly: GCA_020723365.1. GTDB lineage: Bacteria > Chloroflexota > Anaerolineae > Anaerolineales > E44-bin32 > DYJB01. Next base: position 56,589 of record DYJB01000002.1, on the reverse strand, counting down.
CTGCTTCCGGGCGCAGGTCGTGCAGGCCAGCTGGATGATCAAGAAATGAAGCCGGGGCCGCTCGGCGGGGATGATGGATGACGAAAGACCGCCGTGCTCGCCAAGACCATCTTACCATGCGGTCGGCGGCTGTCAACGCACATGCGCGCTCCTGCACAGGGGCCACCAGCAAACCGACTTCCGAAGTCCCCAGGGGACTTCGGAAGTCGGGGGGGCGGGCCGGCGGCCGAGGTGCCGCCAGCCCGTCGATCGTCTGGGGGCTGGGGAACGCCCTAGGGCAGCGAGCCCACCACGTCGAATGAGGCCAGGATGCGGTCCAGCGCCTCAAGATCCGCGTCGCTCACAACGGTCACTTCCACCAGGATCAGGTAGTCCGCGGAGCTGGACTTGGGCACGGCCGCCAACACGAGTTCCGACGGACCGCCTGAGCCGCCGCACTTCTCGAAGACGTCGTACTTGCCGCGGAAGGCCGAGTCTTCGTACTCGTATCTCGCGTCGAACTCACAGCTCTTGAGGTACGTCTCGCGATAGATGTCCAGCAGTTGCACGTAGCCGCCGAGCCTTGCCAGGTCGTCGGAGACGCTGAACGTCACGCCCGGCGTACCCCAGGAGTTCAGATAGTCCTGGATGTTGGGGGCAGCGATCAGTTGCGCACCGATCACATCGCCGCCGTCCACCCACGGGTCGCCCGTCACCTCGCCCCATGCCTCGGGGACCTCGATCTGGATCGCCTCGTAGCTGTCGGTCCAGGCCACATACGAGCCGTAGGCGCCCGTCGAGCCGTCGTCGCTGGTGCCGCCCGAACCCGATCCGAAGGTCGAGGCGATGGCCAGCTCGCGGCCGTTCAGCTGTCCGGAGAGGACTTCCCCGCTGGCGAAGCGGATGACTTCGATCGCCAGGGTGTCTTCGGGGTCGTGGCTCTTCAGGACGTCGCAGTACTCGCCCATCGTTCCGCCCCGCCCCAGCGAGATGCCCTCCAGCGAGGAGATGATGTCTCCCGGCTGCACGCCGGCCTTGTCCATGACGGATCCGGAGGTCACGGATGTCACCCAAATGCCGGAGAAGCCCGATTCGGCGTCGACGAAGGCCTCGCCATTGAGGCCCAGCGAGTAGACGTCCTTGCCCTCACGGAGCTGCTCGATCACCGGGATGGCCTCGGCCTGGGCGATGGCGTAGAACTGCGACGAGAGCGCCGCGAAGCCGCCGGAGTAGTTCACACCAACGACCTTGCCATCCCCGTCGACCAGCGGCCCGCCGGAGTTGCCGGGCTGGATGTTGGCGTCATGCTCAAGGACGTAGTCGACGGACGTCCAGGCACGATCGCCGTCGGCGCGGGCCTTCGAGACGATCCCGCGCGTCAGCGTGTACTCGGGATCACCCAGCGGGAAGCCGGCCGCATACACATCCAAGCCGACGTCGGCCGAGCCTTCTCGCCAGGCCATGAAGGGGAACCCGTCCCCATCGATATCGATCACGGCCAGATCGGAGCACTCCGCCACGCCGAGCACGCGGGCGTTGCGAGGCTCATCCTCGCCGCCGACCAGCACCTTCATCCGAGCCGCTCCCGTGACCACGTGGTTGTTGGTCACGGCGATGCCGGAGGGGTCGATGATGAAGCCGGAGCCCGACCAGTTGGCGTTCGGCACGGTTCCGCCCGGCATAACGAGCGTGCCTTCGGCCACGATCTGGATCGTGGCGCTCTTGACGTCATCGACCGACGAGATCGCTCCGCGTGACGAAGGGCCGACAGAAGCCTGGGTCACCACGGGCGCATCGGTCTGTACCGGCGCGGGCGTCTCACCACCGCCGCCGGCGCAGGCCAGGCTGGCCACCCACAGCGCCAGGAGCGCGAGTGCAGGCGCAGCTTTCCGGGAGGACAGGACCGTTCTCATGCGAGTGCTCTCCTTGTAGCGCGCGACATCGATAATCGCAGAATGTGGGTAGTATAAGGTAAGTAAGCTATTCGCACAAGCGGCTAATGGATCTGAAAACGGGTTGACTGGATGGGCACGGGCCAGGGGTATGAGCTCCCGAAAGTGGGCAGGTCGATCGCCTTGCCCGATCCCGCCTGTCGCCCCCCAACGAGCCGGAGTCAGCGCCGCCTCCCCACCTGATGGGCGCACGAAGAACCCGGGCGGCTTCCGCCGGCCCGGGTTGACACCCTCTCTCACCTGCAAGCCTGGCTCACCCGGAGCCGCTGAAACGCAACGTGCGTTCCTGCGCCAGGTCTATGTTGTACTCCTCCAGCAGCGTCATCCCGTCGCAATCGGCCAGCAGGACGTCATAGGTCCCGCTGGCAAACTGGAACTCGCGCCTCTCCCCCGGTGAAACCGACTCCTCACGACCCAGCCGGTCCTGTCCCCAGTTCTCCGCCTGGCTGGGCGCAATGTAGGCGTAGCACACCTGCTCCCCCGAGTCGTTTACCAGCGCGAAATCGACCAGGGAATGGTCGCCGCCCACGAAGATCGAATCCGCCAGCATGTACTCGCCCTCGACCTCCAGGACCAACTCGTACAGGCCATCGTCCAGCCCGCTTTCGTTCAGGACGCACACCCACCAGTTGCCGGCGCTGTCGCCGTCCCACAGCTCGTCGAGATAGCTTCCGCCTTCGTCCAGCTCGCCGTTGACGAACCAGTAGGCTGACCAGCGCATGCCTTCGGTCATGCCCTCGTAGTCCCAGAAGGCGCACAGCTCGGGGGCGCCGCCGGGCAACGCGTACCACAGGTCCTTGGGCCGGTCGTCTTCCGACACCCCGTCGGAGAAGATCAGGCCGCGGAAGTAGGTGTCCGACAGGTCGTAGCCGCCCGCGGGGGGCGGCGCCAGCGGGGCGGCGGCGTACGCTTCGCCGCTCTCGGCCGCGGCGATCAGCGGCCGCGCCAGGTTGACCGGACGCAACCCGTTGATGAAGCCGCCGATCGGGACGCAGGTGTCGTTGTCGTCGATCAGCCCGTCACGGTTCGTGTCGAGCACCGACCGGCAGTCGACGATGTCTCCATCCGTCTCGCCGGCCGAGGCGCGCGTCGGGATGCCGATCAGTTCGCCGGCGGCGTTCACCGCCATCCCGCCGGAGTTGCCGCCGGCGATGGTGGCGTCGGTCTTGATCCAGGCCCGGCCATCAACGGCGCGCTCGGAGGTGAAGCCGCTGACGGCGCCTTCCGTGAAGGTGATGGTCTCACCACCGATGCCGGGGTAGCCCAGCACGCGCACGTGATCCCCGATCTCCACCCGATCGGAATCGCCCACGGCAATCGCCGGCAGCCTCAGCTCCACCGGCCTGCCGTCGAGATCCGAGACGATGCGAATCACGGCCAGGTCGAGGGCATAGTCGGCGGAAGCGATCTCGGCCAGGTACAGCAGTTCGGGCGGCTCGTCCGTCCGGTCGGTGATGGCCACGCCCAGGAACTCGTACTCCGCCAGGCGATCGTCCACCACGTGACCGTTGGTCAGGATCAGCCCGTCGGCGCGTATGATCGTTCCCGAGCCGCTCCACAGAACCTCATAGGAGTCACCGGCCGTCTTCAGCGCCAGGATCTGGACCGTGGCCCGCGCCAGGTCGGCGGTGGAACTGGCAGGTGCGGCCGTCGGCAGGGCTACGCGTGCCGGTTCGACCGGCGTTGGTTCCGGAACGATTTGCCCACCCAGACCGCAGGCCACGCCGGCGAGCGCCAGCAGCGCCAACACGGTGATCACGATCGACGTGCGAGTTCCCATGCCCCTCCCTCAACCACGGCCAGCCCGCCCCCCGCCGACGCCGCTGTAGCTGTGTGAATTCTAGCCCGGAACGACCGTGCGCAGCGGCAAAGGCCGCCGCCGGAGGGCGGAGTACAATCGGCCCACCGCGCGGAGGCCCCGATGCACGTGCTGCTGACCAACGACGACGGCGTCGACTCACCCGGACTGCTGGCCCTGGCCCAGGCGCTGCGGGCGTTGGGTGAGGTCAGTGTCCTGGCGCCGGATCACAACTGGTCCGCCTCCGGCCATGTCAAGACGCTGCATCGCCCGCTGCGGGCCTGGTCCTTCACGCTGGCCGACGGCTCACCCGCCATGACAACCGATGGCGCACCCTCCGACTGCGTGGCGCTGGCCGTGCTCGGGCTGATCGAGAAACCCATCGACCTGGTGATCTCCGGCATCAACCCGCACGCCAACGTCGGGCACGACGTCACCTACAGCGGGACGGTCATGGCCGCCATGGAGGCCGTCATCAATGGCGTCCCCGGGCTGGCCATCTCGCTGGACTCACCGGGGATCCCATCGTCGGTGGAGGCCTACCGCGGAGCGGCGGATGTCGCCCGCCGGTTGGCCGAGCGGCTGCAGAGCCATCCTCTTCCGGCGGGCGTGCTCCTCAACGTGAACGTCCCCAACCTGCCCGCCGAGGCCTACCGCGGCATCTCGCTGACCCGCCAGGGGCTTCGCCTCTATCGCGACGCGCTTGTGCGCAGGGAGGACCCGCGCGGCCGACCCTACTTCTGGATCGGCGGCGAGGCACCCACGGGGATTCTGGAGAAGGGGACCGACCTGTGGGCCTTGTCGCAGGCGCTGGTTTCCATTACCCCGCTCCAGCTTGACCTGACGTCCTACCCGGCCCTTGAAGCCCTGCATCCGCTGACCCGCTGACCTGCTTTCGCGTGCCCAGCCCATCCGCGGGCAAAGTCGGGCCGAGCGCCCAGGCGGTCCGGCGCCGCGCCTGCACCACCCCGCGCCTTCCCCCCTGTCCAGCCGGCAACGGCTCGAGGCTGACCCCTGGGGCGCGCTCTGGCGAGCGACCCACGGGCTCAAGGTAGAGCACGGTAGCCGAGGCGCTCCGGGTGGGCGTAGACGCGCAGCGTCGCCCGCCGGACGTACCCGACGAGCGTCAGGTTCCACGCCTTGGCCATCGTCACCGCCAGCGAGGTCGGCGAGTTGCGCGAGGCGATGATAGGACACCCCATGCGGGCGCCCTTGCGCAGCATCTCCGAGGAGATCCGTCCCGTGGTCAGCAGGAGCAGTCCCGCCGTGGGCAAGTTGCGCAGCAAGCACATCCCGGTCAGCTTGTCGATGGTGTTGTGGCGGCCGACATCCTCCGCCAGCGCCAGAATCTCCCGCCCGTCCGAAAGCCCGGCGGTGTGCACGCCGCGCGCCCGCGCGTGCAGGCTCTCCCGTCCGTGCAGCCTGCCCATCAACTCGACGAGCACTTCCGGGCTGACGCGTGCGTTCGCCTCGATCGGTGGCAGCGCTTCGCCCGGGTCGTGAAAGGTCGTCCCGCCGCCGCAGCCCGACGTCAGGATCTCCCGCTTGGGGCGCTGAACAGGCCGGTCGAGCCAGAGGTCCACGCAGCAGCCGTCCCGGTTGACGATCAGCGCTTCCACCTGCTCCATGCGCTCGAGGACGCCCTCGTTCTTGAGAAAGCCGAGCGCAAGCTCGGCCTGGTCGCGCGGGGTCGACATGATCGAGGCGAACTCCTGCCCGTTGACGTAGATCGTCAGCAGGATCTCGCCGATCACTTCGGCCCGAACGGAGGACCATCCCCGTCCGTATTCGAGCCACTGCGCCTCGACCGCGCCGCCGTCCACTCGATCTCCTGTCCCCGTCAGGGACTTCTACCAGCGATGGCGCGTTTCCGCAATGATTCCGGGCGCGAAAGGGGCTGGCACGGGCCAGCCCTTCGCATGCCGGGGGATGCGGGCTCAGCCCCGCCCGCGCTTGGGCACTTCCACCCGCACCGCGCAGATCTTGTACTCCGGGATCTTGGCCTTCGGGTCGAGACCGAAATCGTGCGTCAACAGATTGGCCGGCGCCTCGCGCCAGTGAAAGGAAAGGAAGACCGTGCCTGCCGGCACGCGCTTCCCCACCCGGGCCTGCGTCCGTACCTGGCCGCGCCGGCTCACGATCACGATCGGGCCGCCGTCCCGCGCGCCAAGCCGGGCCGCATCCGCCTCGTTGATCTCGGCATAGCTGCGCGGTTCACGCCACGCCAAACCCTCACTGCGGCGCGTCATCGTCCCCGAGTGGTAGTGGTAGAGCGTGCGCCCGGTCGAGAGGATCAGCGGATACTCGGCGTCGGGCTGCTCGGCCGGCATCTGGGCCGTCACCGGCAGCATCTGGCCCTTGCCGCGCGAGAACGTGCCCACGTGCAGCGTGGGTGTTCCCGGGTGCCGGGCGTCCGGCACCGGCCAGGTGAGGCCGGCCTGGCGCAGCCGGTGGTGGCGTACGCCCCGGTAGATCGGCGTAACGGTCGCGATCTCGTCCATGACGTCGGCCGTCGAAGCGAATTCCCAGAACTCGACCTCGCGTTCCAGGGCGCGCCGGCGGTCGATGCGCGTGCCCACCTCCGCCAGGATCGACCAGTCAGGCCGGGCCTCGCCGGGGGCCCGGACCACGGGGCGCAGCAGCTGCACGCGGCGCTCCGTGTTCGTCATCGTGCCGTCCTTCTCGAGCGAGGCCGCCGCCGGAAGGATGACGTGCGCCAGCTGCGCCGTCTCATTGAAGAAGATGTCCTGCACCACCAGGAAGTCCAGGTTGCGAAGCGCCTTCTCGACGTGCTGCAGGTCCGGGTCCGACATGAGGGGGTTCTCCCCCATGACGTACATGGCCTTGAGCTTGCCTTCGGCGGCGGCGTGCATCATCTCGACCACCGTCAGCCCGGCGCGGGAGGGCAGGTCGTCCAGTCCCCACGCCTGCGCCACCTGGCGGCGTTTGACGTCGTCCTCCACGCGCTGGTAGCCGGGCAGGTACTCCGGCAGCCCGCCGACATCGCAGGCTCCCTGGACATTCGACTGGCCCCGCAGCGGATTGACGCCGGTGGAAGGCTTGCCCACCTGCCCGGTGAGCATGGCCAGGTTGGCGAGCATCTGCACCAGCTGCGTTCCGATCGACCGCTGGGTGATGCCCATGGCGTACAGGATCGTCGAGTGCCCGCGCCCCTCGCCGAAGGCCGAGGTGCCGAAGGCGCGCTCACCGCCGGCGTACAGGCGCGCCGCCGTCTCGATCTGCTCGGCCGGCACCCCCGAGATGAGGGCGGCGGCTTCGGGAGTGTGCTCGGCCACGCAGGCGCGGAAGTCTTCGAAGCCTTCCACACGCTGCGCCAGGAACTCCGTGTCGGCCAGCCCCTCCCGCAGGATGAGGTGCGCCATGGCCAGAAAGACGTAGATATCGGTTCCCGGTTGTGCCTGCAGGTAGTGCGTCGCGTGGCGGGCCAGCGGCACGCGGCGCGGGTCAATGAGGATCAGGTTGGCGCCGCTCTTGACCGCCCGGATGACTTCGTAGCTGATCACCGGGTGCGATTCAGCCGTGTTCGAGCCGGTGATCAGGATGCAGTCGGCCTGCCGGATCTCACGAATGCTGTTGGTCATCGCCCCGCTGCCGAACGCTGTCACCAGACCGGTGACGGTGGAGCTGTGTCAAAGCCGGGCGCAATGGTCGATGTTATTGGTCCCGATCCCAACCCGCATCAGCTTCTGGAAGAGGTAGTTGTCCTCATTCGTGCAGCGGGCCGAGGTCAGCCCGGCGACGGCGTCCGGTCCGTGCGCCTCCACCGTGCCCAGCAGTTGCCCGGCCACGATGTCGACGGCCGTCTCCCAGTCGACCGGCACGAAGTTCTCCACCCCGATACGGCTGGTGAAGACCGACTCTTCCGGCAGGGAGAAGGGATCGTCGATCAGGCCCAGGCGGTGTGCCAGGTCGCGCCGCACCAGCGGCCGGGTGAGGCGCTCGGGGTTCCCGACGAAGTCCCACCCGAAGCGGCCCTTCACGCACAGGAACTCGCCGTTGACGACCGCCTCCGGGAAGCCCTGGGCGTAGAGGATCTTGCCGTCCTTGGCGGCGTAGTCGATGCCGCAGCCCACGCCGCAGTAGCCGCAGATCGTGCGCACGTGCTCGAGCTCCCACTCGCGCCCCATGCCGATCCGGCCGCGCGGCATCAGCGCCGCCACCGGGCAGACCTGCACGCAGTTTCCGCAGAAGACGCAGGTGGAGTCCGACATGGCCCAATCGAAGGGTGTGGCCACGTGGCTGACGAAGCCGCGGCCGGAGATCTCGATGGCATTGGCGCCCACGATTTCGTCGCACACCCGCGTGCACCGTCCGCACAGGATGCAGTACTGGTGGTCGCGCACGAACATCGGGTTGTCGTCCTGGTACAGCGTGCGCGAGAGCTCGAAGTCGAAACTGGTTTCGGAGATGCCGTAGTCGTAGGCGTAGCGCTGCAGGGCACACACGCCGTTCTTGTCGCACGTGACGCAGCGCAGCGGGTGATCGGAGACGAACAGGTCGATGATCTCGCGGCGCATCTCCGTCAGGCGCTCGCTCTGAGTCGTGACGGCCATGCCCTCTTCGGCCAGCAGCCCGCACGCCGCCGCCGGGTTCGGCCGGCCGCCGATCTCGACCATGCACAGACGGCAGCCGCCGGACGGGCGCAGGTCGGGGTGATGGCACAGGTGCGGAATGTGGATGCCGTTGGACAGGGCCGCCTGCAGGACGTTGGTCCCGGGCTGCACCTGGATCGCTCGGCCGTCCAGTGTCAGGGAGATCATGGCAACCCTCCGCTCAGGCAGCCCGGGTGGACGTGCCGGGACGCATGCTGCAGATCCCGGCGGGGCACAGCCCGGCATCGACGTGCGCCACATACTCGCGCTCGAAGTAGCGCATGGTCGTCAGGACGGGATTGGGCGCCGTGGTGCCCAGGCCGCACAACGATCCGGTGCGCACCGTCTCGCACAGGCGCGTCAGCCTCTCCAGGTCCTGATGCGTCCCCTGCCCGTGACAGATCTTGGTCAGGATGCCGAGCATCTTGCGCGTGCCGACGCGGCACGGCACGCACTTGCCGCAGGATTCGTCCTGGGTGAAGGTCAGGAAGTAGCGGGCGAAATCGACCATGCAGGTCGTGTCGTCGACCACCACCATGCCGCCCGAACCCATGATGGCGCCGGTGCGCCGCAGGTCCTCGTAGTCGATGCGCGTGTCGAGCAGTTCGGCCGGCACGCACCCTCCCGATGGGCCCCCCAGCTGGACGGCCTTCACCGGCCGGTCGCTCTTACAGCCGCCGCCGATCTCCTCCACCAGCGTGCGCAGCGGGGTTCCCAGCGGCACCTCCACCAGCCCGGAGGCGCGCACGGCGCCGGTGAGGGCGAAGGCCTTGGTCCCGCCGGACTGCTCCGTCCCCAGGGCGGCGAACCAGGCCGGCCCGTGCAGCAGGATGGAGGGAATGCTGGCGAAGGACTCGACGTTGTTGATGTTGGTGGGATAGCCCCACAGGCCGGCCACCGAGGGATAGGGCGGGCGCATGCTCGGCGTCCCGCGCTGCCCTTCGATCGAGTGCATCAGCGCCGTCTCCTCGCCGCAGACGAAGGCCCCGGCGCCCTCTTTGATCACGAACTCGAAATCCAGGCCGCTGCCGAGGATGTTCTTGCCGGTGACGCCATACTCGGCAGCCTGGCGAATGGCATTGCGCAGCGCCTTGACCGCCAGCGGGTATTCGGCCCGCACGTACAGGTAGCCCTTGGAGGCGCCGATGGCCCAGGCGGCGATGAGCATGCCTTCCAGGACGCGGTGCGGATCGCCCTCGATCATGGTGCGGTTCATGAAGGCGCCCGGGTCGCCCTCGTCGGCGTTGCAGATCAGGAACTTGGGGCTGGCCGGCTGGCGGCGGGTGATCTCCCACTTGGTGCCGGTCGAGAAGCCCGCGCCCCCGCGCCCGCGCAGGCGCGAGTCCTTGACGGCGGCAATGACCTTCTCCGGCGGCATGCGCAGCGCGTCGCGCAACGCCATGTACCCGCCGTTGGCCAGGTAGTCGTCGAGCGACATCGGATCGATGACGCCGCACAGGCGGGTGGTCACCTTGGTCTGCCGCGCCAGGAAGGGGAAGTCGTCGTGATCGGGACGCCGGCTGAGGATCCACGACGGATCGACCCAGCGGCCGCCTCCGCCCCCGAAGTGCCGGTCCAGCACCAGGCTGACGCGCTCGGGGCTGACCGGCCCGTAGAGGACGGCCACGTCGTTGTCGGTCACTTCCACCAGCGGCTCGTTGTGGCAGGCGCCCAGGCAGCCGGTGCGCTGGACCGTCACCGGAACCTGACGGCGATCGACGTAGGCGTTGACGGCGCTGACGACCGATTCGGCCCCCGCCGCCTGCCCGCACGTGGAGGTGCCGATGCGAATGACGGTGCTCATGGCGTCCTCCTACACCCGCGGCCGCTCGGTGGCCACGAGCTCGGACAGGATCTCCCACGACAGGTCGGGGGTCATGCGGCCGTACGTCTGATCGTTGATGACCATCACCGGCGCCAGGCTGCAGGCGCCCATGCAGGCGACGGTCTGCAGCGTGAACAGTCCGTCGGCTGTGGTCTCATCCTCATGGATGCCCAGCTTCTCGCTCAGGTGGTCGAGCATGGCCGACGAGCGATTGACGTGGCAGGCTGTTCCCTTGCACACGCGCACCTGGTAGCGGCCGGGCGCCGTCAGCTTGAAGACATTGTAGAAGGTCGAAATGCCGTAGACCTGCGCCAGCGGGAAGCCCAGCTCCCGCGAGGCATACTGAAGATGCTTGGCGGGGAGGAAGGAGTAGCGGGCCTGGATCTCCTCCAGCACCGTGATCAGCGCATCACGCTGGCCCCGGTAGCGGTCCAGGATCTCCATCAGATCGGCGGGCGCCGGCTCGGCCAGCGGGTCGCCCTGGTAATTGAAGCGGCGGATCGGGTTGGCGGAGACGCGTCGGTGCATGGCGTCGCAGTCCCTCCCTTGGGCACCCGGACGCCGCAACGCCTCCCTACCGATGGTAGGGAGGAGGCGCCCTGGCGCACCTTCGTAAGGAGACTATAGCACGGCCTACAAACCGCTCCAGCGACATCTGTCACCTGTCCGAAAGCCCTCCCGCCGCACATCCTAGTCCCGGCGGCGGATCTCCCTACCGATGGTAGGGAGCGGCGGCCGGTCCCTGGGGCTGTCTCAGGCTGCGCCGGCCGCTCGGGTTGCCACCCCGTCCTCCTGTGGCTACAATCCCCGCCATGGCCCTTGAACCCGGATCCTCCCTGCATGATCGCTACCGGATCGAAGGCATGCTCGGCAAGGGCGGCATGGGCGCCGTCTACGTTGCGTTTGACCAGACGCTGCAGCTGCGCGTGGCGGTCAAGGAGAACCTGAACGCCTCGCCCGACTCCGAGCGCCAGTTCCATCGCGAGGCCTCGCTCCTGGCCGGCCTGCGGCACCCGAACTTGCCCCGCGTCACCGACCACTTCCTGCTCGAGGGTCACCAGTACCTCGTCATGGATTTCATCGAGGGCGAGGACCTGCATTCGCGCGCCCAGCGGCAACCGCCGACGGTGGACGAGGTGCTGAACTGGGCCGAGGCGCTGTGCGACGCCCTCGCGTACCTGCACTCCCGGCAGCCCCCCATCATCCACCGCGACATCAAGCCGGCCAATGTCAAGCTTCAGCCCGACGGCACGCCCGTGCTGGTCGACTTCGGCCTGGCCAAGGTCTTCGATCAATCGCAGACGTCCACCGGCGCCCGCGGCCTGACGCCGGGCTACTCGCCTCCCGAGCAGTATGGCGGGGCGCGCACCGACGCCCGCACCGACCAGTACGCCCTGGCGGCGACGCTCTACTCGCTGCTCACCGGCCGACCGCCCACCGACAGCATCGAGCGCATGCTCGACAAGGTCGAGCTGCGCTCAGCCCGCGCCCTCAACCCGGCCGTCTCGCCGGCGCTGGATGCCGCCATCGCCCGGGCGCTCTCGATCGAGCAGGCGGCGCGCTTCCCCGACATCGGCACCTTCCGTGAAGCACTGCATGGCCGCCTGGACGCCGCCACGGTGCGTGCCGCGCCGCCGACGGTCGTCGCCCGGCCCGCCGCCGTCCGCCGGCCCTTCCCTTGGATCCCCGTGCTCGCCGGCGGCGGCCTCCTGCTGGCCCTCGTCGTGGGCGGCGCAGCCCTGCTCATCGCCGCTCCCCTCCTGGGTGTCGGCCGCAGCGCCACGGCCACCCCCGAGCCGCCCCTCGCCGCCGTCCTGCCCACGGCGACCGAGTTCAGCCTTCCCAGTGACACGCCTCCTCCACCAGCAACGCCCGCCCTCGCGGTCACCGATACCCCCGCCGCCACGCCGACCTCGCCGGCCGCGCTCCTTGGCGGCGGAGGCGTGATCGCCTTCGTCAGCGATCGCGAGGACGGCCGCACGCTGCAAATCTGGTCCGTCTATCCGGACGGTACCGGGCCGCGCCAGCTGACCTTCGGCCCGGGCGACAAGGCTCAGCCGCGCTGGTCGCCCGACGGCCGGCGACTGCTGTTCATCGCGCCCGGAGGAACCGATTCCTTCGGCAACAAGCTCGGAAGCGACGTCTGGGTGATGAACCTCGACGGCACGGGCATCACCAACCTGACCGCCGCCCCCGGCGACGACACCGACCCGGCCTGGGCGCCGGATGGCCTGCGCATCGCCTTCGCCTCAACGCGCAGCAACAACCTGCGTCAGGTCTTCGTCGCCGACCTCGCCTGCCAGCCATCGCCCGGCTCGTGCTCGCTCGGCAGGCCGCGCAACTACAGCTACTCGCCCGACTTCAACGCCGTCGAGTTCTCGGCCGCCTGGTCCCCCGACGGAGCCCGCCTGGCCGTGGTGGCCTCCATCAACGGCGCCCCGGGGCGCATCTACTTCCACCCCGGCGCCCTGGCGACGGAAGGGGTCGCTCCCACCCCCTCGGCCTTCGACCGCAGCGACACCATCATCGGCGCCGATCACCTCGACTGGTCGGCCGATGGGACCTTCCTGACCTTCACCTGGAAGCAGCCTGGATCCAACGAGATCTACATCGTGCCCGCCAACGACCCGAAGCGCTGGCAGAAGCTGACCAACTCGGCCGGCAACAAGGAGCCGGCCTTCTCGCCCGATGGCCGCTTCATCGTCTTCACCTCCACCCGCGACCAGAATCCCGAGATCTACCTCATGCCCGTCGGCGGTGGGAACGAAACCAATCTGACCCAGTCGTCGACCAGCCGCGACATGCAGCCGGATTGGCAGCCGCTGCCCGGCACCTAGGGGCTAGCGGCCGGGCGCCGGCCGCCTGTCGTCTGCCATGCCTTCCGCCACCTACCTCGCCATCGACGTTGGCACCGGCACGCAGGACATCTACCTGCTGCGCGCCGGCTTGTCGCCCGAGAACGGCTTCAAGCTGGTGCTGCCCTCGGCGACCATGATCATCCGCCGCCGCATTCAGCAGGCCACGCAGCGCGGCGAGGCGATTCTGCTCGACGGGGTGACCATGGGGGGCGGGCCGTGCGCCTGGGCGGCCGAGGATCACGTGCGCCTCGGCCGCAAGCTGTTCGCCACACCGGCTGCCGCGCGCACCTTCAACGACGACCTGGAGGCCGTCCAGCGGGAGATGGGCGTACAGATCGTCTCCGAGGACGAGGCCGCACAGCTCCACGGCGTCACGCACATCCAGCTGCGGGACGTTGATCCCGAGGCGCTGCGCACCGCCTGCGCCGCCTTCGGCCTCGACCTCCGGCCCCAGGCGGTCGGCGTGGCGGTCTTCGACCATGGCGCCGCGCCGGTCGGCGTCTCCGACCGCCAGTTCCGCTTCGACTACCTGGCGCAGCGCATTCGCCAGCAGAACCGCCTCACGGCCTTTGCCTATCGGGCGGCGGAAATCCCCGCCGACATGACCCGCCTGCGCGCCGCGGCGCAGTCCGGCGATGCCTTCGATGCCCCGCTGATCGCCATGGACACGGCCCCCGCCGCCGTCCTCGGAGCGCAGTTCGATTCCAGCCTCGACCCTCGCGTTCGCCGCATGGTGGTCAACGTCGGGAACTTCCACGCCCTCGCTTTCCGGCTTGGCCCCGCCGGGATTGAGGGCGTTTTCGAGCACCACACCGGCCTGCTCGACCAGCCGCGCCTGGAAGCCCACCTGCGCTCCTTCGCCGCCGGCAGCCTGACGCACGAGACGGTCTTTGCCGAGATGGGACACGGAGCGCTCGTGCTGGACCCGCGGCCGCTGGACCTGCGCCCCGAAGCGCACAGCCTGGTCGTCACCGGCCCCCGCCGCGGCATGCTCCACGCGTCCGCCCTTCTGCCCTATCTGGCGGTCCCCTTCGGAGACATGATGCTGGCTGGCTGTTTCGGCCTGCTGGCCGCTATGGCTGACCTGCTCCCGGACCACGCCTCGCCGATCCGGGCTTGCCTGGCCGAAGGGGATCCGGCGCGTGCCCCGTGGGAGGTCGAGGCCTAGTGCGACGACGGTGGCCCAAGGGCAGCCCGTCGCAAACCGTGCCCCGGCATCGGCGTGCATTGCCCGAAGGCCGGCACAGGACTAGACTCACACCCGGTCGCAGCTGTCACAAGTCAAGCCTGGTCCCCGTTCCAGTGGCAGACGAACGCACAGTAGCTTCGGAGGAACCCATGCGCACTCATCGCCCATCCCATCTCTTCCTGATCGTCGCCCTTCTCGCTCTTGCCGGCCTTGCCTGCAGCGTCCAGGGACAGGCAGCCCCGACCGCCGATCCCAACGTCATCGCGCTGGCTGTCCAGCAGACTCTGGCAGCCTCCGCGGGCGGTGAGACCAGCGGCCCGCCACCGGCCACGCTGCCTCCGTCCACCGAGGCCGCCGTGGCGGCCACCGAGGCCCCACCGATTCCCACACCCACCGTCACCCACGTCACCTTCCCGGCCAACCCCGCCGGCGTAACCAGCTTCATGACGGACCGCTCGTCCGCCGCCCTCGCCGGTGAACGGCGCTCTATTGCCGACAACTTCGACGTCAATCTTCTCGAGCGCCCCTTCACCTCCCAGGTCATGGATTACCGCGCCTACCTCGACCTTAATCGCGGCGAACTCAGCATCGGCGCTCCCTGGATCTACGTCACCCTCTTCCTTGAAGGAGCCCCGCCTGCCGGGACGCTGGCCTTCTACGGCGTCGAGGTCGACATCGACGTCGATGGCCGGGGCGACTACCTGATCACCGGCCTCGCTCCGGCCTCCACCGACTGGACCACCAACGGCGTGCGCGTGCTGCGCGACACCAACAACGATGTGGGCAGCGCCCACCCCATGGCCGCCGATCCGCCCGCCGGTGGCACCGGCTACGACGAGCTGATCTTCGATCAGGGTCAGGGACCTGACCCCGACGCCGCCTGGATCCGCCTGGCCCCTGCCAGTTCCTCGCAGGTCCAGATCGCCTTCAAGTACTCCGTCATCGGCTCGCCCGACGAGTGGACCTGGGGCGTGTGGGCCGACGAGGGGGTCAACAAGCCCGAGTGGTTCGACTACAACGACCACTTCACCCCCGCCGAGGCCGGCTCTCCAACCTCGGGCTCCAGCCTTTATCCCATCAAGGCCCTGGCGGCGGTGGACAACTCCTGCCGCTGGGCTGTGGGCTTCACCCCCGACGGCGACGAGCCCGGGATCTGCTACATCCCGCCGACGCCCACGCCCATCCTGCCGGGCACCGTGCGCGGCCTGGTCTTCCGCGACAACAACTTCAGCGGCGGCTACAACGCCGGGGACAGCACCTACAACGGCGTGACGGTCACGCTGCGTTCAGGCGGCTGCGGCGGTTCGGCCGTGGCCAGCACGACGACCAACGGCAGCGGCCGATACGAATTCAACAACATCACTCCCGGCAGCTACTGCGTAACGGTCTCGGTCAGCGCCGGCGAAGCCGGCACCTGCCCGTGCGGGGGATTGTGCGAGATGAGCGCGTACGCCAATCCGCGCAGCGTGAGCGTGCCTTCAGGCGGAGCGGTCAACGCCGACTTCGGCTTCCAGTTGTGGGGCCCGTGCTAGAAGGCGCGCCGACTTCCGAAGTCCCCTGGACTTCGGAAGTCGGTCTTGATCGTGCCCGGTCAAGTATTCGCCCGCCTGACGTACGAACCGTCAGGCGGGCGCCCTGTCTGCGTCCACGATCTTCCGCCTTCAGCCGCCGACCACCACGCGCACGGGCGTGCTCTCTCCACTGTTGCCGGCGCGGTCGACGGCACGCACGCTGATCGTGTGCTCGCCGGCTTGCGCCGTCCAGCGCAGCGAGTAGGGAGCCTCCAGCATCGTACCGATGACCTCTCCGTCGATCAGGACATCAACGCGCGCCAGGTCCATCTCGTCGAAGATCTCGGCTTCGATCACCAACGGATCGCCGGCGGCGACGTCGTCCGCCGTCCCCGGCTGCGGCAGCACCAGCCTGACGCGCGGCGCGGCATTGTCGACCGTCACCTGGACGGCATCGGCGATCACCTGGCCTTCGCCGTACACCACCACCAGTTGCACGGAGTACAGGCCTTCCAGTCCGGCAGTGTCCCACACGGCCAGTGTCCCCGAGGCCACCGGCGCACGGCTGTCGCTTCCGATCTGGATCCAGCGCGCCGGGTTGAGCCCCAGGCCGTACTGCAGCCGGTAGTACTCGAAGTCTGGCATATTGGCGGCGCCGCGCAGCGTCACCTTGCCGCGCACGGTCTCGAACATCTCCGGCCGAGTGATGTTCGCCTGAGGTGAGCGCGCCTCACCCGCCAGGTAGGTGTCGTACTCGGTAGGCGGCTTCTCGATCCCCGACGCCTGTGCCCAGGCACTGGCCGCCGCCGGCGGGATCATGTAGACCCGCTCTTCCACCAGGTCGATGGGCGTGAACAGCGTCGCCAGCTTGCCGGTCTCGCGATTGATGCGCAGCGGCTGATAGAGCGTGTCATACGAGGTCGGCTCCGTGCCGTCGATGAAGACCTCGCGCACGATCCGCGGACAGTACTGGGTGGGCAGCAGGCCCGATGGATCGCACACCTGGACTTCGTGCACGCCGGGCGGCATGGTCCAACCCTGGGGGGGCTGCTCGCGGGTGGCGTACTGCAGCAGCGCATGCCAGACGGGGGCGGCGCCGTTCAGGCGGTTCATGCCTTCCGGCGCCGCCGCAGCCGCCCCGCCGAGCCAGACGCCCACCACGCGGTCTCGCGTGTACCCAACGGCCCAGGTGTCACGGCCGTCCGCTCCGGCTTCGAGTACGACGGCCGCCGGCCGGCCAAGCTCGAGCACATCGGTCGCACCGTAAGCTGATCGGCGTTCGGTCTCATCGGAGAGCACATCGTTGACCAGGAACGCCAGCGGAGCGCTGACCAGGGCGCGTGAAGCGGGCGCGGCCGAGTGCACCAGCTGGCCTGCTGAGTCCTCGATGCGCAGGATGGTGATCGGCGAAAGGCCCGAGGCCCCGCGGCCGTCCTCCGCGAGCGGCTCTTCGCCCACCCAGCGGCCTTCGTTGGCCAGAGTGGCATACGCCCGCGCAGCCTGCTCCACCGAGATGGCCGCTCGCCTTGCCCCCCCGTCGCTGCCAATGGCCGCAACCTGGGGCAGATTGAAACCCATTTCGCCTGCGATGCGAACGACGTTCTCGACCCCTGCCAGGGCCAGCGTCTGGGCGCCGGCGGCCTCCAGCCCCGCCGCCAGGGCGGAGCGCATGCTCACCGGACCGCGGTAGTTCTCCAGCCCATCGTCCCTCTCTTCCAATGGCAGGTCGAGCACCATCGTCCCGGGGCCGTAGCCGCGCGAGAAGGCTGCCAGGTAGGTCAGCGGGTGGAGCGCTGCTTCGGCCGGATGGGGGGCCTGAACATCCCCCACCACGCTGAGCACGTGGCCGGTCCTGGGATCCATCATCATCGCTGACACACCGTCCACGTTGTGATCCGTGCCGGCGTCGCTCGGACGCAGGGCCGGCAGGAGCCCGGCGGCGATGCAGGCCGAGCCGTCCGCCGCCCGGGCGACCGTCGTCGGGTCGGCCCCCTGCAACCGCTGCAGGTGCGTGGCAGTGACACACTCCGTCTGCAGCTGCAGGTCGTGGTCCTCGGCCGTCAGGATCGTCAGGCCCCCCCACCGCGAGAACCCTTCGCCCCACTTCGCCTTGAGCTGTGCCCAGGCGTAGCGGCCGTAGTCCGCGCCAGCGCCCGAAACGGGATCCATCGGTGAGCGCAGGACCACAGGCTCGCTCTTCGCCTGCGCTTCCTGATCCGCCGAGATGAAACCGGAGCGCCGCATGGCGCTCAGCACTTCGTCACGCAGCGCCCGGCTCTGCACCGGTGCCTCAAAGGGATTGGTGGCCGGGTGCACAGAGATCCCGGCCAGCAGGGCCGAGTCCGACAGGTTGAGATCGCCTGCGTGCTTGCCAAGGTACGTCAGGGCGGCGGCGTCGATGCCGAAGGCCAGATTCCCGTAGTCGGCCGTATTCAGGAACCACTCGAGGATCTGGGCCCGGCTGTAGCGCCGCGTCAGGTCCGCCGCCAGGACAGCCGCACGCAGTCGGCGCACCGCAGGCGAAAGCCCGGCATCTTGCATCGGCAGCAGCGTGTGCTCCACCAGCTGGTCGGCGATCTTCGGCGCAGCCGGGCGCCCCAGGAGCGCCAGGAGGGCGCCGCGCCAATCGTAGCCCGGCGCCGACCAGTAGTCCGGATCCTGGAAGGCCAGCGTCGCCTGGGCAAAGGCCGGCAGGCGTGCGGGATCTTCGGACTCGATCTCGATCCAGCGCCGATCGACGGCAGCCGGGCTTTGCTCCTCAAAGATGAGCACCTCGCCGGTCCGATCGTAGAAGCGATTGGCCGGCAGGCGCGGCGATCCCGGGGATCCGAAACGCTCCTCGTAGCCCTCCACAGTCGGGAGCCCGCGGGTCACGTCGGAGAACAGCAGGGCGCCGGCGATGGAGGCCAGACCCGCCGCCAGGCCCAGAACGGCGAGCAAGCCCTGGGCCAGCGCGCCGCGCCAGGGCGCGCCGCTGCTGCGCGCCCGTCGCCGCCGACGGACAAGAGGGCTGGTGAGCATGGGTGGATTCTACCTTCGCCGCGCGACCTGCAACTTCCATGCCGGGCCGGCGACGCGCCATCCCGGCGAAGCGGCCTGCGCGGCGGCCCTGTCTCCCGCCGTGGTCTCTCCCTCCTGCAGCTTGCGCCTCGCCTCGACCATCGGCTTCGTGGGCGTACCACCAGGAGCGCAGGGCGCGCCGCGCTCGGCCTCGGTCTGGCCAGGTCCTGCCGGCCGACCGCCCGGCCCCGCCGCGCCCTCGGGATGTGCGCGAGCCGTGGCGTGGCCCTCGACGCCCAATCCAGCACGCTGCGCCGGCCGGCGGGCAGGCCCTCCGCCGGGCAAGCGATTGTGCGCTGGGACCGCGAAGGGCGCGGCTCCGGCGCCTCCCTCCCCGTGCCCGGCGGCGCAGGTCTTGCCCCCGTGCGAGGGTTGGCGTTCGCCCCGGCCTCGAGGCCCGTGTGCGCTTCGCTCGCCGCCGGCCACGCGCCTGCGGCCCGGGCTCTGCCCGGGCCGCAGGAGTCCGGCCTCGCTGCGATGGCGTTCAGTCGCCTGGAGGCGGATGGTTCCCCAGGATCGACTCGATGCGCTCCAGCACCTCGGGCGTGAGGCGGGCCGGCACCTCGATGGCCTTGACGTTCTCATGCACGTGCTCGACGCGCGTGGCGCCGGTGATGACGCTCGAGACCTGCGGCAGGCGCAGCAGCCAGCCGATGGCCAGCTGCGGCAGCGTCACACCGAGATCGGCTGCCACCCCCGCCAGCTTGCGGGTGATGCCCAGGTCTCTGTCGTTGAGGATGCCGTGCAGCCAGTTGTAGCGCTCCAGCGAGAGGCGCACATTCCCGGGCGTGCTGTCGTTGTACTTGCCGCTCAACAGCCCCGAGCGCAGCGGGCTCCACGTCACCATGCCAAACCTGAGCTCGTCGGCCAGCGGCACCAGTTCGTCTTCCACGATTGTGCGCACCAGCATGTTGTAGTGGGGCTGCTCCACAGCTGGCGGGTACCATCCGCCTTCGCCGGCGACGCCACAGGCGTGCGCCAGTTGCCCGCCCCGCCATTCCGACGTTCCCCAGTAGAGCACCTTCCCCTGGTGCACCAGATCATCCATGGCCCGCACGACTTCCTCCACCGGCGTCTCGGGGTCGTAGCGGTGACAGAAGTACAGGTCCAGGTACTCGACCCCCATGCGCTTGAGCGAGGCATGGCAGGACTCGAGGATGTGCTTGCGCGACAGTCCCTTGCCGTTCGGCCCTTCCATCGTGGGCCAGAAGACCTTGCTCGAGAGCACGAGCGACGGGCGCGGCAGATCACGGATCGCCTCGCCCATCACAATCTCCGCCCGGCCGCGCGCGTAGATGTCTGCGTTGTCGAAGAAGTTGATGCCGTGGTCGTAGGCGGCGTGCAGGATCGCCGATGCGGTCTTGTCGTCGATCTGCTCACCGAAGGTGACCCATGCCCCCAGCGAGATCTCGCTCAGCTTCAGGCCCGAGGCCCCCATGCGCCGGTAGTTCATGGCCCACCTCCAGCACACGTGGGCCCCCCATCGGCCCCACGCCTTCGTATCCCTTGATGCCAACAGTACCATCGGATTATAGCCTTCGAGCCCAGCCGGGATGCTATAGTGACCATGACTCGGTCTTCTGCCGGAGGGACCCGGTCGCGTACTGCGCGTCGCTGCGGCAGGCCCTGCGGGGGGCCTGCCCCGGGCGGGTCACCCGAAGGGCCTGCCGCTATTCACCCACCCATCCCTTCCGCCGCGCCACCTGGCGACGTTCCTTTCCGAATGCCGGTGAAGGACCTAGGCAACCACGGAGGTGCACAATGACCCGATGGCATACCTGGAGCGCGGCCATCGCCCTGCTGATGGCGGGGTCGCTGGCCTGCAGCACGGCCTCACAGATGCTGGGACTCCGCCCCGAGGGCGGAACCTCCCCGGGCGAGGCCCCGGTCGAGGCGACGGAGATCGTCCCGACGCTTGACACCGGCGCCGGAGTTGAGCCCACGGCGGCGCCTGCGCAACGCCTGGAGGGCCGCCCCACGCCCACACCCTTCCACGTCACCGACGAAGATGACCCGCGTGCCATCCTCGATCTGGGCGATCCGGACTACATCGATTACTTCGACGTGCCCGACAAGTGGTTCGACTACGACACACCCGGCCGAGCGGCCTACGGCGTGGCCGACGCCCAGCTGTGGGGCCTGGACTACGAGCCGGAGGAGCTCTACAGCTGGTGGTCCTACACCGACAAGCAGACGGACCTGGTCTACGCCGAGGTCAGCGCCACCAACGGCGACTGCGTCGGCAAGGATGCCGTCGGGTTCGTTGTCCACTCCAGCCCGGAGACCGCCGCCGGCGGCTACGCCCTGGAGGTCTCGTGCGACGGCGCCTGGCGCTTCCTCAAGCACCGCGTCGGCAAGGAGCCGCACGAGCTCATTGAGTGGACTCCCTCCGACGTGATCCAGACCGGCAAGGACGCCACCAACCGCCTGGGCATCTGGGACCACTTCGGCAAGTTCTACTTCTTCATCAACGGCGTGATGGTGGGCGAGGGGCGGGACACGCCGCACCAGTACCCCGGCGGCGCTTTTGCCTTGTACGTGAAGGCCGCCCAGACGTATAATCTCAAGGCGTGGTTCGACGATCTCGCTTCCTGGGAGCTACCGTTCGAGGTATGACACACGCACGGACGATCGGCTTGCTGATCCTGGCGGGGCTCCTGGCCGGCTGCAATCGGTCGGCTCAGGAGCCCCCTCCGAACGTCCTGTCCACGCAGGTGGCTGCGACGCTCACCGCCGCCCCTACGCTGCCGGCCAGCATCACGCCGCCGCCCAGCCCCACAGGCGCTCCCAGCGCCACGAGCGCGGCCTCCCCCACGCCCACGCCGACGGAGACACCCACCCCGGGTGGTGAACCTTCCCCGACGCCCCCGCCGCTGGCGCCTGACGATCCGCGCACCGGCCTGAACCTGGCTGCGCCGGACTACACGGACGACTTCAGCACGGCCTACAAGTGGGTCGGACCCGACGACCCCGCCTCGGCCACCAACCGCATGGGCTCCGGCAAGCTCGAAGCCACCGACCACAAGGCCGACGGCTACATCTGGTGGAGCACCACCGACCAGTCGGCCGGCGACTCGTACGCCGAAGTCAGCGCCGCCATCGGCGCCTGCTCCGGCAAAGACGCCGCCGGCTTCTCGGTCCGGGTGAACGGCGCCAGCTTCGATCAGGCCTACGCCCTCGAGTTCTCGTGCGAGGGCTCGTATCGCCTGCGCCGCTTCATCAGCAACACGGCGCCGGATACGCTCATCGGCTGGACCGACTCGCCGGAAATCACCAAGGGCCCGAACGTCACCAACCGCATGGGCCTGCTCGCCCGGGGCTCGAAGTTCTATGTCTTCGCCAACGGCAAACTGATCGGGCAGAGCGAGGATGTGGCCTACACCTCGGGGACCTACGGGCTGTACGCCAGCGCTGCGGGCTCCGCGACCTTGATCGTTACCTTCGACGATTTCGCTGCCTGGTACCCGTAGCTCCAGGCTCCTTGCACGACTCATCGCCGGCAGGCACCCTCGGGTGCCTGCCGGCCTTTGTCGACGAGCACATCCTTCGGTAAGATACGGCGCACAGGCCCTTCCCATGCGATCGTTCCTGGCTGGCAGGCTCCTTCTCGTTCTGGCCGCGGCGGCCCTTCTCCTCGGAGGCTGCGCGCCAGCGCCCGCACCGTCACCGACCCCCAGCCTTCCTCCCGGGCCTCCGCCCGCCTCCCCCATGTCGATCCCCACCAAGCTCCCCATGCCGAGCGTCACGCCCGCGGCCCCGGCGGCCTCAGTCGCTGACGTACCCCCCGGCGCCGGCGAGCTCCTGTTCGAAGCCCGCTTCGCCGCAGGCGAGGGCTGGGCTGTGGGGAGTGACACCGGCGGCGGGGCAAGCCTGTCGGAGGGCTCACTTGTCCTGGCGGTCAGCCTGCCGAACGCCTCCCGCTTCGTGCTCGCTCCCACACCTCCCCAGGCCGACTTCCTGCTTGAGGCAGGCCTGCGGGCCTCGCTGTGCAGCGCCGCCGATGAGATCGGCATTCTGTTCCGCGTGACGCCCACCGGCGACCATTACCGCTTCACCCTCGACTGCCAGGGACAGGTGCGGGTGACACGCGTCGTGGGCGCGGGCGCAGTCCTGCTCGCCGGGCCGACGGATGCCCCGTCCGCCATCCCTGGCTCGCCCGCCGAGAACCGCCTGGCTGTTCTGGGGCAAGGCGATACCTTCAGCCTGATCGTCAACGATGAGCCGGTGCTGGAGGTTCGCGATCCGATTCTGACCTCGGGCCAGTTCGGCTTCTTCGTCCGCTCGGCCAGCCAGGGCCAGACCACGGCCGCCCTGACCGCGTTCCGGTTGCGGGCCCTTCCCCCCGTCGCCACGCCTTCAGCCTCAGGTTGAGGTATGCCCGAGAAACGTCCCATCCGGAATCGCTTGAACGATCTCGCCCCCCGCGACTGGCTCAAGTTCCAGAAATCATGGTTCGTCCATGATCCCCCGCGGCGGCGAAAGGACGTCCTGCGCCATCCGGGGAAGTTTCCCGAAACGCTGGCTCAGGAGTTCGTCACCTTCTTCACCAAGGCCGGAGAGCGCGTCCTCGACCCAATGGTCGGGACCGGCTCGACCGTTGTGGCCTGCCTGCGCACCGGTCGGCACGCCGTCGGCATCGAGCTCAATCCGGAGTATGCCGACCTGGCCAGGGCCGTCGTGGACGAGGAACGCACCCGCCTGGGCAGCGCCGCCGACGGCCTGCAAGCCGAGATTCTCACCGCCGATGCATCGGACCTGGGCCAGCTTGAGTTGCCCGTCTTCGACTACCTGCTGACCTCGCCGCCCTACTGGGACATGCTGCACGCACGCGGGGCTGAGACTCAGCACCGGCGCCGTTCAGCCCCCGGCCTCGACGTCACCTATAGCGGGCACCCCGCCGATCTGGGCAACATCCGCGAGTACCCCGAGTTCGTGAATCGACTGGTCTCGATCTACGCCGGACTTCAGCCGCGGATGCGCCCGGGCGCCTACCTGACGGTGATCGTCAAGAACGTCAAGAAGGGCGGCCGCATCTACCCGCTTGCCTGGGATCTGGCGGCCGCCCTCGGCCAGGTCTACACCCTCAAGGACGAGCGCATCTGGTGTCAGGATGACATCCGCCTCGCCCCCTACGGACTGGGCAACGCCTGGGTGAGCAACACCCACCACCACTACTGCCTTCAGTTCCGGAACGAGCCCTGAGCGGAGGGCGCAGGGCTCGCCGGTTGCGCCGGCGAGTCATCCCGGTTATCCTATCGGCCACACCCCGACGCCGCCGGCTCGACCCTCTCCATCCCGCACGACGGTCGTCCGCCGGGCTGGCGGCCGCCTCCAGGACGCTGCATGTATCTGTCCATCGAAGGTGTCATTGGTGTCGGCAAGACCACTCTGGCCCGGCTGCTCCAGCCGGTCTTCTCGGCCGAGCTGCTCCTGGAGGCCTTCGAGGAGAACCCCTTCCTGTCGGACTTCTACGGCGACCGAGAGCGGTACGCCTTTCAGACTCAGATCTTCTTTCTGCTCAGCCGCTACCACCAGCAGCGCGAAGTGGTCCCCGACGTCCTGGCGCGCGGGAGCCTCATCGCCGACTACACCTTCGAGAAAGACGCCCTGTTCGCCGAGCTCAACCTGAGCGGCGATGAGCTCGACACCTACCGGCGGCTGCATAGCACCCTGGCCGAGCGCGTCGTTCGGCCCGACCTGATCGTCTACCTGCGGGTCGACACCGATGTCGCCATGGGGCGCATTGCCATGCGCGACCGGGCCTACGAGCGCAGCATGGACCGCGGCTACATCGACGACCTGAACCGCGCCTACGAGACGTTCTTCTCCCAGCCGCGCTCCTCGCCCGTTCTGGCCATCGACACCAACCCCATCGATATCGTCCACCGCCCCGAGCACCTGCGCGACATCGCCAACCGCATCCGCGCCGCCCTGGGTATCGACCCCTACCAGCCCGAGCTTCCCTTCGTCGCAGGAGGACGGCTGGTTTGATCATCACCCGCGCCAAGCTGATCGACCTCGCCCGCCGGGAGGCGGAGGCGCGCGGCGCCGCCGGCGACGTGCTCTCCGCCTACCTGATGGGGAGCGTCGTCAGCGGCGAGCCGCTCCTGGGCGGAACGGCCGACATCGATCTGGTCCTGATCCATGAGGCCGATCCTCCCGCCGCCCGCGAGATGGTTCCGCTCTCGGCCGAGATCCACCTCGACATCGTCCATCACGGGCGCGCCCTGTACGCCCAGCCGCGCTCGTTGCGACTCGATCCCTGGCTGGGTCCGGCCATCAGCGAGCCGGTGTTCCTGTACGACCCGCAGCACTTCTTCGAGTGGGCCCAAGCCGGCGCCCGCGGGCAGTTCTTCCGTCCCGATCACACCCTGGCGCGCTCGCGCTCCTTGCTGGAGACGGCCCGGGCGCGCCTGCCTCACCCGCCTCCCGATCAACCGGAACTGGCGACGCTGCTGCAGGCGGCGCTGGACGGCGCCAACGCCGCCGCGCTGCTCGTCGGCCCGCCGGCCGCCGGGCGGCGCAGGCTGCTCGACCTGGAGCGCCGCGCGGATGCACTCGGGCACACCGTCGTCGCCGATGGCCTGGTGCGACTGCTGGGCCTCGCTGGGCAAGACGGCCGCGCGCCCTCGGCCTGGTTGGGCGCCTGGGCGCGTGCCTTCGATGACGCCACCGTCCTGACGACCGATCCGCGCCTGGCGCCCTGCCGCCGCGCCTACCACCTCGCCGGCTACCAGGCGCTGGTCGAGGCGGGGCGCCCCGACGCCATCGTCATCCCGCTGCTGCTCATCTGGCAGCGTACCCTGCGGGTGCTTGAAGCCCACGGCCGCCTCAGCGAACACCGTCCCGCGTGGGACGAGGCGCTCGCCGCGCTCGGGCTCGATCCGCCTTCTCTTCCAACACGCTTGCTCGAGCTGGACGGCTACCTCGACGCCATCGAAACGCTGATCGAAGGCTGGGCGGCCCGCAGCGGGGCTTGATCCGCGCAGGAGGCAACGCATGAAGAAGTTCGTGGCGGTGGCCGGAAACATCGGGGTCGGCAAGTCGACGCTGGTGCAGCTGCTCTCAAGTCGCCTCTCGTGGGAGCCGTTCTACGAGCCGGTGGGCGACAACCCCTATCTGGCCGACTTCTACGGCGACATGCGCACCTGGTCCTTCCACTCGCAAATCTTCTTTCTCGCCCGCCGCCTCAGGTCCCATCGCCAGCTGATCGACCACCCCACCTCGGCCATTCAGGATCGCAGCGTCTACGAGGATGCCGAGATCTTCGCCCGCAACCTGTTCCTGCAGGGCAACATGGCGGAGCGCGAGTACCAGTGCTACTGGGAGCTCTACCAGGTGCTCTCCGAGTTCCTGCCGCCCCCCGACCTGGTTGTCTACCTGCGGGCAACCACCGACACGCTGCGCCGCCGGATCGCCTTGCGCGGCCGAGACTACGAGCAGCAGATCCATCCGGAGTACCTCGAGCAGCTGAACGCCCTCTATCAGTCGTGGATTGACAACTTCACGCTGTGCCCTGTGCTGACCGTCCCCTCCGACGACCTGGACTACGTCGCCCACAGCACCCACCTCGACCTGATCGTCTCCAAGATGCGCGACAAGCTGGAAGGCAAGGAGGAGGTCATCTTCGACGCCGAGGAAGTCGCCCGGGTGAACGGGCGGGACTAGCCTGGGGCCCCCGCCTGCCCGGCCCCCGCCCCGGGGCGGCCCGCCCGTGCAGGCCGCCCCGGGGCGGGGGCCATTGCTTGAATCGGACGAGGATTCCTGTAGTATCTTGGAAGTGCAGCCAGTCGGGCTACCGTCGCTGAGCGTAGGGGAGAGAGCCCGATGGACGTCATCAAGGTCTCGGCCGAGTCGCGCACGTCAGCCGTCGCCGGGGCCATCGCCGGCGTGGTCCGCGAGCACAAGCGGGCCGAGGTCCAGGCGATCGGCGCAGGCGCCGTCAACCAGGCGGTCAAAGCCACGGCCATTGCCCGCGGCTACCTGCACGAGGACGGGCTGGACGTCGTCTGCATCCCGGAGTTCACGACCGTCGAGATCGAGGGCAAGGAACGCACCGCCGTGCGGCTGGTCGTCGAGCCCCGCTAGCTCCGCCCGGGCACGGGCCGCAAATGAGGAGCCCCGCACGTGCGGGGCTTCTTCGATCCGGTCGGCGACCATTTGGTGGACGGAGGGCTAGCGGCCCGGTGGCTACGGCAGGTCGAGCATCAGGTTCTCCAGCGTGAGCTGGATGTTGGCGTTGCGATCCAGTCGGTCGAGCGTCATTTGCGCCGCCAGGACAGCAGACGCCAGCGCTTCGGGAGAATGCGAACTCACCAGCCGCTCGAGGTCGGCCCGGCGGTCGGGGTTGACCAGGTGGGCCTCGTTCCCATGGCTCAGCAGCAGGGCGTCCCGCCACAGCGTCAGCCACGTCAGCAGCCGTTCCTCGACGCGTCGCCGAACAGACTCCAGCTCTTCGCTGTTCTTGAGCTTGCGCGCCAGGTTCTCCGCCACGGCGAAGCGCTCGCCGCGCCCGCCCGCCATCAGCGTCTTGAGCTCATCCAGCGCCGCCGTGCGCCTCGTCAGAAGCTCGTCATCGGCAGCCAGCACCCGCGCCAGGCCCGGCCGTCCGCCGGAGATCGCCGCCAGCAGGCGGGCCTGCTCCGCGGGAAGGCCGTCCGCGCAGAGCGCCTTCTCGATCTGCTCCGGGTTCAGCGGACGCAGGTTGAGCACCTCGCAGCGGGAAACGATGGTCGGCAGCAGGTTGGCCGTCGAGCGCGCCGTCAGGAGCAGCACCACCGCATCGGGCGGCTCCTCCAGCGTCTTGAGCAGCGCATTCTGTGCCTGTGGGCTGGCCAGGTCGAAGCTCACCAGCAGCGCGATGCGCCGGCGCGCCTCGAGCGGCGTCAGCGACAGTTGGCGGGACAACTCCCGCACGCTGTCGATCTTGATCTCGCTCTCTCCAGCTCCGATGCGCACCACACTCAGATCAGCATGCCGCTCCTGCTTCAGGCCGCCACACGAGCGGCACTGCCCGCAGGCTTCGCCCGGCTGCGGCGGCTGGACGCAGTTCAGCGCCATGGCAAAGGCCAGCGCCAGCGTGCGCTTGCCCACCTGGTCCGGTCCGGTGAACAGGTAGGCATGACGGACACTTCCCGCCCGCAGGTGACGCTGCAGGAGGTCGACAGCCCAGGCGTGGCCGAGCACGGACCAGGTCATAACCGGATTGTAGCCCATCCAACCGCAGGCACCCGGCCGCGCGGGACCATCGACCGAATCGGCATGGTATTCTTGGCCCGGAAGGACCGCCTGCGACCCGATGTCCGCCCTGACCACCTCCCCCCCTGCGCAGCCTGCCCCTCCCGGCTTCCACCTTGGCACGATCCCTGTGTACGGCGAAGCAATCCTGGCGCCGATGGATGGCTTCTCGGATCTCCCCTTCCGGTCGCTATGCCGCAGCTTCGGATCGGCGCTGAGCTACACACCCTTCGTCAATGCCATGGAAGTGCTCGCCCGGAGCCCGCGCACGGAGCGCCTGCTCGCCTTCGACGAGGCTGAGCGGCCGGTCGTCTACCAGCTGTTCGACAGCGATGAGGACCGGTTGCTGCGGGCGGCGCAGGCGGTTCTGGCGCACCGCCCCGACGTGCTCGACATCAACATGGGCTGCTCGGTGCGGTGTGTCTCGGGCCGCGGCGCCGGTGCCGGGCTGCTGCGCGACCCGCGCAAGGTCGCCCGCCTCATGGCCACCCTGAGCCGCGCCCTGCCCATCCCGGTCACCGCCAAGATCCGGTTGGGGTGGGACGCCGGCTCGCGCAACTACCTCGACGTCGCCCGCGCCGTGGCCGAGAACGGTGGAGCACTGATCGCCATCCACGCACGCACTCGCGAACAAGGTTACACGGGGCTGGCCGATTGGGATGCCATCGCCGCCGTCAAGGACGCCGTCTCCATCCCGGTGGTGGGCAACGGCGACGTGCAGCGCCCGGCCGACGTCGGCCGCATGCGCCGCCACACCCGCTGCGAGGCGGTCATGATCGGCCGGGGGGCCATCGGCAATCCGTGGATCTTCCAGGGGCGCGAGCGCACCCAGGTGCCGCGCCGCGAGACGCTGGCCACGATCCGGCTCCACCTGCAGGGCATGCTTGACACCTACGGTCCGCGCGAGGGGATCATCCTCTTCCGCAAACACCTCACGCGCTACCTGGCTCCGCTGCAGCCGCCGGGCGAGCTGCGGGCCGCGATCCTGGCGGAAACCGACCCGGCGCGATTCGTGACGCTGCTGCATCAGCTTGAACCTCTGCCCGTGCCGGTAGCCGCCGTTTGACGAGCAGGGGCGTCTCACGCTAGAGTCAGGTGCTGCTCCGCTGCGGCTGAGGCCGACGATGCCCACGATCCTCGACAACCCGACGCTGCTCCGCATCCGACGCAACCATGCCCTCGAGCATGCCACCATCCACCTGCTCAGCGCGCAGGTACCGCGCACCGTGCTCATCGGTCGCTCCGATGCCCGCGGTTTCTATCTGGCCGGCGAGGTATCCACCGAGGCGCTGCAGCAGGTCGTCTACCAGGCGCTGGCCCGGCTCCAGGCGGGCGAGTCCGGCCTGGCCGTCCACCCCAACTGCGGCACGAACCTGATGACCGGCGCCATCCTGGCTGGGTCGGCCACCTACCTGGTAGCCGGGATGATGCGCCGCCGCCGCTGGAACGACTGGCTCGAACAGTGGCCCGCGGCGCTTCTCGCCGCCGCGCTCGGCCTGATCGTGGCCCAGCCCCTGGGAACGGCCATCCAGCGCCGCGTGACCACCGCCGCCCTGCCGGGGCAGCTCCGCATTCTCTCCGTTCGCCGACTGCGGGCCCGCACACCGACGCTCCACCGCGTCCTGACGGAGAGCTAGATGGCCGACGCCAAACCGACCATCTATCTGTTCCACGGCGATGACTCGTTCGCTCGCGACGAGCAGGTCGCCCGGCTTCTCAAGAAGCAGGGTGACGACGCCGGCGCCTCCCTGAACGTGCAGCGCTTCTCGACCGACAGCGCCGCGCTCGGCGAGGTGGCGCAGGCCTGCGCCGCGCTGCCGTTCCTGGCCGGACGCCGGATCGTTGTGCTCGAGCGGCCCGGGCGCTGGTGCGCCGAAGCCGAGCGCTGGGAGCGCTTTCGTGAGCTCCTGGAGGGGGTGCCGGCGTCAACGGCGTTGGTCTTGCTCGAGCCTGGCGTGCTGTCGCCCAAGTCGAGGCTGCTGGTCTGGGCCGAGGCCCATGCACCGGCGGTCTACCTCAAGGCCCTCCCCGCACCACACGGGAAGGACTTCGTGGCCTGGTTGACCCGGCGCGCCCGATTCCATGGCGTGGCCATCGAGCCCGAGGCGGCGCAGGTGCTGGCCGAGTTGGTTGGCGAGGATGCCGAAGGCGCCGATCAGGAGCTGGCCAAGCTGCGCGACTACGTCGACGGCGAACGCCCGATCCGCGTGGCTGACGTCGAGCTGCTGACCTCGTTCCACGGGCAGCCGGATGTCTTCGCCATGGTCGACGCGCTGGGGAAGCGCGATGCGCGCACAGCCCTCGACCGGCTGCAGCGCCTGCTGCAGGAAGAAGACCCTCACTACGCCTTTGTCATGGTCATTCGCCAGTTCCGGCTGCTGTTGCGGGCCCGCGAGGCGCTCGACGCAGGCAAGAACCCGCTGCAGGCGCTCGGCGTGCATCCCTTCGTCGCCGGCAAGGTGGCGGAGCAGGCGCGCAACTTCCGTCTGAGCGATCTCGAGCGAGTCTACCGCCGCCTGATGGAAATCGACTTGGCGGACAAGTCGGGCGGCTCCCAGCTGGAAGCGACCCTGGTAGGCCTCTTCGCCGCCGTCGCCGGTTGACGCTGCGGGTCAGGCCCCCTGCTCTTCAACCCCCAGCCACAAGTGGCCGCGCAGGATCGAGTCGCTGGGGCGCAGGTGCACGCCGTCCACCTGCGCCAACCTGACCTCGCCCATCATCGAGGGATGCAGAAAGCACACGGTCGGCGCCCGCCCGTACTTGTCCCGATAGTAGCTGGCCGCCGCCTGCACTCTCGGCCCCACATCGTCCACGTCCTTGCCGTCGAACCACAGCATGCCAACCTTCATGTCGCACCTTCCCAGCCAGCTTGCCCGCTCCCGCCCCCAAGGTTCGCACCCCGAAGGCTGCCCTCGAACGCCAGGTGGCGGTTGCCCCGGTCATCTCCTTTGACCCGGCCCGGCTATCGCTGGCTGTCGTCCAAGGGCCGGGCGGAGAGAACATTTGTTCTATCATTGTAGACTCACGCCTGCTAGCTGTCAAGGCCCTGCCTGCCCGGGCCGCTCGACGATGCTGCATCGGCCATCCCCACCTTCGAGCGGCGGTCTCCGGGAGGCATGCGGAATCGCTGTGCTACAATCAGCTCGCCAAAGTCGGCCCCCCGGCATGGATCAACCTCGCCCGTCTCCGATCGCCGGCACGTGGTACCCGGGGTCTCCCCAGGCGCTGGCACGCTCCGTCGACGCCCAACTCGCCGCCGCCACCTCCGCCCGCCCCGCCGGCGACCTCGTGGCCCTGATCGTTCCCCACGCCGGCCACCGCTACTCCGGAGCGGTCGCCTGCCAGGCCTTCCATCTCCTGCGCGGCATCGCGGTCGAGACGGTCGTCGTGGTCTCGCCAATGCATCAGCCCTACCCGGGCCGCATCCTGACCAGCGCCCACCCTGCCTATCAGACCCCGCTCGGCATCGTTGCCGTCGACGGCGAGCTGCTGGACGCCGTGGAGGCCTCCCTACCGGCCGGCCTGCGCCTCGAACGGGTGGCCCAGGACGCCGAGCACTCGCTCGAGATCGAGCTCCCCTTTCTGCAACGCGCCCTGGCCGGACCCTTCCGCCTGGTGCCGCTGATGTTGCGCGATCAGAGCGCGGCGACGGCGGAGGCTCTGGGCAGCGCCCTGGCCTCGGCGCTGAACGGCCGGTCCTGCCTGCTGGTAGCCAGCTCGGACCTCTCGCACTTCTACCCGGACGCCGTCGCCCGAAGCCTGGATGCCTACTTGCTGGCTCAGGTGGAAGCGTTCGACCCAGGCGGCGTGATCGAGGCCGAGGCGCAGGGGAAAGGCTTCGCCTGCGGGCGCGCCGCCATCGCTGCCGTACTGTGGGCGGCGCGGGGCCTCGGCGCTTCACGCGTCCATCTGCTCGGCTACGCCAACTCCGGCGAGGTCACCGGCGACACGGCCTCGGTCGTCGGGTACGGAGCTGCGGCCGTCACGCGGGGGCAGCATGGCTGATCCTTCGCCCCGCCTCTCACCCACACCATGCCAAGCGAACCGTTGACCGATATCCTGGGACTGCTGGCGGTCGCGGGTCTGATTCTGCTCAACGCCCTTCTCGTGGCCGCTGAATTCGCCATCGTGCGCATCCGGCGTACGCGCGTCGACGAGCTCGTCGCACAAGGCGATCCGCCGGCGCGCTGGGTCCAGCGCGCCCTGCAGGAC
The DNA here is from genome assembly GCA_020723365.1 of Candidatus Aquidulcis sp. GTDB lineage: Bacteria > Chloroflexota > Anaerolineae > Anaerolineales > E44-bin32 > DYJB01. The sequence continues at coordinate 24,355 of DYJB01000002.1, read as the reverse complement.
ACGGGCCGTTTCATCGCCACCACCCAGCTCGGAATCACCACTGTCGGGCTGGCGCTGGGGTGGCTGGCCGAGCCCGTCGTCGCCCGCCTGTTCGACTCCGCCCTGCAGCGCCTGCCACAGGGCTGGCAGACCGGCTTCGCCTTTGGCCTTTCCTCCGCGCTGGCTTTCGCCGTGACGACCTTCGTCCTGGTGGTCGCCGGCGAACTGGCGCCCAAGGCTGTCGCCCTTCAGGACCCCGAGCGCACGGCCCGGCTGGTTGCCCGGCCGATCCTGGCCGCCGCCATCGTCGTCCGGCCGATCACCTGGCTCCTCAACCTCGCCGGCCAGGCCTTTGCCCGCCTGCTGGGCGTGCGCAGCGCATCGCCGGCCGATCTGGCCCACTCGGTCGAGGAGCTCAAGATGCTGGTGTCGGCCAGCGCCGACAGCGGCGTGGTGCACGACGACGAGGAGGAGATGGTGCACGCCGTGCTCGACTTCGGCGACACGCTCGTGCGGCAGGTGATGGTGCCGCGCACCGAGGTCGTCGCCGTCCCGGCGCAGGCTACGCTCGACGACATCCTGCGCACCGTGGCCGGCAGCCCGGTCAGCAAGCTCCCGGTGTACGAGGGCGATCTCGATCACGTCATCGGGGTCGTCCATCTGCAGGACGCACTGGTCGCCTCCCGCCGGCCCGACCCCGCCGCCATCACGGCCCGGCAGTTGATGCGCGAGACGCTCTTCGCGCCCGACACGGTGCGCATCAGCGACCTGCTGCGCCGCTTCCGCGCCCGCCGCCAGCACCTGGCGATCGTGCTCGACGAATATGGCGGCACCGCCGGGCTGGTCACGCTCGAGGACCTGCTGGAGGAAATCGTCGGCGAGATGCGGGACCCGTTCGACACCGAAGCTCAGATCGAGCCGCGGCAGGACGGCTCGGTCATCCTCGACGGGCTGACGCCCATCGTGGAGGTCAATGAGCGCTTCCGGCTGTCGCTCGCCGACCCTCACTACGATACGATCGCCGGCTACATGCTCGGTCGGCTGGGGCGGATGGCGCGCGTGGGCGACACGGTGGCGATCGGCGAGGCGCAGCTGCGGGTCGAATCGATGGATGGGCTGCGCATCGCCCGCTTGTCGCTGCTCCCGGCCGCCTCGCCTCCGCCGTCCGCCGAATGACCGACTACGTCGAGGTCGTCGTCAACCATCCCCCGGCGCGGGGGTCGTTCCATTACCACGTGCCGCCCGACCTGGAGGGACGCCTCGCGCCCGGGCATCTGGTCACCGTCCCTTTCGGCCCTCGCCGAGTCCATGGCGTCGTCGTCCGGAGAGTGGCGACGCCCGAGGTGCCGGAGACTCGCCCGGTCGAAGCGCTCGTCGATCCCCTGCCGGTCCTGCGGCCGCAGCAACTGGAGCTGGCGACCTGGATCGCCGAGCGGACGCTGTCGCCGCTGATCGACTGCCTGACGCTGATGCTGCCCCCCGGGCTGGCCCAGCAGGCCGATCAGCGCTACACGCTGGTGGATCCGGAAGCCGAACCCCGCACGCCGATCGAGAAGCGCGTGCTCGACCTGCTGCGCGAGCGCGGCCCGCTGCGCCAGGACTGGCGCCGCACGCTGGAGAGCCTCTCCCGCCGCGGGGCGGTGGCGCACGAGTCGATCCTCGACGCCCCGCGCCTGCGCCCGCGCCGCATCCGCACCATCACGCTGGCCGCCTCGCCGCAGGCGGCCGCCGAGCGGCTGGGCCGCTCGCCTGAATCCGATGCCCGCCGGCGAGCGGTGCTCGACCTGCTCTCGCGCGAGCCGACCACGCTGCAGGTCGATTGGGTCTACGCTGAGACGCGCGCCACGGCCGAGGACCTGCGCTTCCTGGAGGAGCATGACCTGGTCGTCGTGGGCGAGACGGAGGTGTGGCGCGATCCGCTGGCCTCCGCCGACTTCCTCCCGAGCGAGCCCCCGCGCCTGACCGCCGATCAGGCGCACGCCTGGGAGAGCGTCTCCGCCGCCTTCGACGATCCGCAGCGCCCGATCCTGCTTCACGGCGTGACCGGCTCCGGAAAGACGGAGATCTACCTGCGTGCCATCGAGCACGCCCTGCAGCGCCGACGGACGGCCATCCTGCTCGTGCCCGAGATCGCCCTGACACCGCTCACGGTCGCCCGCGTCGCCGCGCGCTTCCCCGGCCGGATCGGCCTGCTGCACTCGCTCCTGACCGAGGGCGAGCGCTACGACACCTGGCGCCGCTGCCGCTCCGGCCAGCTTCCCATCGTCATTGGCCCTCGCAGCGCCCTCTTTGCCCCCCTGCCCGACCTGGGATTGATCGTCCTTGACGAGGAACACGACGAGTCCTACAAGGAACAGGGCCAGGAGCCACGCTACCATGCCCGCGCCGTCGCCATCGAGTACGCACGCCGAACGGGAGCGGTCTGCCTGCTCGGCAGCGCCACACCCGATCTGGAGACCTCCTACCTGGCCGATCTTGGACACATCGACCGGGTGCGGCTTCCGCAGCGTATCCTCGGACACCAGCGCCGGCTCGCGGCCCAGTCCCGGCGCCTGGGCGTCACGCCGCGCTATGCCCGGATGGAACACGAAGCCCACGGCGCCGACCTGCCGCCGGTGCGCGTGGTCGACATGCGCCAGGAACTCAAGGCCGGCAACACTTCGCTGTTCAGCCGGCCCCTGCAGCAGGCCTTGCAGGAGACCCTCGAGGCGAAGGAGCAGGCGATCCTGTTCCTGAACCGACGCGGGGAGGCCACGTTCGTCTTCTGCCGCGACTGCGGCTGGGTGGCGCGCTGCCCGCGCTGCGCCATCCCGCTCACCCATCACCCCGGACAGGAGGCGCTGATCTGTCATCGCTGCGCCTACCGGCGCCGGCCGCCGCTGTCCTGCCCCGACTGCGGAGGGAGCCGCGTGCGCTACTTCGGCGCCGGCACGCAGCGCGTGCAGGACGAACTCGCCTCACGCTTCCCCGGAGCGCAGGCCCTGCGCTGGGATGCCGACGCCACCCGCGCTCGCGGCTCGCATGAGGTGCTGCTGGCGCACTTTGCGGCGCACCGGGCCGACGTCCTCATCGGCACGCAGATGATCGCTAAGGGGCTCGACCTTCCCCTGGTGACGCTGGTCGGCGTGATCTCGGCCGACACCGGCCTGCACCTCCCCGACTTTCGCGCCGCCGAGCGCACCTTCCAGGTGCTGACCCAGGTCGCCGGGCGCGCCGGCCGCGGACTGCTCGGCGGGCGCGTCCTCCTGCAGACCTACCACCCCGACCACGAAGCCATCGTCGCCGCCTCGCACCACGACTACGATGCCTTCTACCGCCAGGAACTGGACCGGCGGCGGGAGCTCGAGTACCCGCCCTTCGTGCGGCTGACGCGGCTGGTCTACCGGAACGCCGATCCGGAGCGGGCTCAGCGGGAAGCCCAGCGCCTGGGGCGTCTCGTCCGCCGGGCGCTCCAGGAGGCCGGCTCTCCAAGCGACCTGATCGGCCCGGCGCCGTGCTTCTTCGAACGCGTTCGAGGCGACTATCGCTGGCAATTGGTCCTGCGCGCGGCCGACCCGCGCTCGTTCCTCCCGGCTGCCTTGCCCCAGGGCTGGACGATCGACGTCGATCCCGTCACGCTGTTGTAGCCCGGCCCGATCAACCGCACCTGGGCACGGGCGCCTCAGCAGCGCGGGATCGCGTTGCAGCCCGGCAGAAGCCGGCGCTGCTTGGCCGGAGCGGCGCCACGCCCTTCGCCATCCCGCCCCCCACGCATGAGACGCGAACGGCGTCGTTCCCCGTCCTGGTTGCCTGAAGCGCGTCGCGCGGCCCCGTGGGGCCGCGCGACGCTGCATTCGACCTTTACGGAAGGGGCGATCTAGCCGGGCTGGCGAACTCGGTTGTAGAGCGCCTCGCGGATGGCGGCCACCTTCCGGCGCATTCCATCGTCGGTCTCCAGCTGCGCGATGATCTTGTCGCAGCCGTACATGATCGTGGTGTGATCGCGCCCGCCCAGCGATTCGCCGATCTGCGGCAGCGACGCCTGGGTCTCCTCGCGCATCAGGTACATGGCGATCTGGCGCGGCAGCGCCACGTCCCGCGAGCGCCCGCGGCCCAGCAGGTCCGCCTCGGGCAGGTCGAAGTACTCGGCGACGGCGGCGATGATGCGGTCGGCCGTCAGCGCCCCGGGGCGGGGCAGCAGGTCCGCCAGGGCGATCTCGATCAGGTCCGTCGAAAGGGGCTGGTTGCTCAGGTCCGAGTAGGCCAGCACCCGCGTCAGCGCGCCTTCCAGCTCGCGGATGTTGGATTGCACCCGCCGGGCAACCAGCTCCAGATGCAGGTCATCGACCACCCTGCCGGCCCGTTCCGCCTTGGAGCGCAGGATCGCCAGCCGGGTCTCGAGGTCCGGGGGCTGGATGTCGGCCGTCAGTCCCCACTCGAAGCGTGAGCGCAGCCGCTCCTCGAGCGTGACCAGCGCCTTCGGCGGGCGATCGGACGAGATGACCAGCTGCTTGTCCTGCCCGTGAAGCGCGTTGAAGGTGTGGAAGAACTCCTCCTGGGTCGACTCCTTGCCGGCGATAAACTGGATGTCATCGATCAGCAGCACGTCGATGCGGCGGTAGCGCTCGCGGAAGGCCTCGGTCGTGTGGCTGCGGATGGCGTTGATCAAGTCGTTGGTGAAGTCTTCCGATGAGACGTACAGCACCTGCAGACCCTGGGCGGCGGTGGTATTGCCCACGGCGTGCAGCAGGTGGGTCTTTCCCAATCCCACCCCGCCGTACAGGAACAACGGGTTGTAGGCCCGGGCCGGATTCTCGGCCACCGCCATCGAGGCGGCATGCGCCAGGCGGTTGCTCGGCCCAACCACGAAGTTCTCGAAGGAGTAGCGCGGGTTCAGCGGGACCGAGGAAGTCCTCAGCGGGGAGGCCGCCGCCGGGGAGGGAACCGCCGCCGCAGCCGGCTCGTCCGAGGGCTCACCCTGCCAGACGACGAAACGCACCTCGACCGTGCGGCCCGCCAGCCCGGTCAGCACGCGCTTGACCGTCGCCAGCATCCGGTCTTCGAGCCAGTCGCGGGCGTAGGCGTTCTGCACCCCGATGATGTAGGCCCCATCCTCGTGAGCCAGGAGCTCGGCGTCGCGGACCCAGGTATCGAACGTCGCACGCGGCATCTCCATCTGGAGTTGCCCCAGGGCCGCCTGCCAAAGACGCTCCGCGCTCATGCGATTCTCCCAGGAACCGGGACGCAGATTCCCCTTGGGCGGAAACGCGCCCGCCCCGGTTCGGACACCCAACTGCCTGCGACCTGTGGCTAACCACCGTCGGGGAGACGGCTACCCGCGAGGATCGATCAACGTATCGCCGGCATGGACCATCGATCGATCAACAAGTGCATTCTAGCAAACCCACGCGCCGGCTTCAAGGTGTTTGAGCGTCGACAACCTAAAAACAACCGATGTTTTAAGGCGCCGCTTTGTTAACGACACGCCGCAGGGAGCGCCGCTGCCGCGCTTGTTGCGCGCAGCCACACCACGCGCCTGCGTCCCACATGCGCACTCCTCCCCCGATCGCCGCCCAGATGTGGCATAGAACGCGGCCCCCACTGCGGGGATCCTTACGGAGAGTGGATACCTTAAATCGAGGACGCCTCCCTCGCGGCAAGGGCGGTCCGAAGGAAACTCCGGAATCTCTGCTCGCCAGAATCGGGCCCGTCGGCGCGACCCGCGCAGGCTGACGGGGTTCACTCCTCGTTCGATGACCGGCCCTCGGGCGCTGCCAGCCTCAGCGCCTCGCGCACGCTGCGCGCTTCGACCACCGACAGATTCTCGGCTCCACCCCGCTCGAGGCGTGGGCTCACGGGCACAATGGCGCGTCGGAACCCCAACCGCGCCGCCTCGCGCAGGCGCGCCGGGAGCTGACCGACGGCGCGCAGCTCGCCGGACAAGCCCACCTCACCGATCAGCGCCGTGTCCGCCGGCAATGCTCGGTCCCATACCGAGGAGGCCAGCGCGGCGGCAATCGCCAGGTCCGCCGCCGGCTCCTCGACCCGCAGCCCGCCGACCACGTTGACGAACACATCCTGCTCGGCCAGCTTCAGGCCGACGCGCCGGGTCAACACGGCGATTGTCAGCAGCAGCCGGTTCAGGTCAACGCCATTGGCGGTGAGGCGCGGGTGTCCGAAGCTCGTCGGGCTCGTCAGGCCCTGGACCTCCACCAGCAGCGGGCGCGTGCCCTCCATCGTCACGGCGATGGCCGATCCCGGAGCGTTGACCACGCGCTCGGCCAGGAAGGCCTCGGATGGATTGGGGACCTCGGCCATGCCCCCGGCGCCCATCTCGAACACGCCCACCTCGGTCGTAGCGCCAAAGCGATTCTTGACCGAACGCAACAGGCGGTAGGCGTGGAACGGATCGCCTTCGAGGTAGAGGACCGTGTCGACGATGTGCTCGAGCACGCGGGGCCCGGCGATGGCGCCCTCTTTGGTCACATGGCCCACCAGGAAGATGGCCGTCCCGCCGGCCTTGGCCACGGCCTGGAGCCGGGAGGCACAGTCGCGCACCTGCGTGATCGAGCCGGCGGAGGAGTCAAGCTCGGGCAGGTAGACGGTCTGGATCGAATCGATCACCGCCAGGATCGGCTGCAGGCTCTCCAGGTGATGGATGATGGACTCCAGGTCGGTCTCACTGTACAGAAACAGCCCGTCCGGCACGCCCTGCGCGCCGAACAGCCGCTGCGCTCTGGCCTTGATCTGGCGCTCGGACTCCTCCCCCGAAACGTACAGCACCGGACCGTGGTGAGCCATCTGGACGGCCATCTGCAGCAGCAGCGTCGACTTGCCAATGCCGGGCTCGCCGCCCACCAGCACGACCGAGGCCGGCACGATCCCGCCGCCGAGCACTCGCGCGAACTCCTCGATCGGGAGGGCCAGCCGGGCTTCGGCCTCGCCCTCGATTTCCGCCAGCCTCTGCGGCGCCCGGCGGCTGCCAGACGTGGGAGTCCCCACACGCCGCGGCTTGGGAGGAGCTACCGCCTCGCCGACCATGCTGTTCCACGCCCCGCACTGCGGGCAGCGGCCGAGCTCCCGGGCGGCGGTCCGGCCGCACTGCTGGCAGACGTACTGCGTTCGGAGGCGGGTGGGCATGCCATGACTCCCGGATCGAGGATGGAGCTGTGCGCCGGCCGGCGACCGGACGGGACAGCGCGCGTCGGGTCAGGCTCAAGGAACGTACGGCGGCAGGTCCAGGACGGAGTAGCCTCCGGCGGAGTCCGGCCGGACGCGAAATTCGAAGCTTGAGACCGGCGGCATCTCCGTCGACGTCGCCCCGCAGCATGGGCCGAGGACGAACAGCGAGCCGTCCTCGAGGTTGAACTCGACCTTGAAGAGTATGTCCTCTCCCGCCGGTGCCTCCGCCAGGCTGATCGAACGCACCGGCAGGCACTGCAGCAGGCGCTGGCCGCAGGCATACCCGATCAGCGCAGCGCCATCCTGAGGTTCGAGCTCCGGGTTGAAGCTGTACAGCGAGTCAAGCGGACCCGCGTACATCGCCGCCGCCTGGTCGTACCGCCCTTCGGCCAGCAGGCCCAGGAAGGACGTCAGCGCCTCCTGAGCGCCCGCGGCCTCGTCAGCTGCCGGGCTCGGTGCTGGCGCGGCACAGCCGGCCAGCGCCAGTCCGCAGGTCAACAGCAAGAGCAGAGGGATTCCGCCGTGCCTGGGCATACCACCCTCCGTCCATCGGCAGCATCATTATAGAACCGCGCCTGCCGCGGCCGGCGAGGGGCACGAACAAGCGGGGGCGGCCCGACGGGCCGCCCCGATGTTGCACGAGCGGTGAAGGTTGTTGCCGTCAGGCGTCGCCGGCCGGCAGGGCCGCTTCGGCCTCGCCCTGGGGTTCGGCCAGATCCGGCCGCAGCACGATCTCGTCCCCGGCCAGGTCCACCAGGACACGGTCGCCGTTCTTGAACTCCCCGGCCAACACCGCATCCGAAAGCCGGTCTTCGACCTTGCTCTGGATCACGCGCTTGAGCGGCCGGGCGCCCATCTCAGGATCGTAGCCCAGGTCGGCAAGCTTCTGCCGCGCTTCCGGCGAAGCCCGCAGCTGAATGGCATGCTCGCGCAGCCGCAGCCCGACCTTGGCCAATTCGAGATCGACGATCTCGGCGATCTGTTCCCGGGTCAGGGCGTGGAAGACCACGGTGGCATCCACCCGGTTGAGGAACTCCGGCCGGAACACCTTGCGCATCGCCTCGGTCAGCGTCTTGCGCATGTCGTCATAGGCGTCGTGTGTCGGCCGCTTCATCGCGCGGAACGGCGAAGCCGAGTTGCGTGGTCTTGCGGATCATCTCAGCCCCGACATTGGAGGTCATCACGATGATGGCGTTACGGAAGTCGACCTTCCGCCCGCGGGCGTCGGACAGGTGCCCTTCCTCCATGATCTGCAACAGCATGTTGTGCGCCTCGGGATGCGCCTTCTCGATCTCGTCGAAGACCACGATCGAGTACGGCCGTCGGCGCAACGCCTCGGTCAGTTGGCCGGCGTCCTCGTAGCCCACGTAGCCGGGCGGCGCACCCACCAGCCGGCTGACGCTGTGGCGCTCCATGAACTCGGACATATCGATCTGGACCAGCGCTTCCTCGCTGCCGAAGATGAATTCGGCCAGCGCCTTGGTCAGTTCGGTCTTGCCGACGCCCGTCGGCCCCAGGAAGATGAACGAACCGACGGGGCGCTTGGGGTCCTTCAACCCCGCCCGCGCCCGGCGCACGGCCTTGGAGATGCTGTCGATGGCCTCATCCTGGCCGATGATGCGCTCGTGCAGCGCCTTCTCCATCAGCAGCAGGCGGACCGACTCTTCCTGGGCGATCTGGGTCACGGGCACGCCGGTCCACATCGAAACGACTTCGGCGATATCCTCGGCCGTCACCCTCGGGCTGTCGTCATTGCGCTCCCAGCCGGCGCGCAGCTGAGTCAGCTTCTGCTCCAGCCCGCTCTCGCGCACCATCAGTTCCTGGGCGTCGTCGAAGCGGGCTTCCTCCACTGCCTGGGCGTGGGCCTGGCGGGTGGCTTTGAGATCGTCCAGCGTCTGGCGCATCGTCTTGGCCGCCGGGCTCTTGTACATGCGCACCCGCGACGAAGTCTCATCGATCAGGTCGATGGCCTTGTCCGGCAGGAAGCGCTCGCTCACGTAGCGCGACGAGAGCAGCGCCGCCGCCTCCAGCGCCTCGTCCGTGATGATCAGCTTGTGGTGCTCCTCGTACGGCTTGCGCACGCCGTGCAGGATCTGGATCGTCTCCTCGACCGACGGCTCCTCGACCATGACCGGCTGGAAGCGGCGTTCAAGGGCGGCATCGCTCTCGATGTGCTTGCGGTATTCATCGAGGGTGGTGGCGCCGATCACCTGCAGCTCGCCCCGCGACAGGGCAGGCTTGAGGATGTTGGCGGCGTCCACCGACGACCCGGCCGAGCCGGCGCCCACCAGCATGTGGACCTCGTCGATGAACAGGATGGCCTGGGCCGACTTGAGCTCGTCGATGACGCGCTTGAGGCGCTCCTCGAACTGCCCGCGGTACATCGTCCCGGCCACCAGCGAGCCGACGTCGAGCTGCAGCAGGCGCTTGCCGAGCAGCGGCTCGGGGGTGTCCCCGGAAACGATCCGCTGCGCCAGGCCCTCGATGATGGCCGTCTTGCCCACACCCGGCTCGCCGATCAACGCCGGATTGTTCTTCGTACGCCGCGCCAGGATCTGGATCACGCGCTCGATTTCCATCTGGCGGCCGACAACCGGATCGAGCTTGCCTTCCTCGGCCAGGGCGGTCAGATCCGTCGCCAGCTGGTCGACCAGCGGCGTCTTGGCTTCCTTGTCTTTGCTGCGAGAGGCCGAGACGGCCTGGGAGGCCTTCTGCGGCTGCGGCGGCTGCGCCGGGCTTTCCTGGAGCACACGCCGTGTCTGGCGGCGCACCTGCTCGGGGGTGATGCCCAGGCGTCGCAGCACCTCGATCCCCACCCCCTCACCCTGCCGAACCAGCCCGAGCAGCAGGTGTTCGGTGCCAATGTAGTGATGGCCCATGCGGCGGGCTTCCTCGATGGCGTACTGCAGCACCTGCTCGGTCCCCGGCGAGAGCTCGACGTGCATGCCGCCCTGCCGGCCGACGCCCGTCAGCCGCTCGACCATTTCCTTGACGCGGGCTGTGTCCAGCCCGAGCTCACGCAGCACGCGGCCCGCCACGCCGCCTTCCTCGCGAATGAGGCCCAGCAGCAGGTGCTCCGTGCCGATGTAGTTGTGATGCAGTCGTTCCGCTTCCTCGTGCGCCAGGCTCAACACCCGCCGGGCGCGCTGCGTGAAGCGTTCCATCTTGTCGGCCACGTCACGGCCCTCCCGTCCGGGTACGCAATTCGTCCCGAACTGGTCTCATTCTACCAAACATGGCCCCGCTTCTGCCTGACGGGCGCGTTAGCGTTGCATAGGAAAGAAAAGGGCCGGGTCTCGAAAGACCCGGCCCGGCTGGAATTCAGGCCGCCGCAGGACTTTCGCCCTCGGACTCGGGCGGCGCCTCGGGTTCAGGCGGCGTCCCGGGTTCGGGAGGAGTCTCGGCTTCCAGGTCGGCGTCGAAGTCCTCTTCAGCTTCCGGCGCCGGGCGAGGTCCGTCCTCGCTCAGATCGCGCATCGCCGTCTGCCAATCCGTGTCGGCATACTCGGCCGAGTCGACGCGCTTGAGGCTCAGGCCGATGCGGCGACGCTCTTGATCGAGCTTGATGACACGCAGCGACACCGTCTGGCCTTCCTCCAGCACCTCGCGCGGATGCTCGACGCGCCGATCGGAGAGCTCGGAGATGTGGATCAGGCCTTCGATCTCGTAGGCTTCCATGCCCTTCAGGCTGGCGAAAGCCCCGAACTTGGTCAGCTTGGTGATCTGACCCTCCACCAGCTGGCCTTCCTTGAGCTGCTTGGCGATCGTCTCCCACGGGTCGGGCTCGAGCTCGCGCATCGACAGGCTGATGCGCTTGCGCTCCGGATCCACGCCCAGCACCTTCACCTGGACTTCCTGCCCGACCTTGAGCAGGTCCTTGGGATGGCCGATGCGGCGCCAGGAGATCTCCGAGAGGTGCACCAGGCCGTCGGCGCCTCCGATGTCGACGAAGGCGCCGAAGTCCGCCAGGCTGATGACATGCCCGCTGCGGATCTCGCCGGCCTGCAGCTCCGTGATCAGGTGTTCCTTGAGGACCTTGCGAGCCTCGCGGGCCGCCGCGCGCTCCGAGAGGATCAGCCGGTTGCGCCGCCGATCGACCTCGATGACCTTGGCCACGATCGGCTCGCCGACCATCTTGCCCCAGCGCTTGTCGGGGGTCTCGCCCTCCGCCCGGCGGCGGCGGGACAGGCTGACCTGGGAGGCAGGGATGAAGCCACGCAGGTGACCGAGCTTGACGATCAGCCCGCCCTTGTTGTAGCCGGCGACCGAGCCGTGCAGCGTCTCCTGGGAGGCGAGCAGGCCCTCGGCCTCGGACCAGTCGTGCTCTTCCTCGGCGCGGGCCAGCGAAAGGACCAGGCCGTCCTCCCCGCCGCCGGCGCGAATGACGTAGACGCTGATCTCGGCGCCCACGATCAGCCCCTGGCGCACTTCGTCAGGCAGCTGCTCGAGCTCGCGGGCCGGGATGATGCCTTCGGACTTGGCGCCGATGTCGACCAGGACGTCGCCATCGGACACGCGTGCGATCGTGCCCCGACGGATCTCGCCCCGGCGCGGAGTCTCCATGTCCAGCGACTCCCCCCCGAGGAGGGCGTCCATCGGATGAACATCGGCCGCCCCCGCTTCGTTGGGCTGGCCGGGCTCTGACCCGATGGTCTGCGGATTGTTCTCCATCGAACGATGCCTTTTCTTTGGAACAGGATGGGGAGATTATAAGGGTAGACGGTTGTCTTGACAACGGACGCCCGCCGGGCGCGCGGGGCGAGGGGTATAATGCCCGTCGGAGCTCTGCTGTGGCCGTCGTCTACCCCTTCACCGCCATTGTCGGACAGGAGCGCATGCGCCGGGCGCTGCTGCTCAATGCCGTCAATCCGCGCATCGGCGGCGTGCTGATCCGCGGCGAGCGCGGCACCGCCAAGTCGACCGCCGCCCGGGCGCTGGCGGCCCTGCTCCCCGAAGTGCGCGTCGTCGCCGACTGCCGCTTCGCCTGCGACCCCGATCAGCCCACCACCTGGTGCACCGAGTGCCGCGAGCGAGTGGCCTGCGGCGAAGAGCTTCCGGTCGAGATGCGGCGCACGTCCTTCGTCGACCTGCCCGTATCGGCCACCGAAGACCGGGTCGTCGGCACGCTCGACATCGAAGCCGCCATCAAGCGCGGCGAGCGCCGCTTCGAGGCCGGGGTCCTGGCGGCCGCCAACCGGGGCCTGCTGTACATCGACGAGGTCAACCTGCTCGATGACCACGTCGTCGACCTGCTGTTGGACTCGGCCGCCCTGGGCATGAACATCGTCGAGCGCGAGGGCATCTCCTTTGCCCACCCGGCGCGCTATATCCTGGTCGGGACGATGAACCCGGAGGAAGGCGACCTGCGCCCGCAGCTGCTCGACCGCTTTGCCCTGTCGGTCGATATCCGGGGCATCTCCGAGCTGGCCGAGCGGGTGGCCATCATCGAACGCAACTTGGCCTTCGAGGCCGACGGCCAGGGCTTCCGCGACCACTGGCTCAGCCAGGAAGGAAGCCTCTCACAGACGATCGACGCCGCCCGACGGCTGGTCGACCGCGTCACCTACAGCAAGCGCAACCTGCTGTCCATCGCCGCCCTGACCTCGTCCCTTCAGGTCGATGGTCACCGCGCCGACCTGGTGATCCTCAAGGCCGCCCGCGCTCAGGCCGCTTTCGAAGCCCGCACCGCCATCACCGACCTCGATATCGCCCTGGCGGCCGAACTGGCGCTTCCCCACCGCCTGCGCCGCGGCCCGTTCCACCAGAGCGAGATCACCCTCGACGACCTGCAGGCCCGCATCGACCAGGCCCAGGCGCAGGTCGGCGCGGCCTACGAATCCGAGCCGGCCTCCGAGCCCCAGCCCGCCGATAAAAAAAAAGTGAGCCCCGCGGGGTAGCCCGCGAGGCGACGGCCGACGAGCAGCGGCGTGGACTGGCCGAACCTGCCCAGCAGGCCCCGGTCGATTCGCTCCAGGCCAACTGGTGGGAGGGGGGCGACAAGGTCAAGACCGGCGAATCCTTCAACCCCCGCCGCCTGGAAGGCCAGCTCGACCGCATGACCCGCCGGCTGGGCGGCCGCCGCACGCAAACCCGCACCGACCGCAAACGAGGCCGCTACATCACCGCTCGCCCGGCGAACGGCACCAAGACCGATATCGCCTTCGATGCCACGCTGAGGGCCGCCGCACCGCACCAGATCAAGCGCAAGGAACAGAGGCGGCGCGTGGCCTTCGCCATCGAGACCTCCGACCTTCAGCGCAAGGTGCGCGTGCGCAAGGCCGCCAACCTGATCCTGTTCGTCGTCGACGCCTCCTGGTCGATGGCCGTCGCCGAACGCATGTCGGCCACCAAGGGCGCCATCCTGTCGCTGCTGACGGACGCTTACCAACGCCGCGACCGGGTCGGATTGATCGTCTTCCAGAAGGACCGTGCGCTGACCGTCCTTCCACCGACGAACTCCGTTCAGCTGGCCCAGCGAGCGCTCGCCGATATCCCTGTAGGGGGCAAGACGCCGCTTTCGGCCGGGCTGCGGTTGGCCCTGGAAACGCTGCAGCAGGAGAAGCTCTCCCACCCCGACGTCCTGCCGCTCATGATCCTGCTCACCGACGGCGCCGGCAACGTCTCGATGGGCCCGCTGCCTCCGCAGGAGGAAGCCCACCAGGTGGCCGACTTGCTGAAATCGCAGGACGTCCGCTCGGTGGTGATCAACATGGAGCATGCCGCGTTCGACCAGGGGCTGGCGCGCGGCCTGGCCGATCGCCTCGGCGGGCCGTGCTATACGCTGCAGGAGCTGAAGGCCGAACACCTGTACCGGGCGGTGCGCGATGAGCTCAACAGCGTCGCCACGGCCCGATAGGCCTGAGGCTGCCAGGCGAGTCATGGAGCAGCCGATCGGGCTTGAGCTGCGCCTGAACCTATCCTTCGCTGCGGCCCCGGACACCGTGACCGGGACACGTTCGAAGGAAGGCCTCGGTGTGCTGACGCGCATCGACGTGCCCGCCGCCTTCGAGGACAGGCTTGGAAAGGACTTCCGCCCGTTCGTGATCCTGGGGGCGTGCAACCCGCCGCCGGCTCATGCCGCGCTCTCGGGCGACGCCCGCGCCGGCCTTTTCCTGCCATGCAACGTCGTTGCCGAGCAGCGTCAGGACGGCGTGTGGGCCTCGCCGGTCAATCCCGAGCTCATGCCGGGCGTCGGATCCCTGGCGCTGACTCCCGAACTCCGCCGCGTCGCCTCCGACGCCCGGGCGCGCTTCGAACACGCGGCGAGCTCGCTGCAGCAGGCCTAGCTCGCCAGCCCGCCGCCGCCGGCAGCAGAGATGCTGCGCTTGCCGTCCAGGCGAGACTGCCGACGCACCAGGCGCGTCTCTTCCTCCTGCCGGCGCCAATCGTCCGGCCAGCGCCTCAGGGTGTCGAGCGCTTCCTGAGTCCAGTAGGACGCCTGGTCCACATCGTGCCCTTCCCACTCGTAGTACTTCGCCAGCTCGACGCACGGCCGGGGATCGGCAGGAGCACGATCGTGCCACTCGGCCCACGCGGCCAAGGCCTGCACCGCCCGTCCCTCGCGCTTGAGGTACTCGGCCAGCCGCCGCAGCGCCTCGAGGTGGAGGGAGCCTTGCGAAGTGTCGACCGCCGACCGCAAGGCGTTTTCGGCCGGGGAAGAGCGGCCGGCTCGTTGGTGCCAGCGGCCGACGGCCAGCGCTTCGGAGGCTGAGAGCTGCCCTAGGTCCCCCTGCCGATGTCGCCCGAGCACCTGGGTGGCGACCCCCACCAACGAAAGCACGTCCATGGCATTGTGGTAGATCACGCGCTGCATCCCGCCCGGATCGCCGCTGCGCAGGTATTCGCGGTACAGGTCGGGGATCAGCGCTCCGGGGATATCGGCCTCGCTGCGCTGCAGGCCAAGGACCTGCCGCTCAATGGTACTCAGGCTGCAGTCGGGCAAGGCGCGCGACCACAGACGGCGTGAGGGATGCAGTAGGTCCAGGTGCGGTGAGGCGACCAGGTTGCGGCGCCGCCTCAGCCCGACGATATAGCGCGCCTCGAGCAGCGGCAGATCGAAGACCTGCCCGTTGAAGGTCACCAGCCCCATCGCCGCCTCGAGGTCCTCCTCCAGCGCCAGGAGCATGGCAGATTCCTCGGCCGGGTCACGCAAGAAGTACTGGCGCAGTCGGAAGCCTTCGGGCGTGAAGGATCCCACGCCCACCAGGAAGGCCAGCGTCCCCGCCCCGCCTGCCAGCCCCGTGGTTTCCGTGTCGAGGAAGAGCAGCCGCTCGATGCGAGTATCCGCCAGCGCCGGCTGTCGGGCCACGTCCGCAGCGAGCAGCGTGTCGAAGGCAAGCAGGTCGTCCAGGCGGCCCAGGCCGTGCTGGTGGTCGGAGGGGAAGGAGCGCTGCAGGCGGTAGGCGGCGCCGGACGTCGTCGCGATTTCCTCGCCAGGCAGTGGGGCGGTGCCGCTCGGGCGTGTGGGCGCGGGCTGCACGGACCGCGCCGCGCGGCGCCCGAGGCGGGACAATCGTCTGCGCAGGTCAGCCGAGTCGCTCATGGCTTGGCGGGGGCGGAATCGGCGCCCCAGGCGGGACTCCGGCCCGATTCCGGGTCGAGAAGCCCACGGGCTCCATCTGTGAAGGATGTCACATATACCCGGTGACCTTCGCTAGTGGAGTCCTCCGGGGCGGCATTGTACTATGACGGCTGGAGACGAGAGACGGGGCACCCCTACGCTCATCGCTGTCTCCTCCTTTGGCGAAGGCCTCCCCCGGGTTACCCCCCTCACCGCCCCGGGGGAGGCGCCTTTAACTCCCGTGCGCTGCCTTCGGCAGCGCACGCTTCGTGTCCCCACACTTACCAGACGGAGCGGATCGCCTTCAGACGGCTGAAGCTGACGAGCGTTCCCTCGCCCCACCTCTGTCCCGATCCTTGAGGGGCAGGCGGAGAGGCGGTCAGCCCGCCACGGCCGGCAGGACGACGGTGAAGCGCGAGCCCTTGCCCAGTGCAGATTCAACCCAGATGCGGCCGTCATGCGAGTCGACGATCGACTTGACGATCGACAGCCCCAGGCCGGTGCCGGCGACATCCTCCGGAACGTTCGAGGCGCGAAAGAACTTGTCGAACAGGTAGGGCTGCTCCGCCGGCGGGATGCCCGGGCCGCTGTCGATGATGCGCAGGATGACCTGGTCGGCCTCTGCCATCGTCTCGATGCGCACGCACCCGCCCGGCGGCGTGTACTTGATGGCGTTCTCGAGCAGGTTGGCGATCATCTGCCGCAGCCGAATCGGATCGCCGGTCACCATCGGCAGATCCTCGGGCAGGTCGGTTTCCAGCGTCAGCTTGCGGTGCTCGGCCGTGCCGCGCAGCGTCTCAACCGCGTAGCGGGCAAGCACCGGCAGCGGCGTTGTCTCGCGAGCGCTGTCGAGCCCGGCCTCAATCCGACCGAGGTCGAGCAGGTCCGAGATCAAGGCTGTGATGTG